>JBKHWC010000039.1:0-28951 GCA_046569765.1 Alphaproteobacteria bacterium | reverse complement strand
TCGCGGTGCAGAGGTTGGTCTTGCGGCTAAGGCAGGACGGACATTCCCGGCATTCGGGGGTGTAAAGCGGGATGACATGGTCGCCCGGCTTCAGCGTCTTGACGCCCGGGCCGCACTTGACCACCACGCCCGCGCCCTCATGCCCCAGGATCGCCGGGAAGATGCCTTCCGGGTCCGCGCCCGAGAGGGTGAATTCGTCGGTGTGGCAGATGCCGGTGGCCTTGATCTCGATCAGAACCTCGCCCTCTTTCGGGTCGTCGAGGTTCACCTCCATCACCTGCAAAGGTTGGCCGGCGGCAATGGCAACGGCAGCACGCGTGCGCATGGGGTTTTCCTTGATCCTGTTTCGTAAGGGTCAGCGGCCGCGAACCAGGGACGACATCGCCTGAAGGAAGAGAGCGTTCTCGGCTGGCAGTCCCAGGGTGACGCGGGCGTGGTTGGTGAAGGGCGGCTCCATCCAGGCCTTGATCAGCACCCCCTGGCGGCGCAGGGCCTCGGCAACTTCGGCTGCGGGTCTGCCGCAGTCGAAGAAGAGGAAGTTGGTCTGGCTCGGCGCGCAGGAAAAGCCCATCAGCTCAAGCGCGCGCGACAGGCGCTGACGTTCGGACTGCGCAAGCTGCACGCCCTTCGCCAGATGCCCCGCAACCGCCAGCGCCGCCGTCGCCGCCGCCTCGGCCACCAGGTTCACGGCAAAGGGATTGCGGACCTTCGCCATCGCGGCGACGAGGTGCGGGTCATGGGCAAGGCCATAGCCCACCCGTGCCCCGGCAAGGCCGAACGCCTTCGAGAAGGTGCGGAGCGAGATCCAGGGCCGGCCCGATTCCGCCAACATGGCCGGGGCGTCGAAGCGCAGGTCTTCTTCAAGGTATTCGAAATAGGCCTCGTCGAAGACGATGAGGGTGCCGGACGGCGTGGCGGCGACGAGCCGGGCGAAGTCGTCCGAGGAAATCGCCGGTCCCACGGGATTGCTGGGCGAAGAGATGATCAGCACGCGCGCGCCCTCGGCCATCGCAGCGGCAAGGCCCTGGACGGGAAAGCGCCAGTCCGGCGTGAAGGGCACCTTCGTCACCCGCGCCCCGCAGGCCTGAGCGGCAAACTCGTGCAGGCCGAAGGATGGGCAGACGGTCACAACATGGTCACCCGGACGCAGGACGGTGCGGTAGACGACGCCGATCAGGTCCTCGGACCCGTTGCCCAGGATGATCCGGTCGGCGCTGGTGCCAAGGCTGTCGGCCAGCGCGCCCCGCAGGGTGGTGCCAGAGGCGTCGGGATAGCGCCCGATCCCCGTCACGGCGGCAAGTGCCGCGGACAGCGCACCCGGCGACGGGCCCAGGGGGTTTTCGTTGCTGTCCAGCTTTGCCCGAAGCGGTACGCCGTAGGCCGCTTCGAACCGGGCGGCGGCCAACCCCGCGTTGTAGGTCGGCAGTCGTTCGATTTCGTCGCGGACCAGGGAAAGCTGGCAGGATGGGGTCATCGGGCAATTCCTCGCGGGTCAGAGGTCGAAGATCTTGGACGGGTTCATGATGCCGCGCGGGTCGATCGCCTGCTTGATCTGGCGCATCAGGTTCAGCGCGGGGCCGTGCTCGTCGGGCAGGTAGACCTTCTTGGCCAGGCCGACCCCATGTTCGCCGGTGCAGGTGCCGCCAAGGTCCAGCGCGATGCGGATGAGGCTGGCGTTGATGTGCCGGGCCTGGGCGGTTTCCACGGGGTCGGCGGGGTCGAACAAGAGGACGAGGTGGAAGTTGCCGTCGCCCACATGGCCGACCAGCGGGGCCGGGATCGAGGTTTCGGCCACCACGGCCAGGATGCGGTCGATACAATCCGGCAGGGCC
The DNA here is from genome assembly GCA_046569765.1 of Alphaproteobacteria bacterium. GTDB lineage: Bacteria > Pseudomonadota > Alphaproteobacteria > Rhodobacterales > Rhodobacteraceae > Tabrizicola. Next base: position 27,119 of record JBKHWC010000039.1, on the reverse strand, counting down.
GAGACGGGTACGCAGACGTCGGTCGAGATGCCCTTGATCCCCGGCCGCAGGGCCCGCGAGGCGTAAAGCGCGGAATGGCGCAGCCGCCATAGCGCGTTCGCCTCGTCCGCGGTGCGGGCGATGTCCTGCCGCACCGCACCGGCCTGGGCCGCCAGGTCCTGAAACAGCGCGAGGTCATGCGCCACGGCGGGAGGCGAGCCGACCAGTTCCACCCACAGCGCAGGGGCCACCGGCAGGTCGGACCCGCAATAGGTATTGATCGCCCGCATCTGCAACGGGTCGGCAAGCTCGATCCGGTTCAGGCCAAGGCCGCATTGCAGGGCGGCGACGACGGTGGCCGTGGCGGCTGCGATGTCGGGAAAGCTGCAGAGCAGGGTCTGCCGTGCCTCGGGCTGACCGAAGAGACGCAGGGTCAGTTCGGTGATCACGCCCAGCGTCCCCTCGGCCCCCACGAAGAGGTGGGTCAGGTCATATCCGGCCGACGACTTCCGCGCCCGTCCGCCGGTCTTGACGATGTGCCCATCGGGGAGGACGACGGTCAATCCGAGCACCAGGTCGCGCATCGAGCCATAGCGCACCGTTGTCGTCCCGGATGCCCGGGTCGAGGCCATGCCGCCCAGCGTCGCCTCGGCCCCAAGGTCGACGGGAAAGAACAGGCCGGTCGCGCGCAGCTCTTCGTTCAGGCGCTGGCGGGTGACGCCGCACTGGACGGTGCAGTCCAGGTCCTCGGCACCGATCCGCAGGATCTTCGACATCGCCGACAGGTCCAGCGACAGCCCGCCCAGAGGCGCGTGGATCTGGCCTTCGATCGAGGAACCCGCGCCGAAGGGCACGACGGGCAGGCCAAGCCGATTGCAGATGGACAGGATCTGCGAGACCTCCTCGGTCGACTCGGCCATCGCCACCAGGTCCGGCGGGGCGGCGGGCAGCCAGCTTTCGCCTGTGCCGTGCAGCGCCCGGATCGACTCGCCGGCGGAAAGGCGCGACCCCAGCAATGGGGACAGGGCGGCCAGCGCCGCAGCGGCGGCGGAATGTTTGAAGGCTGGGGCGTTCATCGGTGGTCCTTAGACAGGGGCCGGGGCGCGCGGGAGTGGGCGCGCCCCGGGCGGTGGTCGGCCTTACGCGGCGAACCACCAGCGTTCGGCGGCGCGGGCGCCATCGAGTTCCCAGTCCGAGGCAAGGTCGCCATGCCGGACATTGGCCGAGGTGGCATCCAGGAAGTCGGCCCAGACTGGGGCGACCAGGCCGCAGTCGTCATGGATCAGGCGCTGACATTCCCAGTAAAGCTCGCGCCGCTTGGCCTCGTCCTTCTCGCCGCGGGCGGCGAGGAGCGCGGTGTTGAACGCCTCGTTGTCCCAGCCCGTTTCGTTCCAGCCGCCGATGCTTTCACGGGAATAGGCCAGCGACAGCATGGCGTCCTCGTTCACACGGCCCGACCACTTGGTCGCGAAGAAGGGCTTCTTGCCCCAGATGTTCGACCAGTAGCCGTCGTCGGGTTCGCGGATCACGTCCAGCTCGACCCCCGCGGCCATCGCGTGTTCGCGGTAAAGCTGGGCCGCATCCACCGCGCCGGTGAAGGGCGTGTCGGCGACGTGCAGCGGGATCTTCGCCCCCTCGAAACCCGCCTTCTTGAACAGCGCGCGGGCCTGGTCGGGGTCATAGACGGTCTGCGGCAGGTCGGAGTTGTGGTAGGGATAGGCCGTCGAGATCGGCTGGTCGTTGGCAACCGATCCGAAGCCGGACAGAATCTTGGCCAGGATCTCTTCTCGGTTGATGGCAAGCTTCATGGCGCGGCGCACGTCGGGGTCGGTGAAGGGGCTGTCGGTCACGCGCATGGCGAAGGCATAGTGCATCTTCCCCTGCGTCTGGATGAGTTGCATGTTCGGCATCGCCTTCAGCAGGTTCGCCGTGGTGGCATCGACATAGTTCATCGCGTCGATCTGGCCGGTCTGAAGTGCGGTCAGGCGGGCATTCACGTCCTGGATCGCCTTGAATTCCACCGCGTCGAAATGCGCGCGGCCTTCCCTCCAGTAGTTCGGGTTCCGCACCACGCGGGCGCTGACGCCCGGCTCGAAACTTTCCAGAATATAGCCCCCGGTGCCGATCCCGGCGGCGAAGTTCGTATCCTCGGCCGGGACGATCAACAGGTTCAGCAGCGTCATCAGCGAGGCGAAGCCCGCGTTCGGCGCAGCAAGGGTGATCGTCACCTCGTTCGGGGCGCTGGCGGTGATGTCGGTGATCGGGGCCATCAGCGACTTGGCCTCGGACACGGTGTCGGGGCCGCGGTGCAGGTTCAGCGACCAGACCACGTCATCGGCGGTCATCGTCTTGCCGTTGTGGAAGGTCACGCCGTCGCGCAGCTTGAAGGTCCAGACGGTCGAATCGGCGTTGCCCGCCCATTCCGTCGCCAGTTCGGGTTGCAGCGCGCCACCGGGACCCACCTCGATCAGGGTGTTCCGCAGGGCGTATTGCAGGTTCATCATGAACCGCGTCTCGTTCAGTTGCGGGTCCAGGGTATCGCCGGTGTCGAAGTCGGCGATGGCCAGCCGGAACACACCGCCCTTGCGCGGCGCACCCTGGGCCAGGGCGGGCTTGGAGCCAAGGCCGATCAAGCCGGCGCCGACAGCGGCGCCCGCACCCAGAAGCAGTGAACGACGGGTGGTCGAAAGAGACATGGCATCTTCCCTGTGCTGAAAGTGGACCGGGCTAGGCTGGCACCCGGGCTGTATATTATGTCTATCTTTAATAACGTAATGCCTGCACAGAGCTTCGGACAATTCAGATTCGCTGCCATCCCCGGCAGGTTTTCTAAACCGACACCGCAACGATAGGACCCGCGCATGGCCGGACAGCTTCCCCCGCTTCGCGCCATCCAAGCGTTCGAGGCCTTGGGCCGCCTCGGGTCGATCAACAGCGCCGCGCAGGAATTGGGCGTCACGCCGGGTGCCGTCAGCCAGCAGATCCGGCTTCTGGAGGAAACCGTGGGCCTCACGCTGGTGGTCAAGGACGGTCGTGGCGTCGCCTTGACGCCGCAGGCGCGGGTCTATCTGGAATTCGTCTCGCAGGGGTTCGAAAAGTTGCGGCTCGCGCGCGACTATCTGGAAGCGCAGCGGAACGGGGCCGAGATCACAATATCCGGCATGCCGACGTTGATGCTGAAATGGCTGGGCCCCCATCTGCACCGCTTCCAGGCCGAGACGCCCGAAATCTCGGTCCGGCTGGAAGCGACGCATCGCGAGCCCGACCCGAAGATGCTGGACCAGATGTTCCGGCTGACCTACGGCCAGGCGGCGAACCGCTATTCGCATTCGCGTGCGCTGTTTACCGACATCTGCTTTCCGGTCTGCTCCCCCGACTTCCTGGCGCGCCACCCCGAGGCGCAGGACCCCGTCCGGTTGCCGCATCTGCCGCTGGTCGATGTCGATTGGGGTGCCGCTTATGCCGACGTGCCGCGCTGGAAGGACTGGTTCGCGCATTTCGGGCTGGCGGACGTGGCTCCCCGCCCGATCGGCATCTATTCGCTGTCCAGCCTGGCGCTGGAGGCCGCGGCGGGCGGACAGGGCATCGCGCTGGCGCAGGCCTCCTTCGCAGAGACCGACATGAGGCTGGGACGCCTGATCCGGCTGTCCGACCGATCGCTGCCCCTGCCGGAAGCCTACTATGTCTGCTGGGGCCTGCAGACCCTGTCGCACCAGGTCGCCCGCGATTTCCTGAACTGGCTGATGCAGGTCTCGCGCCCGAACCGCACCCTGAACGATTGAGCCTGGCTAAACTGTAGCAAAGCTGCGTTTCCCTTCCGTTTGGCTAATATGCCTATACATATTATTCCATACGGAGCCGGAGATCCCGCGATGTTTCTGAAGAATGCCTGGTATGTCGCCGCCTGGAGTCACGAGATCGGCCGCGAATTGAAGCAGGTCGTCGTGCTGGGCGAGAAGGTCTGCGTCTACCGGACCGAGGCGGGCGAGGTCATCGCGCTGGAAGACGCCTGCCCGCACCGCAAGCTGCCCCTGTCCAAGGGCCGGATCAAGGGCGACACGGTGGAATGCGGCTACCACGGGCTGACCTTCGACTGCGCGGGGCAATGCGTCTGGGCCCCCGGCGGCGGGCGCATCCCCTCGGCGGCGAAGGTGCGGCCCTATCCGGTGCATGAGAAATACGGGCTGGTCTGGATCTGGATGGGCAACGCCGCCATCGCCGACACCGCCGACATCATCGACATTCCGAACTTCGGCAGCCCGGACTGGGGCATGAACGCCGGCGACGCGATGGAGCTGAAGTGCAACTACCTTCTGATGTGCGACAACCTTCTGGACCCCAGCCACGTCGCCTGGGTGCATGAAACCTCGTTCGCGCAGGCCGCGACCAAGGACACACCGCTCCGCGTCACGCGCACCGACGAGGGGGTGATCGTCCACCGCTGGATGATGGATGTCGAACCCGCGCCCTTCTACAAGAAGGTGGTGGAGTTCGAGGGCAACTGCGACCGGCTTCAGCATTACGAGGTGCGCTATCCCAGCCACGCGCTGATCCGGGCGGTGTTCACCCCCGCGGGCACGGGGGGACCGGAGGGGTCCCTGCACGAAAAGACCTTCGTGATGGACAGCTACAACTTCATGACCCCCGTGACCGAAGGCGAGACGCGCTATTACTGGTTCCAGCTGCGCAATGTCCGCCCGCAGGATGAAGAGCTGTCGAAGATGATGGCGCATGACGTGCGCAAGGCCTTCGAGGAGGACCGCGCCGTGCTGCACGAGGTGCAGAAGGGCATGACGCACAAGACCTCGCCGCATATCGACCTGTCGATCGACGCGGGCCCGCTGCGGTTCCGCCGCCAGCTTGAGGCGATGATCGCCGAAGAGGCGCTGGTCGACGAAAAGATGCGGGGCTAGGGCATGGCTGACGCGTTTCGCCGGTTTTCCGTGGTCCGCAAGCACCGCGAAGCCGAGGGGATCACCTCGTTCCATCTGGTGCCAGCGGATGGCGCGGCGCTGTGGCCCGCGCGGCCCGGCCAGTATCTGACACTGCGCCTGCCCGTGCCGGGCGGGCCGGTGCTGCGAACCTATTCCATCTCGTCCGACGTGGCGGATGGTACGCACTACCGCATCTCGGTCAAGCGCGAGGCCGCGCCGGGCGTGCCGGCCGGGGTGGGGTCGTGCTGGCTGCATGACCAGGTGGTCGAGGGCGACGTGGTCGAGGTCGCCGCCCCGCGCGGCAGCTTCGTGCTGGACGAGGCAGGCGCGCGTCCGGTGCTGCTGCTGGCGGGCGGGATCGGGGTGACGCCGCTTCTGTCCATGCTGCACCGGCTGGCGCAAAGCGGGCGGCGGGTGGTCTTTGTCCAGGCCTGCGAGAACGGCGCGGTCCACGCCCTGCGGGATGAGGTCGCGGCGCTGGCTGCGGCCTCTGGCGGGCGGATCGTCGCGCGCAGCGTCTACCGCCAGCCCTCGCCCCAGGACCGGGGGCGGTGCGATGCCGAAGGTCTGGTGGACCGGGCCTTCCTGCAATCGCTGCTACCGCTCGACCACTACGAGGTCTATCTCTGCGGCCCGACGCCCTTCATGGTGGCGATGTGGCGGGTGCTGACCGGTCTGGGTCTGCGGGCCGAGGACATCCGGTACGAATTCTTCGGCAAGCAGACTTCTCTGCCCCGGCTGGCCGCGGAAGGCCCTGCCTCCGGGTGGCATGTCCCGACGCGCGCACCGGCGGCGATCGCCGGGCTGGCCTTCCTGACCAACCCCGCGGCGCGGGGGGTGGAGGAGGACCTGCCGGGGACCCCCGCGGCGCCGCCGAAGTCCGACGACCGCCCGCGCGTGGTCTTCGCCCGTTCGGGGCGCGAGGCGGCCTGGACCGGCGGCACCTTGCTGGAACTGGCCGAAGCCGCGGGGCTGGAGCCGGAGTTCAGTTGCCGCAGCGGGATCTGCAATACCTGCCGCACGGGTCTGCGCGAGGGTCGGGTCAGTTATGTCGAACAGCCGCTGACCCAGCCGGGTCCGGGAAAGGTGCTCTTGTGTTGCAGCCAGCCCGAGGGCCGAGTGGTCCTGGACCTCTGACGCCTAGGCTGCGTGCGGAGAGGCCGCGCGCAGCACCGCCTCGATTGGGATCTCGGGTCCGGTCAGGATCAGGTGATCCCCCGGCGCGACCAGCGCGTTGCGGCGGCGCACTAGCACCAGCCCCGGCGCTTCGGCCAGGATCGCACGCGGCGGGGTGGCCAGGTCGAAGGGATCGCGCAGAAGCGCGACCGCCTGACCGACGCTGACCTCCTCGCCCAGCCGGACCAGCGGTTCGACAAGGCCGTGATGCATCGCCGTGGCCATCGCGGCCCCCGCGCCCAGGTCTGCAAAGCGGGTCGGCCCGGCCCCGGTCGCGCCCAGCCGGGCGGCGGCGGTCGGGGTTAGCGCGCCCTCAGCGGCCAAGAGGCGCAGCACGCCCGCCCAACCCTGCATCAGCGCCGTCTGCGAGACGCGCCCACTTCCGCCCAACTCGCAGGAGATCACCGCACAGCCCGCGGCCTGTGCGGCGGAATCGAGGTCACCCGCGGTGTGCGAGGGCGGGGCCACCACGGCCCACGGCAGGGCGAAGGTGCGGCAGAGCTCCAGAGCGCGGGCGTTCTGCGCAGGGTAAGGCGCAAGGCAAAGATAGCTCGAGGTAATGAAATCCAGGTCCGTCCCCCCGGAATGAAGATCGATGGCCAGACTGCAACGCGGGAAAAGATGGGTCGAGACGAAACCCGCCAAGGCCGCCGTCGGGCCACGGTCGGGCGCACCGGGGAAACTGCGGTTCATGTTGCCGCCATCCAGCGGCGAGACGCGACGCCCGGCCAGCACGGCGGGCAGGTTCAGCGCGGGCAGGACGATGACCGCGCCGGAAAGGTCGGCCGGGTCCAGCCGTTCGAAGAGACGGCGGGCGATGACCTGGCCCTCGTATTCGTCGCCGTGATTGCCGCCGGTGACAAGGACCACCGGCCCCGGCCCGCCGCGCACGACGCCGACCGGCACCGGAATGGTGCTGAAATCGTGCCGGTTGTCCGAATGTGACAGGTCCAGCCAGCCGCTGCGCTTGCCGCTGGCGTCGAGGTCGATCCGGCACGAGACGGGGCCATACTCCAGCATGTCAGGCCGCCTTGCCGGACCCGGCCCCGCCGCGCCGCGCCAGAAGGCGGGTCAGCCAGTCGGGGTCCATCTCGGGCACAGAGGACAGCAGAAGCTCGGTATAGGGGTCGTGCGGCGGCACGAAAAGGCGGTCGGTCGGACCGGATTCGACCACCACGCCGGATTTCATCACCACCACTTCGTCGGCGATGGCGCGGACCGTGGCAAGGTCGTGGGTGATGAACATGTAGGTCAACCCGCGTTCGCGTTGCAGCCGGTCGAGCAGTCGCAGGATGCCCTCGGCGACCAGCTGGTCCAGCGCCGACGTCACCTCGTCGCAGATGATGAACTCGGGTTCCGCCGCCAGCGCTCGGGCGATGCAGATGCGCTGCTTCTGGCCGCCCGACAGCTCGGACGGAAGGCGGTCGAGGAACTGGTCGGGATCAAGCTCGATCTCGGTCATCAGCTGGCGGAGGCGGGCTTCCTTGGCGGCGCCCTTCAGCCCCAGGAAGAACTCCAGCGGGCGGCCCAGGATCTCGCGGATGCGGTGGCGCGGGTTTAGCGCGGTGTCGGCCATCTGGTGAATCATCTGGATGCGCCGTTGCAGCTCGCGCCCCCGGTCGCGGCCGCGCGGGGGCAGCGCCGCGCCGTCGAAAAGGACACGGCCCGCCGTCGGCGCGACCAGCCCCATGATCGCCCGCGCGGTGGTCGACTTGCCCGATCCGCTTTCGCCAACGACGGCGACCGTGCGGCCCTTCGGGATGGTCAGGCTGACCCGGTCCAGCACCTTGAGCGGACCGTAAGAGACGGTCAGCCCATGCACATCCACCAGCGGCTCGACCGGGGCCGGGGTCGCGGGCGGCGCACGGCGAAACTCTCGCACGGCCCAGAGCGAGCGGGTATAGGCCTCACGCGGGGCGGAAAGCATGGCGCGGGTGGGGGCCTCTTCAACCTCTTCGCCGCGAAGAAGCACCTTCACCCGGTCGGCCATCTGGGCCACGACGGCCAGGTCGTGGGTGATGTAGATCGCGGCGGTCTGGTGGTCGCGGACGATGGCACGGATCGCGGCGAGGACCTCGATCTGCGTGGTGACATCCAGCGCGGTGGTGGGTTCGTCGAAGATGATCAGGTCGGGGCGGCAGGCCATCGCCATCGCCGTCATCGCGCGCTGAAGCTGCCCGCCCGAGACCTGGTGCGGATAGCGCAGGCCGATGCGGTCGGGGTCGGGCAGGCGGATTTCGCGGTAAAGCTGCACTGCCTCGGCCTCGGCCTCGCGCCGGCCCATGACGCCGTGGCGCACCGGGCCTTCGCAATGCTGGTCGATCAGCCGCCAGGCCGGGTTGAACGCCGCAGCCGCCGATTGCGCGACATAGGCGATGCGTCGCCCGTGCAGGCGGCGCAGCCGCGAGGCGGAGGCACCGACAAGCTCCTCCCCGTCAAAGCGGATCGAGCCGCCCGCGATCCGGCAGCCCGGCTTGACATAACCCATCGCCGCCAGCCCCAGCGTCGACTTGCCCGCCCCACTTTCGCCGATCAGGCCCAGGATCTCGCCCTTGTTCAGGGTCAGGTCCACGCCCTTGACGATCTGGGTCCAGCCTTGCGACGAGCGCCCCTCGATCCGCAGTCCGGTGATCGACAGCAGTTCCTGGGTCATCGGTCAGTCCTTCAGCCCGCTGGAAAGGTGCAAAAGCCAGTCCACCACCAGGTTTACGGCGACGGTCAGCACCGCGATTGCCCCGGCGGGCAACAGCGGGGCCAGGCCGAAGGTCGCGGTCTGCCAGGTGGAGAAATTGGCGAAGGCGATCAGCTTGGCGCTTTCCCGCACCATTGATCCCCAGTCCGCCGTCGGCGGTTGCAGGCCCAGGCCCAGGAAGGACAGGGCCGAGATGAACAGCAGGACGAAGCAGAAGCGCAGCCCGAATTCGGCGATCAGGGGCGCGGTGGCATTGGGTAGCACCTCGCGCCGGATCAGCCAGAAAAGCCCCTCGCCCCGCATCCGGGCGACCTCGATATAGTCCATCGTCAGGATGCCCTGCGCCACCGCCCGCGACAGGCGGAAGACGCGGGTGCTGTCCAGGACCGCGATCACCAGAATCAGCGCCAGGACCGAGGTGCCGGTCAGCGTCAGGATCAGAAGCGCGAAGATCAGCGAGGGCACGGCCATCAGCACATCGACGACGCGCGACGACAGGGTGTCGGCCAGCCCGCCCAGGGTGGCGGCCATCAGCCCTGTCGTCGTCCCCAATAGGAAGGCCAGTGCCGTCGTGACCAGCGCGATGCCCACCGTGTTGCGCGCGCCCCAGATCATCCGAGACAGCACATCGCGGCCTAGAGCATCGGTCCCCAGGTAGTGCGGCGCGGCCCAGGGGGCATATTGCGCGCCCACGGCGTCGGCCTCGGAAAACGGGGCAAGCCAGGGGGCGAACAGCGCGACGACCGCATAGGCCAGGATGATCGCCAGGCCGACCTTTGCCGAGATCGGGGCAGCGCGCAGGTGGGTCAGCCAGGGCATCGGGTCATCTCGGGTGCAGCAGGCGCGGGTTCGACAGGATCGCAATCAGGTCGGCCGCGAGGTTGAGCAGGATGTAGGTGGCGGCAAAGATCAGGCAGGCCGCCTGCACCACCGGGAAATCGCGCTTGGCCACGCTGTCGACCAGCAGTTGCCCAAGGCCGGGATAGACGAAGACCACCTCGACCAGCACGACCCCGACGATCAGATAGGCCATGTTCAGCGCCACCACGTTGACGATGGGGGCCAGCGCGTTCGGCAGTGCATGGACCGCGATCACCCGCCAGCGCCGCATTCCCTTGAGCCGCGCCATCTCGATATAGGGCAGCGCCAGGAGGTTCACGATCGCCGCCCGCGTCATCCGCATCATGTGGGCAGTGACGATCAGCGTCATGGTCAGCGCCGGCAGGAAGGTGGCGTGCAGCCGGGCCGCCAGCGTCATTCCGGGCTCGACGCTGGCAAGGCTGGGGAACCAGCCCAACTGCACGGCGAACACCAGGATCAGGATGTAGGCGACGAAGTATTCCGGGAACGAGATCGTGGCCAGCGTAGTGGTCGAGATCAGCTTGTCCAGGATCGAATCGCGGTAAAGCGCAGCAACAAGGCCCAGAAGCAGCGACAGCGGGACGGCGATCACGGCGGCATGACCGGCCAGGAAGAAGGTGTTGAAGGCGCGGTCCGCGATCAACTCTCCGATCGGGCGCTGGTTGGCCAGCGACATGCCGAAGTCGCCTTGCAGCGCGCCCGCGACCCAGGCCAGATAGCGCAGGGCGGCGGGCTGGTTCAGGCCCAGCTTCTCGCGCAGGGCGGCCAGGGATTCGGGGGTGGCGGACTGGCCCAGCGTCTCGGTCGCGATGTCGCCGGGCAGAAGCTCGACCGCCAGGAAGATCATCGCCGAGACGATCAGCAGCGTCAGCGCCCCCAAGGCCAGACGCCGCAACAGGACCTTGAGGATAGGAGCCATACCCTGCCTTTTTGTCTGGACTTGAAATCCGATATGTCTGATATAATCAGCTGCAACGGCAGTTTTCCATGCAAAACGGTTTAGTTGGACTTCGTGAACGTTCAGGTTGGCTAAGGGTTTCAGGCGTGACGGTGACCTACCGCGACATCAAGACGGACATCCTGGGCAAGATCACCCGGGGGGAGTGGAAACCCGGCAGCCTGATCCCCGGCGAGCTGGAGCTGGCGGAAACCTATGGCTCGGCCCGGGCCACGGTGAACCGCGCGATGCGCGAACTGGCCGATGAGGGGATCATCGAGCGCAAGCGCAAGTCCGGCTCGCGCGTCCGTCTCTCGCCCCTGCGACAGGCCCGGTTCGACATCCCGGTGATCCGGCGCGAGATCGAGGACCAGGGGCGCAGTTACCGCTATGCACTGGTCCGGTCCGAGGTGGTGGCCGCCCCCGACTGGCTGCGCGCGCGGCTGGCGCTGGAGCCGGGTGCACGGGTGCGGCACCTGGTCTGCCTGCATTTCGCCGACGGCACGCCCTGGCAGCATGAGGACCGCTGGATCAACCTGACCCTCCTGCCCCAGGCCGAGGCGGCGGATTTCTCGGCCAACGCTCCGACCGAATGGCTGATGTCGCAGATACCCTTCTCGGCGGTCGAGATCAGCATCGCCGCCACGGCCGCCGATGCGGGGCTGGCCCAGCACCTGGACTGCGCGCCGGGCGATCCCTTGCTGATGACCGAACGCGCAACCCGGTGGAACGACCAGACGGTGACCTATGTCCGACTGGTGCATCGCCCGGGCCACCGGATGACGACGCGCTACTAAAGCCCGTCGCGCAGGGCCCGGACGGCGGTGCGGTAGGCGGTCGTGATCTCTGTCCGCCGGATGTGGTGGCCGTCCTGCACCATGTGCCGCCCCGCAGCCCAGACATCCGCGACCATGCCGCTGTCGCCGGCGAAGGCGAAGCTGTCCAGGATGGTGTCGCCGACCAGGCCTTCCAGGTCGGGATGCGTCATGTCCAGCGCCAGAAGGTCGCCCCAGGCACCGGTTTCGATCCGCCCCGCGCCGCGACCCGCCGTCGCCGCGCCGCCCCGCGCCGCGTCCTGCAACAGCCGCCGCCCGGTCGAAAGCTCGGCCGTCGCCAGCGCCGCACGGCTGTGGTCGCGCAGGCGCTGGCTGGTGTCGAGCTGCCGCATCTCCTCGGCCAGCGAGATGCGGATGTTGCTGTCGGACCCCAAGGCGATGGCCCCGCCTTCGCTCAGCCAGGTGACGCCGTCGAAAATCCCGTCGCCGAGGCTCGCCTCGGTCAGCGGGCAGAGACCTGCCACCGCCCCGCTGCGGGCCAGGGCGCGGGTTTCGTGCGGCCGCATCTGGGTGATGTGGATCAGGCACCAGCGCGCGGACAGGTCCAGGTTGTCCAGCACCCATTCCACCGGACGCCGCCCCAGCGCGGCCTGCACCTGGTCGACCTCGGCCAGGGTTTCCGCAAGGTGCATGTGGATCGGCGCTGCGGGACGCATTGCGGCCAGGTCGGCCAGCGTGCGGGGATCGACCGCGCGCAGGGAATGGGGCGCCACGCCCAGCAGGCTGTCGGCGGGCAACGGACGCAACGCTTTGTCCGCCGCCTCGATCAGCCGGGCATAGCGGTCGGGATCATTGCCGAACCGCCGTTGTCCCGCCCCAAGCGGTTGCCGGTCGAGACCGCCGAACTGGTAGGCGACGGGCAAGAGCGTCAGGCCGATCCCCGTGGTCTCCGCTGCGGCGGCGATCCGGGCCGACATCTCGGCCAGGTCGTCGTAGGCGCCACCGTCAGGGCGGTGGTGCAGGTAGTGAAACTCGACATTGGCCGCATAGCCCGCTTCTAGCATCTCCATCTGCACCTGCGCGGCGATGGCCTGCACCTGCTCGGGCGTGATCCGGTCCAGGAAGGCATACATCAGCTGGCGCCAGGTCCAGAAACTGTCGGACGGCTGAGCCCCGCGGCGTTCGGTCAGGCCCGCCATCGCGCGCTGGAAAGCGTGGGAATGGCAGTTCGCCGGGGCCGGGACCAGGACGCCGACGCGCCGCGCATCGGGCGGAGGCGGGCCATCGGTCAGCGCGGCGATGCGCCCGTCTTTCCCGATCCCGACCGTGACCCCGCGATGCCAGCCATCTGACAGAAGTGCCTGTTCGGCCCAGATCCCTTGCATGTCCTCAACCATCTTGACTTCCTGTTATGTGCAGACATAAAACACATTACAACATGCTAAACAAGGGGCATCCATGCTGCTCACCAATGCCACCCTGGCGACGATGACCGACGGCGCGGGCCTGATGGAAAGCGCGGCGATCCTGATCGAGGGCGACCGCATCGCCTGGGTCGGCCCGATGTCCGACGCCCCTGTCGGCGAAGCGGGGCGCGACCTGGAAGGGCGGCTGGTCACGCCGGGGCTGATCGACTGCCACACCCACCTCGTCCACGGCGGCAACCGCGCGCGGGAATTCGAGATGCGGCTGAACGGCGCCAGCTATGAAGAGGTCGCCCGCGCCGGGGGCGGAATCGTCTCGACCGTGCGCGCCACGCGCGAGGCCAGCGAAGCCGACCTTCTCGCCAGCGCCCTTCTCCGGCTGGACCGGATGCTGGCCGAAGGGGTGACGACGGTCGAGGTGAAGTCGGGCTACGGGCTGACCTTGGAAGACGAGCTGAAGATGCTGCGTACGGCCCGCGCGCTGGAACGGGTGCGGCAAGTGACGGTGCATGCCACGTTCCTCGCCGCCCACGCCGTCCCGCCCGAGTTCAAGGGCCGCCCCGACGCCTACATCGACGAGGTCTGCCTGCCTGCACTCAACGCGGCCCATGCCGAGGGACTGGTCGATTCGGTCGACGGCTTCTGCGAGGGGATCGCCTTTTCACCCGCCCAGATCGACCGCGTCTTCGTCGAGGCGCGCCGTCTGGGCCTGCCGGTGCGACTCCATGCCGAACAGCTATCGAACCTGGGCGGCGCGGCGCTTGCCGCCCGCCATAGCGCCTTGTCGGCGGACCATCTGGAATACCTCGACGCCGCGGGGGCGCGGGCGATGGCACAGGCGGGCACGGTGGCGGTGATCCTGCCCGGCGCCTTCTACACCCTGCGCGAGACGCAACTGCCGCCGATCGGCCTTCTGCGCCAGCACGGCGTCCGCATGGCGGTGGCCACCGACTGCAACCCCGGCACCGCGCCCATGACCTCGCTGACCCTGGCAATGAACATGGCCTGCACCCTGTTCCGCATGACCCCGGACGAGGTCCTGGCCGGCGTCACCACCCATGCCGCTACGGCCCTTGGCCTGTCCGACCGGGGCCGGATCGCCCCCGGCCAGCGCGCCGACCTTGCCATCTGGGAGGCCCGCCATCCGGCCGAACTGTCCTACCGGATCGGCGCCACCCCGCTTCACGCCCGCATTCATGGAGGCCGCATTGACGCCTGACCTTACGCCCGAAATCCTGGTCCCCGGCGAGACCAGCCTGGCCCAGCTGGAGCGCATCTGGCGCACCGGCGCGCCTGCCGTCCTGTCGCCCGCGGCCCGCCCCGCCGTCGAAGCCGCCGCCGCACGGGTGGCCGAGGCCGCGCAGGGCGAGGTCGCGGTCTATGGCGTGAACACCGGGTTCGGCAAGCTTGCCAGCCTGAAGATCGCGCCGAAGGACACCGCCAAGCTGCAGGAAAACCTGATCCTGTCGCATTGCTGCGGCGTGGGCGAGCCGATCCCTACGAACACCACCCGCCTGATGATGGTGCTGAAGCTTCTCAGCCTGGGCCGCGGGGCCTCGGGCGTGCGGTGGGAACTGATCGAGCTGATGCAGGCGATGCTGGCGCGGGGCGTGACACCCGTGGTGCCGGCGCAAGGGTCGGTGGGCGCAAGCGGTGACCTGGCACCCCTGGCGCACATGACCGCAGTGCTGATCGGCCACGGTCAGGCCGAGGTCGGGGGCCGTGTCCTGCCGGGGGCCGAGGCGCTCGCCCTGGTCGGCCTGTCGCCGATCCCGTTGGGCCCGAAAGAGGGATTGGCCTTCATCAACGGCACTCAGTTTTCTACCGCCTTCGCGCTCGCGGGCCTCTTCGGCGCTTGGAACGCGGCGCGGTCGGCGCTGGTGATCTCGGCCCTGTCGACGGATGCGATCATGGGCTCTACCGCGCCATTGCAGCCGGAAATCCACAGCTTGCGCGGCCATGCCGGGCAGATCGAGGCGGCAGCCGCGATGCGCGCGTTGCTGGACGGCTCGGTCATCCGCGAAAGCCACCGCGAGGGCGACAGCCGCGTGCAGGACCCGTACTGCATCCGCTGCCAGCCGCAGGTCACCGGCGCGGCGATGGACGTGTTGCGCCAAGCCGCCCGGACGCTGGAGATCGAGGCGAACGCCGCCACCGACAACCCGCTTGTCTTGACCCAGGCCGGGCTGATCGTGTCGGGCGGGAACTTCCACGCCGAACCCGTGGGCTTTGCCGCCGACATGATCGCGCTGGCGGTGAGCGAGGTGGGGGCCATCGCGCAGCGCCGGGTGGCGCTGATGGTGGACCCGACGTTAAGCTTCGATCTGCCGCCCTTCCTGACGCCCGAGCCGGGGCTGAATTCCGGCCTGATGATCGCCGAAGTCACCACCGCCGCGCTGATGAGCGAGAACAAGCACCTCGCCAACCCCTGCGTGACCGACAGCACCCCGACCTCGGCCAACCAGGAGGACCATGTCAGCATGGCCGCCCACGGCGCGCGGCGGTTGGGGCGGATGGTCGAGAACCTGAACCGCATCCTGGGGGTCGAGCTTCTGTGCGCCGCGCAGGGGGTGGAGTTCCGGGCGCCGCTGGCCACCTCGGCCCCGCTTCAGAGCGTGCTGGCGCGCCTGCGGCAGGAGGTGGCGACGCTGGGCCAGGACCGCTACCTTGCGCCCGACCTGGAATGTGCCGGGCGCCTGGTGGCCGAGGGCGCCATCGCCGCCGCCTCTGGCCTGGCCCTGCCCGAGCTTGCGGCATGACCCCGGTCGAAGTTCTCCCGGGTGACAGCCCCGTGATCCTGGCCCAACCGCATGGCGGGACCTGGCTGCCCGACGATCTGCACGCGCGTCTGAACGCGAACGGTCAGACGCTGGCCGACACCGACTGGCACATCAGCGCGCTGTACGACGGCCTCTTGGCAGGGGCCACGGTGGTCCGCGCCACGGTCCACCGCTATGCAATCGACGCGAACCGCGATCCGGCGGGGGTATCGTTGTATCCAGGGCAAAACACCACCACGCTCTGCCCGCTGACGGACTTCGACGGCGCCCCGATCTGGACCACCGGGCAGGAACCGTCGCCCGACGAGGTCGAGGCGCGGCGATTGGCCTGGCACGCGCCCTACCACGCAGCGCTCGAGGCCGAGGTCGACCGCGTCCGCGCCCGGCACGGCATCGCGGTGGTCTACGACTGCCACTCGATCCGGTCGCGGATTCCCTTCCTGTTCGACGGTCTCTTGCCGGTGTTTTCCATCGGGACCAACGGCGGCGTGACCTGCGCCCCGACCATCGAGGCCGCGGCGGTCCGGCACTGCGCCGCCGCCGCACCCGGGATGGACGCGGTCCTGAATGGGCGCTTCCGGGGCGGCTGGACGACCCGCCACTACGGCCGGCCCGAAACCGGGGTCCATGCCGTGCAGATGGAGCTCGCCCAACGCGCCTACCTGGCGGACGAGGCCCCGCCCTGGACGCTTGACCCGACGCGCGCCGGCGCCCTGCGCCGGGTGCTGGGCGGCCTGCTTGCCGACCTTGACCATTCTGCCAGGTCCGGGGCCCCGGCGCCCCTGACCGCTTGACCCGACACCATCGCCACAGGACACATCGCCATGACGATCAATCCCCGCCACAACGCCCGCGACATCTTCCCGCCGACAGGGACCGAAAAGACTGCCAAGACCTGGCAGACCGAAGCCGCGCTGCGGATGCTGATGAATAACCTGCATCCCGACGTGGCCGAAAACCCGCATGAGCTGGTGGTCTACGGCGGCATCGGCCGCGCCGCCCGCACCTGGGACGACTTCGACACCATCGTCGCGTCCTTGCGAGAGCTTGAGGCCGACGAGACCCTGGTGGTGCAATCCGGCAAGCCCATCGCCATCGTCCGCACCCACTCGGACGCGCCGCGCGTGCTGATCGCCAACTCGAACCTCGTGCCGCACTGGGCGACCTGGGCGCATTTCAATGAGCTCGATAAGAAGGGCCTGATGATGTACGGCCAGATGACCGCGGGGTCCTGGATCTATATCGGCACGCAAGGGATCGTGCAGGGGACCTACGAGACCTTCGCCGAGGCGGGTCGCCAGCACTACGGCGGAAGCCTCAAGGGCAAGTGGATCCTGACCGGCGGTCTGGGTGGCATGGGCGGCGCGCAGCCGCTGGCGGCCGTGATGGCCGGGGCCTGCTGTCTAGCCGTGGAATGCGACGAGACGCGGGCCGACTTCCGCATCCGCACCCGCTATTGCGACGCCAAAGCCCATACGCTGGACGAGGCGCTGGCGCTCATCGAACAGTGGACCCGCGCGGGCGAGGCGAAGTCCGTCGCGCTGATCGGCAATGCGGCGGACGTGTTCCCGGAAATCCTGCGCCGGATGCAGGCCGGCGAGGCGCTGCCGAACGGTCGCCCCGACATCGTGACCGACCAGACCTCGGCGCATGACCCGCTGCACGGCTATCTGCCGAAGGGCTGGTCCGTCGCAGAATGGCGCGCAAAGCAGGAGACCGACCCCAAGGCGGTGGAAAAAGCTGCCCGCGCCAGCATGCGCGACCATGTGGCGGCGATGGTGGGCTTCTGGAATTCGGGCGTACCGACGCTGGACTATGGCAACAACATCCGCCAGGTCGCCCAGGACGAAGGGCTGGAAAACGCCTTCGCCTTCCCCGGCTTCGTCCCGGCCTACATCCGGCCGCTGTTCTGCAAAGGGATCGGTCCCTTCCGCTGGTGCGCGCTGTCAGGCGATCCCGAGGACATCTACAAGACGGACGAGGCGATGAAGCGGCTCTTCCCGGAGAACGCCCATCTGCATCGCTGGCTGGACATGGCACGCGAGCGGATCGCCTTCCAGGGCCTTCCCGCCCGCATCTGCTGGATCGGGCTGGGCGACCGGCACCGTGCGGGCCTGATGTTCAACGAGATGGTGGCGAGCGGAGAGCTGAAGGCGCCCATCGTGATCGGTCGCGACCACCTCGATTCCGGCTCGGTTGCATCGCCCAACCGCGAGACGGAAGCCATGCGCGACGGCTCTGACGCGGTCAGCGACTGGCCGCTTCTGAACGCACTGGTCAATACGGCGTCGGGGGCAACATGGGTCAGCCTCCATCATGGCGGCGGCGTCGGCATGGGCTTTTCGCAACATTCCGGCGTGGTGATCGTGGCCGACGGCACGCACGAGGCTGCCAGGCGGCTGGAGCGGGTGCTGTGGAACGACCCGGCTTCGGGCGTCTGGCGCCATGCCGATGCCGGCTACCCCGAGGCGATCGCCTGCGCCCGGGCGAACGGTCTGCGCCTGCCGCGCATCCTGGGCCTCTGATGCGGCTGGTCCGCCATGCCGATCTGGTGCCGCAGCCGTGGAAGAACGGCGGCGGCACCACGCGCGAGGTCTGCGCCTTTCCTCCCGGGGCGACGCTGGACGGGTTCGATTGGCGGCTGTCGATGGCAACCGTGGCAGAGGACGGTCCCTTCTCGGCTTTTCCAGGAATTGACCGGGTGCTGGCGGTGCTTGCCGGTGGCGGGTTGGACCTGAAACTGCCCGACGGAGACCACCGCCTGATGCCGGGACAGATGCTGTCCTTCGCCGGGGAAACGCCGGTCCAGGCCAGCCTCCCGGCCGGACCGATCGAGGATCTGAACCTCATGCTCCGCCGCGACAGGCTGTCCGGGTGGATGGAACGGCACCCGCTGGCTGCTGGCGCTTCCCTGGCCCTCGACGGCGCCATCCGGGCCGTGGTGGTGCAGGACGGCGTGGTCCAGTCCGGGTCGGACCGGCTTGGTCCGGGTGACACGCTTTTGCTCGGCACGAACGAGGCGGCGCGACTGGAGGCACCGGCATAACCGCCCGCGGTCGCAGCAACCATCATCACGACGGCCTGCGGCCATGCCACCAGGCCCGCCGCAGCGAACACCGCAGCCACGCCAAGGGCGCGGCCGCGCGCATCCGGGACTACGCCCCGAGCGCCGCGACGCTGCACGGCATCGCCGACCGGCTGCAGGCCATCCAGCGGCGTAACTTCTACCAGCTCGCTGCCGAGGTCAGCCACCGTGGCCGCTACTACCACGAATACACCATGGCCTTTGACGTCACCCGGGACAGCCCGACCTGGCAGCCGCCCACTGAGGACGCCGAGGAGATCGTGACCGACGCGCTGCGTGATCTGGCCCGCTGGCTCTACCGCCAGCTTGAGGCCGAATACGACCACCTGACCTCGGACGAGGCAATCGAGGAGGGGATCATCGTCAACGAGTACACGTTCACGGAAGCCGGGCGTCGCTTCGGGTAAGGCGCGCCCTTCGAAGAACTTTCCCGACCGCACGCTTGAAACGTACGTCGATCTGGCGTACATAGCCGGGAGACCTTTCAGGAGGCGACCATGCTCGGTTTCCACGATACCACCCGCGCGATCGATGAGCGCAACGAGGCCCGGATGAATTTTCGGACGAAGCCGCGCATCAAGACTGCAATCCAGCAGGCCGCGGCACTGTCCGGCGTCGACGATTCCGTCTTCACGATGAACGCCGCCTATCAGGCCGCGCTGGCAACGATCGCGGCGCATGAACGCACTGTGCTGCAGCCGATCGATAATGAGGCGTTCTTCGCGGCGCTCGATGCACCATCTGCGCCGACCGATGCCCTGCGCGCGGCCTTCCGTCGACACAGCGACACGGTTGTGTCGAAGTAAATGGCCGCGTCACAACCGATCGCCTACACCATCGAGCCGTTCGATCCTTCGAGGCATGATCGAGCGGCTTTTTCTTGCGGCGTCGAGCAAGTCGACAACTATTTCCAGAAGACCGCGAACAAGCTCGCCAAGGCGGACAATGTCCGCCTCTATGTGATGGTTGACCCCGACAGCACGGTCATCGGCTTCTATGCCCTGAATGCGCATGCCGTACAGTTTACGGATCTTCCTGCGAAGTTTGGGCGGACCCGGCCTTCGCATGGCAACATTCCTGCCGCTTACATCTCGATGATCGGGCGGGATCGGAAGTTCAGCGGCGGCGGGTTTGGCGGCGACCTGCTTGTCGATGCCCTCCGGAGAATTGCCGTTGCGGCCGACGCCATTGGCGTCGCGGTCGTCATGCTCGATGTGCTCGACTGCGGTGATCCCGACCGCGTTGCGCGCCGCAAGGCGCTTTACGAGAGCTACGGGTTTGAGCCGTTGCCTTCGAACCCGCTCAGAATGTTCCTGTCCGTCAGCACCGTTCGCAAGCTGATCGCTGAAGAGGACTACATGCTGAAAAAGGACGCCGCGCTCGCGGATCTGGCGCGGCTCGGACAGGACTTTGACCGGGGTTGATATCCTGAAGGTCAAATCTGCCAACCTATAGGTTGGCAACTACGCTCGGTTTGCCAAACCACGGTATGGCAGAAGCTCCGGCAGGCCGGAACCAGCTAATGTCAAGCTCACCTGTTCCCGTCGATCCACTTCGACATCAGGCCCTTGTCGCGGAAGCATTCGTCCGGCACGGCACGGCGCTTGATGCGGGCGAGCTTCTCCGCGAAGGCCACCTGCTTCGAGGTCGGCAACCGGTCCATGTCGGATACAGGCTTCAGCTGGGCCTGCGCCTCAATCCAGGCGCTCAGGGACCGGCGGTCCTGCTGGACCTCCCAGGGCAGGAGGGTCTTGTTGCGAAGGGCGAGGGAGCGCGCATAGGCGATTTGCTTGGCCGTCACGGGCAGGGCATGCGTGGTGCTGTCCATCGGGGAACTCCCTTGCTGGCTTGGCTTTCAATATAGAACAAAATCAAGTCGAGCATCCGGGGTGCGTCGGTTCGAGAGGGAGAGATGGGCCGGGGAAGATCAGGCCTGAGGGTGCCCGAGAGAGGGCATCCGGGCCTGTCCCAGTCCTTTATCCCGGAGCTTCCCGATGACCTATCTCGCACCCGTTGCGCCTCCCGTTCCTGTGCCATCTCGCGATCCCGTGCCTGCGATCCTCGCCGTGGCCGAGGCGCTGCAGCCCGATCTCGCTCAAGGCTTCCAGATCGACGCGCTGCGTCTGCGGCTTGAGATGGAGCGCGCCTTTGGCGGCTCCGATGCCGATGGCGCCTGGAATTGGAAGCTCGCCTATGAGGCCGGCGAGGTGGCGCTCGTCCTCTTCCTCCGGAAATTCGGCCGCGCGCTTCTGGGCCGGGCTGGATCGCCCGCTGCCCTGCTGCCGACGCGTTGTCAGCAATTCTTTCAAACGGGGGAGGCATATCTTTGGGGGTAGTCCGACCGCCCCCCGTTCCTCGGGTTCAGCTGAGCAGGTCATCGGGGTTCTTGCCTGCATCGACATGGGCAGCAAACCAGCCCGGCTTGTGACCCCGCCCGGACCAGGTGAGTGTCGGGTTCTCGGGATGCCGGTAGATCGTCGTCGAAGGCGCCCGTTTGCGCTTCGGCTCCTCGAGTTCCGCCAGTTCGGCAAGGGTGAAGCCGAGCTCCTTGGCGAGCATCTCGACCTTTTCGCGGGCCTCCGCCTTTTGCCGG
The DNA here is from genome assembly GCA_046569765.1 of Alphaproteobacteria bacterium. Lineage (GTDB taxonomy): Bacteria > Pseudomonadota > Alphaproteobacteria > Rhodobacterales > Rhodobacteraceae > Tabrizicola. Next base: position 5,882 of record JBKHWC010000039.1, on the reverse strand, counting down.
GCTTCGAAGGTGGAAATGGCCTTGGCCACGGACTTCTGCAAATCCCGCAGTTCGGCGAGCGACATAGCCACGAGGTTGAAATCAGGCATCGGGTGCTCCGGTTGATCCATAGTATCTGCCGTCGTCGAGCGGGCCCGCGCGGCAGGAGGTCAGCGGGGCAGGGGGCTGGGGTGGCTTCGTGATCCCCTTCTCACTTCCCGGGTTCTTTTCCCCCTGGTCCTGACATTGCCGGATGAGATCGGTCTGAGCCTGTCTGCTTGGGTCTCTCCCCCAGAGATCCGGCTGAGGCACCTCCCCTTCGACTGACAATCCCCTAAGCCTGTTCGGTTTCCTGCCCGCAACCCCAACTCCTGCCCGGGCCGTGTTGCCCTGTGCCAGGGCTGCCCGCGCCACCCTGGGCCCTCGGGGGTTTCCGGTCGCCTCGCGTCTCCCGTGCGGACGTCTCCCGACAGGCTTCTGCCGGGTCTTGTCGAAGGGATGGTCTCCGAAGTCGCGCAAGTCATGGATGACCTTGGATCTGACGCAGGATCGGCGCAGCCAGTTTTCATCTCGATCGATCCTGAACGGGACAGACGGCTTGGGCTGGCTGATTACACCAAAGCCTTCCATCCAGCGATCCTCGGCTTGGCCGGCAGCGAGGCCGAAACGCAGGCTGCGGCCGCAAGCTTCAAGATCTTCTATGAGCGGGAGGCCGATACCGCTTCGCCGGACGGGTACACGATGGCGCACAGTCCCGGCCTCTATCTGATCGGCCCGGATGGCGCGTGGCTGCGTCAATTCACCTACGGCACACCGGCGGCCGAAATCCTTTCCGACCTTCAATCGAGACTTTGACCCATGAATCACTTTCTTCTTGCTGCAGCCCTGATCCTCTCTGCATCTGCAGCGATGGCCTGCGAGACCGTGACCATCGGCGATCTGACGGTTGAGCACGCCTGGTCCAAGGCGACAATCGGCGCGGGGCGTCCCGGCGTCTTCTATGTGGAGATCACGAACACCGGATCGACCGACGACGCGCTGGTTGGCATCGCGACGCCTGCAGCCGGTATGCCGATGCTGCACGAGACTGTTGTTCAGGACGGCATCGCATCGATGCCGCATGCGATGTCCATCCCCGTGCCGGCTGGCCAGAGCGTGCAACTTTCTCCGGGGGGGTATCACGGCATGCTGATGGGGCTGACGAATGCCCTGAAGGAAGGCGACAGCTTTCCGGTCACCCTCAGCTTTGAAAAGGCTGGTGAGGTCACGGTAAACGTCGACGTCCTGTCCTTGCGTGCGGAGGGGCCGGATTGCGCCGACGCAGGGCAGTAATCCTCGGCGCTGTAGGTGCCATCGGAGCCGTCGCCTTCATGCTGGGCGTCGGCGCCTATCGCACGCGCAATCGGCCAGCCCGCAACGAGCTCCTGCCCTTGCCAATTGGCGAGATGTCCTGGGCATTGACCGATCACCAAGGCCGCTCAGTCCGACCGAAAGACTGGGCCGGCCGCCCGGTCATGGTGTTCTTCGGCTTCACCTGGTGCCCCGACGTCTGCCCGACCACATTGAGCGACATATCGCTCTGGCTCGAAGACCCGGGTGCCGACGCGAACCGTTTGATCGTGGCGCTGATTTCGGTCGATCCGGAACGCGACACGCCCGTCGTCCTTGCGGACTACGTCAGCAACTTCGACCCGCGTATCATCGGGTTGACGGGTCCCGCCGAGGAGGTCGCGCAGGCCGCCGCAGATTTCCGCGTAACCTATCGCCGTGTCGACAAGGATGGCGGCGACTACACGATGGACCACACCGCCGGTGTGTTCCTGTTCCACCCCGATGGGCGCTTCGTCAGCATCATCGACTTTCACGAGGACCGACGATTCGCCGTTCCCAAAATCCGCCGAACCCTCAGTTGAAAGGTCATTCTGCCAGATGATCCGCTCTGCATTTCTGATCCTTGCTGTCGCGTCCTTCGCCCCGCTCCAGGCAATGGCCGATCCTCCGACGGCGCATTTGCCAGCGGCCTTCGAAACCACGATCGCCCCCGGTGACACTTTGGACAGCGTCCTTGGTCACGCAGGAATCCCCGCGACGATCCGGGCAGAAGCCGCACTGGCACTTTCTGGGGTCTATGACCTGACCGACCTGCGACCTGGTCACCGGATCAAATGGACGGCAGCGTCCGGGGATCCGGCATCGCTGACACGCCTTTCACTGTTCGTGGAAGATGGAGTAGAAATTGCCCTCACCTTCGACGGGCCGATCGCAGCACAACGGCTTGACCCACCGGTTCATGTGACGGACCGGGGTGAGACCTTAACCTTAGACGGAACCCTTTACGACGCTTTGACGGCCCGGAATGCACCGGAACGCTTTGCGGTTGACCTGACAGCACTTCTTGCGGGCCAGGTCGATTTCAGGCGCGACCTCAAAGGTGGAGAGACTTTCGCGCTGGTCTGGCAAGAAGATCAGCTTCCCGATGGCAGCATCGCGGGAGAGCCGCGCCTGAGTTACGCACGGCTGGAGCTTACTGATCGCGTCCTCGAACTTGTTGCGACCGAAGCCGCTGGTCCGGTCATCGTCTTTGAAGATGGCGAAGCCGTGCAGCGTTCCGCGGCCCCCATCCTTGGTGCCCGCCTGTCGTCCGTCTTTGGCCGCCGGAACCATCCCGTGCTGGGCGGAGTTCGAATGCATACCGGGATCGATTACGCGGCCCCCGTGGGGACCGAGGTTTCGGCGACTGGTGCCGGTCGGGTGATCTTTGCCGGCTCGATCCGCGGTTATGGCATCACGATCGACATCGACCACGGCGGTGGGGTCGTCACGCGATATGCGCATCTCTCTGAGATTGCTGAAGACGTTCGCGTCGGAACGCGGGTCAAGGCGGGCGACGAGATTGGCGCGGTCGGCGCGACAGGGCTCGTGAGCGGCCCGAACCTCCATTACGAAGTGCGTGTCGATGGCCGACCGGTCGACCCGAAAGACCAGGACGCCCTGCCGGAGCAAGAGATTGCTACTGCTGCTGACCTTGATGCACTTGCCACTTGGCGCAGCGAAACCGGCTTCATGCCAACAACCGACGGGGAACGTGGATGAAAAGGTATTTTATCGGTCGCCGTGAACTCATGCTTGCATCAGCAGCCTTCGCCCTGGCCCCTGCCGCCAGGGCAGAGGAAGAACCACCGATCCATGTCGTCAAAGGGCGCGGTTGCGAGTGCTGCGAGGCATGGGTGGATTACTTGCGCGAAAAAGGGTTCACAGTAACGGATGAGGTGTCGATGGGAACCTTGCTGATCCGCTTCAAGATGGATCAGGGCATTCCGGCAAAGGCCTTTTCCTGCCACACAGGAACCGTTGACGGCTATGCGCTCGAAGGCCATGTCCCGGCTGCAGATATCCGCAGGCTGCTCGACGAGCGTCCTGACGCAGTCGGCCTCGCAGTACCCGGCATGCCCTACGGCTCCCCCGGCATGGGATCAGAAGACAGTCGAGACGCCTATGACGTTCTGCTGGTTCGCCGGGATGGAAGTCTCGAAATCTTCACCAGCTATCAGGCAGCCTGATCTGTCCATTTCCGAACTCAACGTGCTAGGCAGGGATTTAATCAAGGGAATGGCGACCGATCAAAGCAGATCCGATATCTGACGGACAGCCTCGTCGCTTCCCCAGTCGAAGGGGCCCTGAAGCCGCCCGATTTCACGCGTCTCGCGGTCGATCAGAAGCGTCGTCGGCAGTCCGATGAAGGCCAAAGCCAGTTGAACCCGCAACGGTTCCGCCCAGTAGAGCGGCAGGTTTACAAGCCCGATCTCATCATAGAAACCTCGGCCCCTTTCGATCCCGCCCTCGTCGATGCAAAGGGGTAGCACGGCAAAATCCGGGCCTCCAAGCAGCCCTTCCAAACGTTCGAGTGCCGGCATCTCTTCCCGGCAGGGCGGGCACCAAGTCGCCCAGATGTTCAGAAGGATCACACGCCCGGCAAAGTCCCCAAGAACCCTGGTGGTTCCTGCTTCATCCTGGATAGGCGGGGAAAGCAGAGGCTGCGGGTCCTTTCGCAGCCGGAAAGGCGGTCGCGCTTGGGCGGGCCCCGCAATGAAGCTCGCTGCAAGACCGGCAAGGAGAGGTCGACGACCCATCTGAACAGGCATTGGTTTTCCCATCGCGGAAGGCCGGACCCGCAGGCAATCTGCGGGTCCGGATCGTCGTCAGGCCGAAACCGCGAACTCAGTCATCATGCCTGTCGAGAGATGCGGCATGTGATGGCAATGCAGCATCCACCGCGCCGCTTCACCCGCATCCACCGCGACCGTCACCATCCCCATCGGCGGCACATGAACGGTGTCACGAACAGCACCCGCGATCCGGTTCTGGCCCACGCCGACCACCTGGAAAGCGTGGCCATGCAGGTGCATGGGATGTGCCATCATTGACATGTTGTGGAACATGATCTCGACACGCTCGCCGGTTTTCGCGGTCACCGGGGAATGTTTGCCCCAGGTCTGCCCGTTGATGGTCCATACGTAGGGCATCATCGAGCCGCCCAGCATCAACATCGGCTGCGACGATGCCGCGCGCTCCGGCAGCGGGGTGACGGCGCGCAGGGCCGCTTCCTGCGTCAGATCGGCGCTGAAGGCAGGATGGTCGGCGTCGGACATGTTGGCGACCTTCGTCACCGTGGCCCCCGGGGTGGCAAGGACGAGACCCGTCCGTTCTCTTGCACCCTCGCGCAGGGCGAGGACCGGGAAGGCCCCGCCTTCGGCTGGAACATTAAGCTCGATGTCAAGCCGTTGGCCCATCGCGATTCCGAAACGGTTGCCAGGAAGGGGCTGCACCGGCTCTCCGTCCACAGCAACCAGCCGCCCGGTCAGTGCGCCGGTGTCGATCCAGAACACCGTCGCGGCGGCCGCGTTGATCACCCGAACAAGGACCTTGCTGCCCTTGTCCACCTGCACGACTTCGGGGTCGTCCAGCGTCCGGTCATTGGCAAGGTAGGCGTCAAAGTTGTAGTCGTTCAGGTCCATCGCCATGCCGTCCATGCCCGGCATGGCCATCATGTCCCCCTGACCCATTGCGCCCATGTCCATGCCGGCCATGCCGTCCTGACCCATCTGGCTGTGGTCCATCCCGGCCATGGACGCGCCGCCGGTAATCTCTGCCAGCACCTCCGCAGGCGGCTTGAACGAAAAGTCGTGCAGGAACAGCGTCACGTCCTGCCGATCGGCCGCAACATCCTCGGGCCGCCGCACGACCAGGGGGGCGGCCAGCAGCAGCATCTCATGCGCGGGGATATGGGCATGCATCCAGTGCGTGCCCGGGCGCGCGGCAAAGTCATAGGCGCGGCTTTCGCCGGGTTGCAGCGTGGCCATGGGCATGTCCGGCACGCCGTCTTGAGCGTTTGGCGGGATCTGTCCGTGCCAGTGGATGATGGTCGGCTCGGTCAGGGTATTCGTCAGATCGACGGCGAATGCCTGACCCGGGTCGAGGACCAATCCAGACCGGCCGTTGCCGTCCATCAGCCCCCAGACGGTGGCGGCCCTGCCCCGGATATCGAGCGTCCGGGTCGTCGCCGTCAGCGACATGCGGGCTGATTGTGCTCTAGCACGAGCAGGCAGAATAAGTGAGGCGGCAGCAGCCGCAGAAGCGCCCAGAAAGCCGCGGCGAGAGAGAGCGATCATGCGAATTCTCCTGTATCGCAATGTGAAAAGACTGAAGGCCCCGGCGAACCGGAGCTATAGGGTCAGATCAGTGTGCGTTTCGGAGGTGGGCCAGGTGGCGGGAGCGCAAGCGATGCAGCCAGCAGGTCATTGTTCAGGTTGATTTCAACCGAACGCGCGATGGCGACGACGCCCGGGCTTGGGGCGGGAAGAGCCGCAGCCGCAAAAAGACAATGTTGCTGGCAAAGCAGCCGT
>JBKHWC010000038.1:0-29477 GCA_046569765.1 Alphaproteobacteria bacterium | reverse complement strand
CGCAGGGCAACCAGCCGGAATACACCGTGTCCGAGCTTTCGGGGGCGGTGAAGCGTGTCATCGAGGGGGAATTCGGTCTGGTCCGGGTCCGGGGCGAGGTCGGGCGGGTGTCGCGGCCGTCGTCGGGGCATCTGTATTTCGACCTCAAGGACGATCGCGCGGTCATCGCGGCGGTCAGCTGGAAGGGCCAGGTCGCGCGGATGCAGGTCAGGCCCGAGGAGGGGATGGAGGTCGTGGCCACGGGCCGCATGACCACTTTCCCCGGCCAGTCGAAATATCAGCTGATCGTCGATGACGTTGCCCCCGCCGGGGCGGGCGCCTTGATGGCGATGCTGGAGAAGCGGAAGGCCGCGCTGGGCGCCGAAGGGCTGTTCGATCAAGGCCGCAAGAAGCCGATTCCGTATCTGCCGAGGGTGATCGGGGTGGTGACCTCGCCCAGTGGCGCGGTGATCCGGGACATCCTGCACCGGCTGCGCGACCGCTTCCCCCGGCATGTGCTGGTCTGGCCGGTGGCGGTGCAAGGCCAGGATTGCGCGGAGCAGGTGGCGGCGGCGATCCGGGGGTTCAATGCGATCGAGCCGGGCGGACCGATCCCGCGGCCGGACGTGCTGATCGTCGCGCGGGGCGGCGGGTCGCTGGAGGACCTTTGGGGGTTCAACGAGGAAATCGTTGTCCGGGCGGCGGCTGCCAGCCGGATCCCGCTGATCAGTGCCGTGGGTCATGAGACGGATACGACGCTGATCGACTACGCGGCGGACCTGCGGGCGCCGACGCCCACGGCGGCGGCGGAACTGGCGGTGCCGGTGCGGTTGGAGCTTCTGGCGACGCTGGAGGCCGTGGGCGCGCGGCTGACGCGTGGGATCGGGCAGGGGGTGGTGCTGCGCCGGCAGCGGTTGCGGGACCTGTCGCGCGCACTGCCGCGGCTGGAGGCGCTGCTGGCGACGCCGCGGCAGCGGTTGGATTCGGCGGCATTGCGGCTGGGCTCGGCCCTGGGGCTGGCGGTCACGCGGAAGCATCGGGATTTCGACCGGGTGGCCGGGCGGCTGCAGCCGCAGGCTTTGCGGGGGCTTGTGGCGCGGCAGCGGGACCAGTTGGCGGCAAAGGGCGAGCGGCTTGGCCGCGCGATCCTGATCCGGCAGGAGCGGCGGGGGGAGCGGCTGGAGGCTTTTGCGGCCCGGCTGGCCCCGGCTCTGGCGCGGATGCTGGCCGAGGCGGGGCGGAAGGCTGCGGAAGGGCGGCGGGATCTGGAGCGGCTGTCCGAGCGGCTGGAGGCGGCCCCGGTGGCCCGGTTTGCCCGGGCGAAGGACCGACTGGAGGCGCTGGACCGGATGCGGGTGACGCTGGGCTATGCCGAGACCCTGAAGCGTGGCTATGCGGTCGTGCGGGGCGATGGGGCGGTGGTCACCACGAAGGCTGGGGCCGAGAAGGCGGCTGCCCTCGAGATCGAGTTCCGGGACGGGCGGCTTCCGGTCGGCGGTCGGGCCGGGAAGAAGGTCAGGGGTGACGGCGAGAGCGGGCAGGGGAGCCTGTTCTGACCGCAGGCGGTGACGTCCTGGGGTGCGATTTTTCTGCGAAAAATCGGATCTTTCGCAGAAAGATCGTGCGGGTCCCCGGTCAGGCGCCGAAGAAGCCGTCGCAGGTCACCACCTCGCCGGCCGGGTAAAGCATGATGGGCTCGCGGCCCCGTTCGCCGTCAAGCCAGGCCATCAGCCAGCCGCCGCGGTCGTGGTAGGTCCAGCAATAGGGTTGCGGGTCGCCCTGGTAGTCGAAACAGATCAACTCCCCCTCGGCCCGCCAGCGGCCTTCCAGGCACTGCCCCGCATCGCGCCAGATCGCGCGGCGGCCGGGGAGGAAGGTCTCCACCCCGTAGCGGCCCGACAGATCATGCGTGTCGAAGGTGCGGCCCTGGACGATGGCCTCGAACGACTCTGCCGTCAGCGGCGGGTCGGCCTCTTGCGCCTGGGCGGCAAGCGGCAGGAGGAAGAGGGCCAGGGCGAGGCGGCGCATCAGACGCCCAGGTCCGGGCCGGGACAGGCCAGCGGGCTTGCGGCCGGGGTGACGGTCTGGGGCGGCTCGGTCGGATCGGCGGCGAGGGGGCTGGCAAGGACCTCGGCTCCGTCGCGCCAGTAGCGCCAGCAATGTTCGCCGGGCAGCTCTTCGTAGACGAAGCAGACAGCCTCGCCCCGGGGGAACCAGTGCCCGTTGCGGCAGGGGCCGCCGGTATCGGCATCGGTGACGCGGCGGCCGGGATGGTAGCTCTCGCTGCCCCAGACCTGGCCCCCGGTTGCATAGTCCAGCGTGCGGCCGGTGGCCCAGGCCTCGAAATCCTCGGGCGTCATGGGTTGCGCGGTGGCCTGAGTGGCCGTCAGGGCAAGGACCAGGGCAATCCGCATCATGCGCCCACGTCCGGGCCGGGGCAGGGCAGCGGCTGCTGGCTGCGCTCGGTCTCGAACAGTTCGGCCCCCGGGGCGTCGGCGATCGACAGAGCGACTAGCCGCCCCGCGTCAAGCCGGAAGGTCCAGCAGGAGGGGTTTGGGTCATATTCGTAGACGAAGCAGATGTAGTCTCCCTCGGGATACCAGCTGCCGTACTGACATTCGTTTGGCGCGACGGACCAGCGAACGCGGCGGTCGGGCAGGTATTCCTCGATCCCGTACACGCGGTCATATTGCCGGTAGGTCAGGGTATGGCCGGTGACATGGGCCTCGAAAGCCTCGGCCGAGAGGGGGGCTTCGGCTAGCGCGGGGGTGGCGAGAAGCGCGAGGGCGGCGAGGCCGCGCATCGGGCGCATCCTCAGACGCCCACGTCGGGGCCGGCGCAGGGCAGCGGTCCGCCGTCGCGCGAGGATTCCAGGATTTCCCAGCCGCCGCCCTCGCCCATGTAGCGGCCGCGGATCTTGCCGTCTTCCAGGAAGTAGAGCCAGCAGGCCGGGCTGGGGTCGTTTTCGTATTCGAAGCAGATCTGGTCCTCTTTCTGGTACCAGACGCCGTAGATGCAGAGGTCGCCCTCGAAGGCCCAGCGGACGCGGCGGTCGGCCAGATATTCCTCGGTCCCGAACAGGCCGCCGCCATAGTCGTAGGTGATGGTCGCGCCCTGGGTGGCAGCGTCGAATTCGGGGCCGGAGAGCGGGGTCTCGGCCAGGGCCGGGGTGGCAGAGAGGATCAGGGCAAGCAAGGGACGCATCGGAAGCTCCGGGTATCGGTTCGGCCGGAGAGTGCCAGAGGATCGCGCAGATGGCCAGTCAAGCGCCCGTGTCTTGTGGCGGGACGGCGAATCGGGTCAGGCGCGGGGGGCTTGCGCCGGACGGTCGGCCTGCCAGCGGGCCAGATGGGGGCGGATCCGGCGTTTCCACTGACGCGGGGCCAGCGCCAGGGCGCAGGCCAGGGGGAGGGGCCAGGGCAGGCGGGGCGCCTCTTCCGCCGGGGGCAGCCGCAGCGCGGGGAAGGCCCGGGCCGGGTGGGCGTGGTGGTCGGAATGGCGCGGCGCGTTCAGCATCAGCGCCGAGGAGAACCAGTGCGCCGTGTTCCAGCTGTGGCGCAGGCCGACGGGTTCAAGCCGCCCGTCGGGCAGGCGGGCGCGGGTCAGGCCGTAGTGCTGGACATAGTCTGACAGCAGGATCTGGCTTTGGGCATGCAGCGCGAGGCCCAGCCAGACCAGAAGTCCCGGCAGTCCGCCGATCAGCGCGGCAAGGGTCAGGGCGGCAAGGCCGCCGCCGATGTAGAGATAATAGGGATGCAGGCCCAGGCGGTTGCCCCGTGCGCGAAGTTCCGTCTCGGCCCGCATCCCTTGGTTGAAGCTGCCCCACCAGGCGCGCAGGGCGAAGCGGTAGAAGCCCTCGCCCGCGCGGGCGGTATTCGGGTCCTGGTCGCTTGCGACATGGCGGTGATGGACCAGCCGGTGCGCGCTGGCGTGCTGGCCGAAGAGGAGCGCCACATAGACAGCGGCACCCAGCCGGAACAGCTCGCGCCGGGGGCGGTGGATGAGTTCATGCGCGGCGGGATGGGCGACCTGACCCAGCCAGAAACCGGCGGCGAAGAAGAGAAGGATCCTTTCCCCCAGCGACAGGGGGCTGTCCCCGGCAATGGCCCAGGTCGCCAGCGGCAGGACTGTCAGCGCGCCAAGGCCGAGGCTGACCAGCAGGATGTCGGCGGCAGGAAACTCGGCCCCGTCCGCGGCCCCGGCAGTCAGCGGGATCAGCTGGTCCAGCAGGATCGTCAGCACCGCCATGTAGAGAAAGGCCGCCCAGAGCCAGGCCCCGCCCAGGCCCGCACCAAGGGCGAGAAGCGGGAGCGGCAGCAGCGCGGCCAGCGCGAAGGCGGCAAGCGGCAGTGGGCGGGGTTGCATCGGCGGCGGGTCCGGTGAAGGCTGGCGGAGGAGGAAACGGATGCCGGGAAGCTGGGGCGAATTCGGGGCGCTGGCAACTGCCATGATGTCGCTGTCGGCGGCGATCTGCTATTGGCTGGTCTTCGCGACCCGAGAGGCGAAGGGTCCGGTGGGAGCGACGGTCAAGACGGCCTCGACCGGGCTGCTGGCGGCGCTGGCGCTGACGATGCCCCAGGGCGGCGGGTTCTGGTTGGTCCCACTGGGGCTGGCCCTCGGCGCGCTGGGCGACCTGTTCCTGGCGCTGGGGGGAGTGCGGCTCTTTCTGGCCGGGGTGGCGGTGTTCGGTCTGGGGCATCTGGCCTATGCGGGCGGGTTTCTGTGGCTGGCAGAGGCGCTTGGGTTCGACGGGCTGTCGGGGGTCGAGATCGCGGCGCTGGCGGGATTGCTGGCGCTTCTGGCCTCGACCGAGCTGTGGCTTGCGCCAAGGACGGGCGGGCTGCGCGGGCCAGTGCGGGTCTATGTCGGGCTGATCGGGCTTATGGGGGTGGCGGTGCTGCTGTTCCCGGCGCATCCGGGGCAGGGGGTGTTGCGGCTGGGGGCGGGGTTGTTCCTCGCCTCGGACCTGATGCTGGCGGTGCAGATGTTCGTCGTTCGGCGGGCGCGGACGAAGCGCGGGTTGGCCTTGGCGCTATGACCTGCCTACTGGACCGGGCAGGCGCTGATCGCCTGGGGGGCGGTCCTGGCCTGGCAGGCGGGGGCCTGATGGCCTTCCCATCACGCGGCAAAGCGACTAGGTGAAGGGAAACTGCCCGGGGGGCCGCATGTCGTTCTTCAAGAAGCTCAAGGACCGGATGTTCCGGTCGTCCGACAAGATCGGCGAGGGGCTGGAGGCGCTGGTCTCCGAGGCGGACGCCGCGCCCGAACCCGCGCCTTCGCCCGCGCCCGAGAAGCCGGGCCTGCTGGGCCGTATCCTGGGCCGCAGCGACGAGCCCCGGCGCGAGTTGGACGATGCGATGCTGGAAAGCCTGGAGGAGCTGTTGATCCAGGCCGACATGGGCGTCGATACGGCCGTGCGGGTGACGGCCAATATCGCCGAGGGGCGGTTCGGCCGGAAGATCTCGACCCGCGAGCTGCGCGAGGCGCTGGCGGCGGAAGTGGCACGGATCATGGGGCCGGTGGCGCGGCCGATGCCGCTGTATCCGCAAAAGCCGCAGGTTGTGCTCGTTGTGGGCGTCAACGGCTCGGGCAAGACGACGACGATCGGCAAGTTGGCCTCCCAGTTCAAGGCGGCGGGCAAGACGGTCGTGATCGCGGCGGGCGACACATTCCGCGCGGCGGCGGTGGACCAGCTGAAGATCTGGGGCGAACGCGCCGGGGTTCCGGTGCTGACCGCGCCGGAAGGCTCGGATCCGGCCTCGCTGGCTTTCGACGCGCTGACCAAGGCGCGGGCCGAGGGCGCGGACCTTCTGATGATCGACACGGCGGGGCGGCTGCAGAACCGGCAGGACCTGATGGAGGAACTGGCCAAGATCGTCCGGGTGATCCGCAAGGTCGATCCGACCGCGCCGCACAACACGCTGCTGGTGCTGGACGCGACCACGGGGCAGAACGCGGTCACGCAGGTGGAAATCTTCCGCAAGATCGCGGATGTGAGCGGTCTGGTGATGACCAAGCTGGACGGAACGGCCAAGGGCGGTGTTCTGGTGGCGCTGGCCGACAAGTTCGGTCTGCCGATCCATGCGATCGGGGTGGGCGAGCAGATCGACGATCTTGCCCCCTTCGACCCCGAGGATTTCGCGCGCGCCTTGGTGGGCGGCGGCGAATGATCCGCACGGGCGTTCTGGCGCTGGGTCTGGCGCTGGCAACCCCGGCGCAGGCCGCGACCCCGTGCGAGGCGCTGTGGTCGCGGCTGAGCGCGGCCCTGAGCGAAGTGGGGCAGGTCAGCGGCACGGTCTCGCCGGCGAAGATCGCGGGGTGTCTGGTCACCGATCTGGTGCTGGACTTGCCAGGGTCCCATGTGCCGGACCTGCAGGCGGACAGCCTGCATCTGACAGGCGCGACGGACTGGCTGGCCGGGGCGGCCACGACGCCTGACCGGCTGGCGCTGCGGCTGACGAACCTGCGGCTGGTGGTCGGGATGGATCATCCGCAGATGGATTACCTTCTTGCCGCCCAGGCGAGGTCTGCGCCGATCCAGGTCTCGGCGGCGCTTGCCTGGACGGCCGAGGCGCGGCTTCTGGAGCTGGAGGCGCTGGAGGTGGACTTTCCGGGCGAGAACCGGCTGGACCTTTCGGCGCGGCTGGCAGGGGTGGACCTGTCCTCGGCCGGGGCGATGCAGATGTCGCTGGGCAGTTTCGCGCTGACCGAGGCGGTGCTGGAGGTGCAAAGTCACGGGCTGTTCGAGCACTATCTGCTGATGCCCCTGGGCGCGGCCTTCCTGCCGGAACAGGGCGACATGACAGCGGCGGCCGAGGCCTTGCGGGCCGAGGCCCTGGCGGGGATAGCGGCCCTGCCCGAGGCGGTGGTGCCCGGGCCAAGCCGGGCGGCGCTGGCGGCGGTGGTGGCAGAACTGCCGAATCCCTCGGGCCGGTTGCGCATCCTGCTGCGCGCCGCGCCGGGGATCGGGCCGGTCCGGCTGTCGGGGCCGGCGCTGACGGGGGTGCCGGGGACGCCTGAGGACGTGGTCGCGCTGTTGCAGGGCGTGACCTTCGACATCGCGTGGACCCATGAACCGACGCCCTGACTTGCGACGGCAGCGATGAGCGACTGGCTGGTTTCGCTGGAAGGGACGGCGGCGGGACATGACTTGGCGCTGGTGCTGGCGCTGATGGCGGCGGTGCTGCATGCGCTGTTCGGCGCGCTGCAGAAGGGACGGCACGACCCCTGGCTCTCCCGTGCGGCGATCGACGCCTGTTACGGGGTGATGGCGGTCCCCTTCGCGCTGTTCGTGGTCCCTTGGCCCGAGCTGCATATGTGGCCGATCTTCGCGGGCGCAGTGCTGATCCACATCGTCTACAAGGTGCTGCAGGCGATGACCTACACGCGCGGCGCCTTCACAGTGGTCTATCCGGTGGTGCGCGGGACGGGGCCGCTGTTCACCGTCATCGGGGCGGGCTTCGTCTTTGGCGAGGTCTTCGCCCCCGGCCAATGGGCGGGCCTGGCGCTGCTGGTCGGGGGCATCCTTGGCCTTGCGGCCTGGAACCTGGTGCATGTGACGGTGGACCGTGCGACCTTGGTCCCCGCCCTGGGCCTTGCGGTGGCGACGGGTGCAATGGTGGCGGCCTATACGACCTATGACGCCTATGGCATCCGGGCGACGGCGGATCCGTTCACCTTCCTGGCCTGGTTCTTCATGCTGGACGGCTTCTTCATTCCCGCGGTCACCTGCCGCCGCTGGAGCCGTCTTGCGCGCACCGAGATGATTCCGCTGCTGCAACGGGGTGTATTGGGTGCCATCGTCGCCTATTTCAGTTTCGGCTCGATCATGCTGGCCACAAGGCTGGACAAGGTCGGCGAGGCGGCGGCGCTGCGCGAGACCAGCACCGTCTTTGCCGCCTTGATCGGCTGGCTGCTTCTGGGCGAGAAGGTGGGGCCGGTCCGGGCGGGCCTGATGGCGGTGATCGCGACGGGCGCGGTCGTGATGGAATTCGCGGGATAAGGCTGATGGCGGAACAGAAGATCAATCCGGTGGTGAAGCAGGTCCTGGAACTGGGGCCGACGCTGCTCTTCTTCCTGATCTACATGTGGATCAAGGATGAGTCGTACACCATCGCGGGCACGGCCTATTCTGGCTTCATTGTGGCAGCCGTGCTGTTGGTGCCGCTGCTTCTGGCCTCGATTGCGGCGCTGTGGTGGCTGACGGGGACGCTCAGCCGGATGCAGATCTTCGTCGCGGTGATGGTCGTCTTCTTCGGCGGGCTCACGGCCTGGTTCAACGACGAGAGCTTCTTCAAGATGAAGACGACGATCGTTTACGGGACCTTCGCGCTGATCCTGGGCATCGGTCTTCTGCGCGGCACAAGCCTGCTGCAATGGGTGATGGCCGAGGCTTTGCCCATGAAATCCGAGGGTTGGATGATCCTGACCCGGCGACTGACCGGGATGTTCGCCCTTCTTGCCGTAGCCAATGAGGTGATCTGGCGCACCCAGTCGACCGAGCTTTGGGTCAAGCTGGAAACCTTCGCCATGCCCGCCGCGCTGTTCCTGTTCCTGATGGCGAACTTCGCCATGCTGCAACGCTTCATCGACGAGCCGCCCGAGGACAAATCCTGAGGCTTTGCACAGGAATGCCCCGACAGGGACCGCTTCCTGCCGCAGGTCTGCCTTGATGCAGGGCTAGGGTTGATGGTGCGCCTGAGGGGGTTCACCATGTACCGGCATCCGTTCGATCTGCTCCGTCTGTTCCTGAGCCTGTTCCAGGACCTGCCGCCGCTGAGCCGGGCGCTTTACCTGCCGGGTGCTGTCCTTCTGCTGGGCTATCCGGTCCTGTCGGTGGTGCTGGGAGCGGACCATGAAGGCCAGGCTTTCGTGACCGCCTTCCTTGCCGCGCTGGCGGTGCGGATGGGTCTGGGGTTCGAAGGGATGATGCGCCGGATGCTGACCCGCTACACGACCGCGCAGGCGGTGCTGTTCACGGTGGGCTTCGCGCTGCTGCCGATGCTGGTCTTGGCGGCGGTCGACGATCCGGTCTGGTGCCAGCGGATGCAAAGCGCGTTCTACGTCGTGATCGGCGGCGTCTTCCTGATCGACGTGATCCAGGGCAAGACCGCCACTGCCGCCAGCTTCTGGCCCGACGCCGAGATGCGCGCCCATCTGCCGAACCTGACCCGGATGATGGTGGTCTACAACTTTGCCTTCCTGCTGCTGAACGAGACGCTGATCCGCACGATCGACGCCTCGTATTGGCTGCTGTTCTGGGCGATGCTGCCGGTGATCGGCCACATGATCCTGCGGGCGCTGGTGCTGACCGTCATCAACCTGGACGAGGCCGACCCGGTCTGAGCCGTTCAGCCGGTCACCTTGCAGGCCACCTTCTTGACATCGAGACAGCGCCGCAGCGCCGTCAGCACCCCCGGCGGTGAATTCGAAAGTGGCAGGAAGCCCAGGCCCGACAGGCTGCGGGCATAGGCGCGCGACAGCGTGGGGTCGAGGTCCATGGCCGCGGCATAGTTCAGATAGGCGTCCTCGAACCGGCCAAGCCCGACGTCGATCTGCGCCAGCGTGTCGTGAAAGATCGCCTCCATCCGTCGGCCTTCGGTTTCCTGCCGCAAGGGCTGGGTGACCTGATCCGCCCCCGCCAGATCCCCCGCCGTCAGAAGCGCGCGCGCCTTGACGTTCGCGGCGGCCAGGCTGCCGGGATAGCGGGCCAGAAGCGCATCGGCCTCGGTCGCGACGGTCTCGGCCGGGGCGTAGTGCGACAGCGCCAGCAGGCGGCGTGAGAGGATGTCTTCCTCGATCGCGGGGATCGGGTCGGGCACCACATCGGGGTTCAGCGCCATCTCGGCCACGGTCACCACCTCCTCATGCCGCCCGAGAGCCGCGAGCGCAGCCAGTTTGTTGCGGTAGGCGTTCTGGTAGCCCGGATACAGCCCGATGGCGGTGTCGAAATAGGCCAGCGCCTCCTCGGCCCGGCCAAGGTCGATCAGGCAGCGGCCCTTGATCTCATTCCCGTAGGCAAAATTCGGGTCGATCCGCAGCGCGTTGTCCGCATCCGTATTGCAGCGCTCGCCCATCCGGTACTGCCACCAGACCTCGGCCCGGTTGGCCCAGGCGTCCACGTTGTCCTCGACCGCCAGCGCGGCGGAGTAATGCGCCAGCGCCTCGGCCGCCTCGCCCGTGTCATAGGCGACATTGCCGAGTTCCACCCAGACCCAGGCATTGTCGGGCGTGTATCCCAGCGCCTCTTTCAGCACGGCCTCGGCCTCGTCATGGCGGCCAAGCAGGCGCAGCGCCTCGGCCTTGAAGGCAAGAGCCATGGCGGCCGCGCTGTTGTTCTCGGCCTGGGCAAAGGCCAGGTCGCAAAGGGTGAGCCGCGCCTCGTAATCCTGCCCGCGGTCCTCGCAGGATTGCGCGAGGGCGGGGGTGGGCAGAAGGGCAAGGGCGAAAAGCAAGCGGCGCATGGAAACCCGGGGCTGAAGGGATGGCGAAGCGTCCGCCACCTGCCGCAGAAAATCAAGGGAGCTTGCGGAGGCAGTCAGCTGGCCGTCAGGCCTGGGCCCAGGACCAGGCGCGACCAGCGGCGGCCGGGCACAGGGCGGGGCAGCGCCGCCGCCGGGAGCCGCTCTTGGATCAGCGCACGATACAACGCGCTGGTGCCTGGCCGCAGATAGGGCGACCAGTGACAGATGCGGTGCTGCGGCGCGTGCAGCGGATGACCCAGCGCGGCCAGCGCGGCCAGGGTCTGCGGCTGGTCGATCCAGAGGTCGTGCCAGCCCGGCCAGGTCCGGCCCAGTCCCTGGCCGATCGAGGTGCGCAGGCCCAGGTGGATGCCCCATTCGAAACACGCGTCGAACAGGTCGTTCTCGCGCGTGGTGACATTCACCACCTCGATCCCGCGTCCGGCGGGCGTGTCCAGCCCGGCCAGGGCGCGGCCCCTGGTCTCTGCTGCGGCGAGAAGGATCATCCGCCGGATGCGGCCGGGAACCAGATAGGGCAGCGCGGCCAGCGCGACGCGGGCGCCCATCGAATGGGCGATGACCTGGACCGGGCGGCCGGACAGCTGGTGGACGGTCTCGGCGATCTCGGCCAAAGCGGGACCGCAGGCGAGCGCCCGGCCATGCGCGCGCCAGGGGTCGCAACGGGCGTTCCAGCCCAGCGCGACGCCAAGGCCCTGCATCCCGTCCAGGCCAAGGTGGTGCGGCCAGCTGATGACGCGCCGGTCCCCCGGAGCGGGGTCGAGCGACAAGAGTGAGCCGTGTGGGCAGTCGCGGGCAAAGCCCGGCGCATAGCGCCAGCCGTGGATCATCACCACCACGGGGGCGGTCGGGGGCAGCGCCTCAAGCATGCGGGCAAGCCGGTCGCGGTCGAACCGCACCCCGCCGGGGTCGGCATCGGCGCGGATCGGGCGGGGGTCGTCGGTCATGGCATGGCCACCTTGCTGCCCTGTCTGTCTGCCTTGTGGCGCGGGGCCAAAACGCGGCGGTGACGCGGTGGTGACAGCCGCGTGACAGGGCACCGCCGTGGCGGGTTGACCACACCCTCTGCCGGGCGTATGCAGACGCCCGTGGCGATTTGTCCTCCGGATTGCGGGCCACGTTAAACAAGCCGCTAAAGAGGTGAAGGGCACAGGCCCCGGCACCTTTTCGGTTCCGGGGTTTTTTCTTGGTCGGAGGGGCCGTGATGACGAAGGACTGGAAGACCCGCACGCAACTGGTGCATGAGGGCAGCCGCCGCAGCCAGTACGGCGAGATGGCCGAGGCGATCTTCCTGACGCAAGGGTTCGTCTACCCCACCGCCGAGGCGGCCGAGGCGCGCTTCGTCCAGGCTGCTGAGGACGAGTTCATCTACGCCCGCTACGGCAACCCCACGACCCGGATGTTCGAGGAACGGATCGCCGCGCTGGAGGGGACCGAGGACGCCTTTGCCACGGCCTCCGGCATGGCCGCCGTCTCGGGTGCGCTGACCAGCTGCCTGCGGGCGGGGGACCATGTTGTCAGCGCGCGGGCGCTGTTCGGCTCCTGCCTTTATGTGCTGGAAGAGGTGCTGGGGCGTTTTGGCGTCAAGGTCACCTTCGTCGATGGCGCGGACCTGGACCAGTGGCGGGCGGCGGTGACGCCCGGCACGAAGGCGGTGTTCTTCGAGTCGATGTCGAACCCGACGCTGGACCTGGTGGATATTCGCGGTGTCGCCGAGATCGCCCATGCCGCCGGCGCCATCGTGATCTGCGACAACGTCTTTGCGACCCCGATCTTCAGCCGCGCGGTCGAGCAGGGGGCGGATGTGGTGGTCTATTCCACCACAAAGCACATCGACGGTCAGGGCCGTGCGCTCGGCGGCGTGGTCTGCGGCACCCGCGCGTTCATCCGCAAGACGCTTGAACCCTACATGAAACACACCGGCGGCAGCATGAGCCCCTTCACCGCCTGGATGCACCTGAGCGGCATGGCGACACTGGACCTGCGCTGCCGGGCGATGGCGGATACAGCCCTGCAGGTCGCACGGGCCTTGGAGGCGCATCCGAAGATCACCAGGGTGATCTATCCGGGGCTGGAAAGCCACCCGCAGCACGCCCTGGCGATGGCGCAGATGGGGTCGGGCGGGACGCTGGTGACCTTCGAGATCGCAGGCGGCAAGGAGGCGGCGTTCCGCTTCATGAACGCGCTGGAGATCGCGAAGATCTCGAACAACCTGGGCGATGCGAAGACCATCGCGACCCATCCGGCGACGACGACGCACCAGCGCTTGCCGCAGGACCAGAAGGATGCGCTGGGCATCACGCCGGGGCTGATCCGGCTGTCCCTGGGGCTTGAGGATGCGGGCGACCTGATCGCCGACCTGACCGGGGCGCTTTTGGCCGCCTGACGGTCGCAAAGATCGCTTGTCTCCGGGGCGAAAATGCCTATCTGATGGGGACCTGTCCCGGACCAGGGTGATCCGGTGGCGGCGTTCCTGCGTAGAACATTCCGGAAATTGACGGCGACCAGACGGCCGCCCGAACCGAAAGGACAGCCCGATGAACATCCACACCCCCGATTTCGACCGCATCCCCTCACGCGAGGAGGCAGAGGCGGCGCTGGCCGTGCTGCGGCAGTGGGCGGGCAAGTCGTCCGACGACGAGATCGCGCGGCTGGATTCGGCGCTGGGCTACCTGCTGCCCGGCCAGGGCTATCCGGCCCTCGCGCGGGCCTATCCGCATGAATTCCGCCCCGACGCGGCCTATCGCGAGTCGATGCCCGACCTGCAGAACGGGCCCTCCAGCCTGATCCGGGGCGCGAAGGCGCGGATCCAGCATGTCGGCATTTCGAACTTCCGCCTGCCGATCCGCTTCGCCACCCGCGATGGCGGCGCGCTGGTGCTGGAAACCAGCGTGACCGGCACCGTCAGCCTGGAGGCCGAGAAGAAGGGCATCAACATGAGCCGCATCATGCGGTCCTTCTATGCCCATGCCGAGAAGGAGTTCTCTTTCGGCGTGATCGAGGCGGCGCTGGACGACTACATGCGCGACCTGGGGTCCTTCGACGCGCGGATCCAGATGCGGGCGTCCTTCCCGATGCAGCTGAATTCGCTGCGCTCGGGTCTTGCGGGCTGGCAGTACTACGACATCGCGCTGGAACTGGTCGAAGTGGCGGGGGTCCGTAAGCGGATCGTGCATCTGGACTATGTCTACAGCTCGACCTGCCCTTGCAGCCTGGAGCTGTCGGAACATGCGCGCTCTGTGCGCGGCCAGCTCGCGACGCCACATTCGCAGCGGTCCGTCGCGCGGCTGTCGGCAGAGCTGACGGGCGAGATGTGGATCGAGGATCTGGTGGACCTCGCGCGTGGCGCGGTGGTGACCGAGACCCAGGTCATGGTCAAACGCGAGGATGAACAGGCCTTCGCCGAGCTGAACGCCGCGAACCCGATCTTTGTCGAGGATGCCGCGCGGCTTTTCTGCGAGGCGCTGCGGGCCGATCCGCGGGTAGGCGACTTCCGGGTGATCGCCAGCCACCAGGAATCGCTGCACAGCCACGATGCGATCAGCCTTCTGACCGAGGGCGCGACCTTCGCGGCCGAAAGCCTGGACCCTCGTCTGTTCCAGGGGCTGATCCACGCCGGTTGACCGCGGGGGCGGGGCCGCGTAGCCATGGCGCACCATGGTTGACCTCCGCCCCGTCGCCTATGTCATTGGCCGCATCCTGATCGTCCTGGCGATCCTGATGCTGGCCCCGGCCATCATCGATTGGCGTGCGGGGCTGGAGAATGGCATCGCCTTCCTGCAATCGGCCGCGATCACCGGCGTGGTCGGCGGCGCACTGACTCTGTCGACCGGCAATGCGCTGGGCCGGGCGCTGGACACGCGGCAGGCCTATCTGCTGACCGCGGCGATCTGGTTCCTGGTCCCGTTCTTCGGGGCCTTGCCCTTCTGGATCGGCGCGCCCGGCCTGTCGCTCCTGTACGCCTATTTCGAGGGCGTCTCGGGGATCACCACGACGGGGGCCACGGTGATCTATGGGCTGGAGGACCTGCCGGCGGGGATGAACCTGTGGCGCGGGATGCTGAACTGGCTGGGCGGTCTGGGGATCGCCTTCATCGCGATGATCTTCCTGCCGTTGATGCGGGTCGGGGGGATGCAGTTCTTCCGGACGGAAGGCTTTGACACCTTCGGCAAGGCGCTGCCGCGTGCCACCGACATCGCGCGGCAACTGCTGGTGATCTATGTCGGGCTGACGGTGGTCTGCATTGCGGTCTATTCCGCCATCGGCATGAGCGCGCTTGACGCGGTGGTCGGCGGCTTTGCCACCATCGCCACCGGGGGCTTCTTTCCGGCGGATGTGTCCTTTGAAAAATACAGCGGCGCAGGCGAATATTTCGGGGCGCTGTTCATGATCCTCGGCAGCCTGCCCTATATCCGCTATGTGCAGCTGGTGAACGGCCAGGCGGGGCCGCTGTGGCAGGATAGCCAGGCGCGGGCCTATCTGCGCTGGCTGGCCTATGCGGTGGTCTCGGTCACGGTGTGGCAGATGTGGACCACGGGATCCTCGCTGGAGCCGACGTTCCGCCAGGCGCTGTTCAACCTGAGTTCGATCATGTCCTCGACCGGGTTCTTCTCGGGCAGTTTCCCGACCTGGGGCGGATTCATGCTGGTCGTGGCCTTTGTCATCGGCGTGATCGGGGCCTGTTCGGGGTCATCGGCGGCGGGGCTTTCGGTCTTTCGCGTGCAACTGGTCATCGCCGTCCTGAAGCGCGAGATCCGGCGGATCGCCAACCCTTCGGCCGTGGACCCGATCCGCTATGATGGCCGGGCGGTGGAAGAGGACGTGCTGAACGCGCTGATCCTCTTCGTGTCGAGCTTCATCCTGCTCCTTGGCATCTTCACCGTGACGATGACGCTGATGGGGGTGGATGCCGTCTCGGCCCTGTTCGGTGTCTGGACCACGCTGGGCAATGTCGGCTACGGCTTCGGCCCGCTGGTCGAGCGGACGGGAACCTTCATCGACTTCCCGCCGGCTGCCATCGCCATCATGACGCTGTGCATGATCCTGGGGCGACTGGGCCTGCTTGCGATCCTGGTGATGGTGCTACCCAGCTTCTGGCGCCGCTAGTCCCAGCAGGAGACAAGCGCGGTCATGCCCAGCCCGGCCGCCGAAAGGTCCGAGGGCGGCAGCGCCGCGCGGCGTTCGGCTTGCAGGGGCGTGATCCCCGCGCTGGCAAGGACGCGGGCGATCTCGGCCCCGGCGGTGGCGAACTGCACGCCTTCGGGCAGTTGGCGGGTCTGGTCAGAGGCCCTGGGCAAAAGCATCCCGATCACCGCCCCGGTCGCGTCCAAAACCGGCCCGCCGGCGTCGCCCGGCAGGGTCGGGACCGACAGCCGCTTCACCCCGGCCTCGCCGTTCAGGCCGGTGATCTCTTCCAGAGTGCCGAAGGTCATCACCGGGGCGGGCAGCCGGTCCTCGTAGGGGTAGCCCGCGACCATGATCTCGGTGCCGGGACGTTCGGGGGCAAGCTGGAACTCGGCCACCGCGCGGGGGGCAAGCGGAGCCGAGGGTTTCAGTAGCGCAAGGCCCGTGGTCGCGTCGGCCAGGGCGACGGTTGCCTCGGTCGTGCGGTCGATGGTGATACGGCCGCAGGCCTCAACCGCCTCGACCGTGGTCAGGACCGCCCCGGCGGGGTCCACAAACAGACCCGACCGGCTGAGCCGGGGCGTGCGGACCTGCAGCCCGGCCAGGAGCCCGGCCTTGGTCTCGGCCGACATGGCGACCATGCCGGGGTCCAGCGCCTTGTCGTCGCGCGGGGTGAACGAGCGTTCCAGGCTGCGCAGGACCCGGGCATCGCGCGCCTCGTTCCCCGGCGCGGAAATATACATCCAGCCCTTGATCAGCCCGCCGGTCAGTTCGGCGTAAACGGTGGTGTCGACGGTGGCCGAGGTGCCACGGATGCGGAAAATGCGCTCGGTCCGCTCGCGCTCGCCGGTCAGGGGGACGGAATCCAGCGTCTGCAGGATGTCATACAGCCCGTAGAAGGCCGCCTGGTCGCCGGGCTGCGAGATCAGCACGATCCGCGGCCCGCTGTCGGATTTGGGGCGGAAGTGGACGAAGGGCGGCTCGTAATGGTCGAATTCGACCAGACCCAGCGGCAGGGTGATTGTGATCCCGGCCTCGTCCTCGACCAGTTCGGCAAAGCCCAAGGCCTCGGTCTCGCCGCGCCAGGCGTCCAGCAGCGCGCGCCGCTGGCGCGTGGTCAGGACGCCGGTCGGCTCCAGTCCCTGCGCCTCTTGCCAGGTGGCCATCGAGCTGCGCGTCCCCCGGCCGAAGGCGCCGTCGATGCCGCCCTTGTAGAAACCGAACCATTGCAGCGCGGTCTGCAACTCCTTGCGCTGGCCCTCGTCAAGCAGCGCCTCGCTGTCGCGCGCCTCGGCAAGCGTCTCGTCGGGCAGGTCGGCGGGTTCGGGCAGGGCTTCTGCCGCGGCGGCGGGTTCGGGGGCGGCAAGGGCGGCCTGGTCTTCCGGGGGCCAGAAGGGCTGGCTCAGGTTGCGCGGGAGGGCGACGAAGCTGTCGCGCGGGATCATCCCCTCAGCCGTCAGTTGCGCGAGGCGTTGGCGGGCCTCGGCCGCCGGGTAGGGGCCCAGGACGATGCCGTACCAGCCCGACCGCAGCCGGAAGCCCGCCGTCTCGGGGAACACCGCGGCATAGGCACGGGCCCGCTCCAGCGCCTCGGCCTCGGTCGGTTGAGCCTCGATCTGGATCCAGACCTGGCCCTCCTGGGCGGCTGCGGGTCGGGGCGGGGCCGCAAGGGCAAGGGCCGACAGAAGCAGGGCAAACAGGGCAAAGGATCTGAACATCGGGCCTTCCCGCACGGGTTTTCAATCGCGCCGACATTAGTGGACAGCCCGGCCGCGGCAAGCGATAACCGGCCGATCCCCGGTCACAATCCCGCAGGGGGCGCGGCCAATCCGGGAATTGACCCTTCCGGGGCCAATGGATAGGGAAGGCGCGACCCTGTCCTGCCCTGCCCTGAAGGTGCGCCATGCCGCATGAGACCACGACGCCCCGCAGCTTCCAGGAGATCATCCTGCGCCTGCAATCCTATTGGGCGGCACAAGGCTGCGCCGTGCTGCAGCCCTATGACATGGAGGTCGGCGCCGGCACCTTCCACCCGGCGACCACGCTGCGCAGCCTGGGCGCAAAGCCCTGGGCCGCGGCCTATGTCCAGCCCTCGCGCCGCCCCACGGACGGCCGCTATGGCGAAAACCCGAACCGACTGCAGCATTATTACCAGTACCAGGTCATCATCAAACCCTCGCCGTCGAACCTGCAGGAGTTGTACCTCGGCTCGCTGGCGGCGATCGGGATCGACCTGGGCCTGCACGACATCCGCTTTGTCGAGGACGACTGGGAAAGCCCCACGCTCGGCGCCTGGGGCCTGGGCTGGGAGGTCTGGTGCGACGGGATGGAGGTCAGCCAGTTCACCTATTTCCAGCAGGTCGGCGGGCATGACTGCAAGCCGGTCTCGGGCGAGCTGACCTATGGGCTGGAGCGGCTGGCGATGTATGTCATGGGCATCGACCATGTGATGGAGATGCCCTTCAACGACCCCGACGCGCCGATCCCCCTGACCTATGGCGACATCTTCCGCCAGACAGAAGAGGAATACAGCCGCCACAACTTCGACGGCGCCTCGACCGAGATGCTGTTCCAGCATTTCAAGGACGCCGAGGCGGAATGTGAGCGCCTGTTGTCGTTTGAACCCGAGGACCCCAAGTCCGGCAAGCGGATCGTCATGGCGCATCCGGCCTATGACCAGACGATCAAGGCCAGCCACCTGTTCAACCTGCTCGACGCGCGCGGCGTGATCTCGGTCACGGAACGCCAGGCCTATATCGGCCGCGTGCGCGCACTGGCGAAGAAATGCGCCGATGCCTTCCGGCAGACCGAGGCGGGGGCGGACCAGTGAATGGCGGGCGGATCGCGGTGGGGTTCATCGTGCTGACGGCAGCCCTTGGCGGGGCCTTCCTGTGGTACACGGCCGAACGCGCCTTCTACGAACCCGTGGCCTTTACCCCGGGCGAGGAAATCCGCCTCGTCCCCCTGGCCAGCGACCAGCCCGAGCCGATTCTGGCCGAAGCCGTGCAGGGTATCGACGCCGCCAGCTCTCCGATCAAGTTCCGCGCCTGTTTCTCCACGCCGCTGTCGCTGGCCATGCTGTCCGAGACCTACCGCGCCTATGAGGGCGCCGAACCTCTCGTCGCGCCGTCGGACTTCGACTGCTTCGACGCCGCCGCCATCGGCAAGGCGCTGGAGCAGGGCGAGGCGCTCGCCTTCCTGTCCGAGCCCGACATCCACCCCGGCGTCGACCGCGTGGTCGCCGTATTCGCCGACGGCCGAGCCTATGCCTGGCACCAGCTGAACGCCCAATTCAAGGACTGATCATGCCCGACCTGCTGATCGAGCTCTTCTCGGAAGAAATCCCCGCCCGGATGCAGCCCCGCGCGCGGGAGGATCTGAAGAAGCTGGTGACCGACGGCCTGGTCGAGGCCGGGCTGACCTATGCCTCGGCCGGGGCCTTTTCGACGCCGCGGCGGCTGGTCCTGTCGGTCGAGGGGCTGACCGCCGAATCCCGTGCGGTGCGCGAGGAGCGGAAGGGTCCCTCCACCTCGGCCCAGCAACAGGCGATCGAGGGCTTCCTGCGGTCCACCGGCCTGACGCTCGACCAGCTGGAACGGCGGGCGGACAAGAAGGGCGAGACCTTCTATGCCGTGGTCGAAAAGCCGGGCCGCAAGGCCGAGGCAATCGTGGCCGAGGTGCTGGACGCCACCATACGCAATTTCCCCTGGCCAAAGTCGATGCGCTGGGGCAACGGCTCTCTGCGCTGGGTCAGACCCCTGCAATCGATCCTCTGTCTTCTGACCGATGACACCGGCGCGCATGTGGTGCCGCTGACGGTCGACGGGATCGCGGCCGGGAACACCACCGAGGGCCACCGCTTCATGGGCATGGGTCGGTTCACCGTCACCGGCTTCGACGACTATGTGGTCAAGCTCAAGCGCGCCAAGGTCGTGCTGGACACCGCCGAACGCGAGGCCGCGATCTGGCAGGGCGCGCAGAACCTGGCCTTCGCCGCAGGGATGGAAGTGGTCGCGGACCCCGGCCTGCTGACCGAGGTCGCGGGTCTGGTGGAATGGCCGGTCCCCCTGATGGGCCGGATCGGCGAGGCCTTCCTGGGCCTGCCGCCCGAGGTCCTGCAGACCAGCATGAAGGAACACCAGAAGTTCTTCTCGGTGAAGAACCCCAGGAGTGGCCGGATCGAGGGCTTCGTCACCGTCGCCAACATCGAGGCCGCGGATGGCGGCGAGGTGATCCTGAAGGGCAACCAGAAGGTCCTCGCCGCCCGCCTGTCGGACGCGAAGTTCTTCTGGGAGAACGACCTGCGTGTCGCCAAGGGTGGCATGGGCGAGTGGGTCGAGGGGCTGAAGGCGGTCACCTTCCAGGCGAAGCTGGGGTCACAAGCAGAGCGGATCGACCGGATCGCGGCCCTCGCGCGCGAGATTGCGCCGCTGGTCGGGGCCGATGCTGAGGACGCCGAGAAGGCCGCCCGGATCGCCAAGCTGGACCTGCGGTCCTCGATGGTGGGCGAGTTCCCCGAGCTTCAGGGCGTCATGGGCCGCTACTACGCGCTGGAGGCCGGGGAGAAGCCCGCGGTCGCCGACGCCGCGCGCGACCACTGGCGGCCGAAGGGCGAGAGCGACTCCGTCCCGACCGAGCCGGTGTCGGTCGCCGTGGCGCTGGCCGACAAGATCGACACGCTGACCGGGTTCTGGGCGATTGACGAGAAGCCGACGGGATCGAAGGACCCCTTCGCCCTGCGCCGCGCGGCGTTGGGGGTGATCCGGTTGGTGTTGGGGAATGGGGTGCGGGTGAACGCGCTTTCCAAGTTCGAAACTGCGATGGACTCCCTGATCGAACGACTGGGCGTCTTGCACTCGCCCGGTGGCACGGTGAAGGAAGTCGCTGAGGACCTCCTCTCCTTCTTCCACGACCGCCTCAAAGTCTACCTCAAGGACCAGGGCGTCCGGCACGATGTCATCGACGCCTGCCTTGCCATGCCGGGGAACGACGACCTGACTCTCCTCGTCAAGCGGGCCACCGCGCTGTCGGAGACGCTCCAGACCGAGGACGGGGCGAACCTGCTGCAAGGGTTCAAGCGGGCCAACAACATCCTGGCGCAGGCGGAAGCGAAGGACGGCGTCGAATATTCGTTCGGCGCGGATGTGAAGTTCGCGGAAACCGACGAGGAACGGGCACTGTTCGCCGCTCTGGACAGGGCCGAGGCCGAGATCGCCCCGGCGATGGCGGCGGAGGATTTCCCGAAGGCCATGGCCGCGATGGCGGGCCTGCGGGCGCCGATCGACGCCTTCTTCACTGCCGTTCAGGTGAACAGCGACAACCCGGTGATCCGGCGGAACCGGCTTAACCTGCTCCACCGCATCCGGGCGGTCTGTTCCGGGGTTGCCGATCTGGGCCGCATCGAGGGCTGACTAGCCCCGGATTTGATCCGGGGCCTCTGTTCGCGGATTGCCCGAAGATTCGTCACCGGCCTGTCATGTCACGCTTGCGTGACAGGGGTTTCGGCGTATTCTGCACTTGAACAAAGGGTGCTGCAGTGCAGAAACACGACCCCATCGCGGACTTCGCGCAGATCACGCCCGCGGCACAGATCGCTACCGCCTCGCATGGCTGGCGCGCGAAGTGCCTGCAACGCCTCGTGCGGCTGGACATGCCGGTGCCGAAATCGGTGGCGCTGCCCGCCACCACCGTCCGGGCCATTGCCGCGGGGCATGGGGTGGATGCCGTTGGAATCCTTGACCATTTCGGCGACGGCCCGCTGATCAGCGTGCGCCCCAGCCCGGCGAACCCCGATTGGGGCGGGCCGGCCACGATCCTGAACATCGGGCTGAACGCCAAGCGCCACGCCCGGCTGGCCGAAACGCATGGCGAGGCGGCGGCGGATGCCCTGTATCTGCGCTTCGTGCAGGCCTATGCGATCCATGTCGCGCGGCTGGACCCGGACGTTTTCGACGGTCTGAAACCCGGCCCGGGGGCGCTGAAGGATGCGCTGCGCGAATATGAGGTCGAGACCGACGAGCCCTTCCCGCAGGACCCGGCGAAGCAGCTTTCGGAAGTGCTGCGGTCGATGGCCCGGGCCTGGGAGGGGACCTCGGCCCGCCTCCTCCGCCAGGCCAAGGGTGCCCCGGACGAGGCCGCGCTGGGGCTTGTCGTGCAGGAGATGGCGCAAGGCATCGGGCAGGGGATCAGCGGGTCCGGCGTGATCCAGTTCGTCGATCCGGTGACCGGACAACTGCAGATCACCGGGCGTTACCTGGGCCAAAGTCAGGGCAGGGATGCGCTGAAGACGACCGAGGCGCTGTATCTGACCCGCGACCCGCGCGGCCCCTCGCTGGAGGATGTGGCCCCCGAGATCTTCGCCCGTCTCGTCGACTATGGGGCCATTTGCCGCCAGCGTCTGCGCGAGGAGATGCAGATCGAATTCACCATCGAGGATGGCCGTCTGGCCGTGCTGGATGCGGTGAAGGTGCAGCGCTCGGCCCGGGCGGGCTTGCGGATCGCGGTGGCCCTGGCCGAGGACGGGATTATCCCGCGCGACGAGGCGGTGTTGCGGGTGGAGCCCCGCGCCCTGTCGGAACTGCTGCACCACCAGGTCGACCCGCGCGGGGCGCGCGACGTGATCGCCCGGGGGATCGCCGCCTCGCCCGGCGCGGCGACGGGAACGCTGGTCTTTTCTTCTTCGGCGGCGCAGGCCGCAGCGGCGCGGGGCGAGCCTTGCGTCCTTGTCCGACGCGAGACGGCGCCCGAGGATATCCGGGGCATGCATTCCGCCGCCGCGGTGCTGACGGAACGGGGCGGGATGACCAGCCACGCCGCCGTGATCGCGCGCGGGTTGGGCCTGCCTTGCGTGGTGGGGGCCAGCGACATGCGGCTTGACCCGCGCGAACGCAAGCTCACCGCCGCCGATGGCCGCGTTTTCCGCGAGGGCGACGTGGTCACCCTCGACGGCTCGAAAGGTGAGGCGCTGGCGGGTGCGGCCGAGATGCTCCCTCCGGCCCTGGATGACAGTTTCCGCCGTCTGCTCGCCTGGGCGGATGAGGTGCGCGACATCGGCATCCGGGCCAATGCCGACACGCCCGCCGATGCGGAAACGGCGCGCAAGTTCGAGGCGCAGGGCATCGGCCTGTGCCGGACGGAACACATGTTCTTCGAGGAAGACCGCCTGGTCGTCATGCGCGAGATGATCTTCGCCGACACCCCCGGTGACCGCGCGGCGGCGCTGGCCCGCCTTCTGCCGATGCAGCGGGCGGATTTCGTGCAGCTCTTTGAAATCATGCAGGGTTTGCCGGTCTGCATCCGTCTCTTCGACCCGCCGCTGCACGAATTCCTCCCCTCGGACCGAGAGGGGCTGCGTGACCTGGCCGAGGCGTTGGACCGCCCGCTCTCCGAGGTGACGCGGCGGGCCGAGGCGCTGACCGAAGTGAACCCCATGCTGGGGATGCGCGGGGTGCGGCTTGGCGTCGTCCTGCCCGAGATCTACGACATGCAGGCCCAG
This sequence comes from Alphaproteobacteria bacterium, assembly GCA_046569765.1. Classification (GTDB taxonomy): domain Bacteria; phylum Pseudomonadota; class Alphaproteobacteria; order Rhodobacterales; family Rhodobacteraceae; genus Tabrizicola. The sequence goes on along the minus strand of JBKHWC010000038.1, from coordinate 6,401 downwards.
GCGATCTTCGAGGCGACACTGGAATCCGCCCGCCGTGGCGCGCCGATCGTGCCCGAGATCATGATTCCCCTGGTCTCCGCCCGGCGTGAGGTCGAACTGGTCAAGACCCGCATCGACGCCGTGGCCGCCATGGTCCGCACCAAGGCTGGCTCGGGCTTCGACTACAAGCTGGGCGTCATGGTCGAAACCCCCCGCGCCGCGCTGCGGGCGGGAGAGATCGCGCAGCACGCGGCCTTTCTATCTTTCGGGACCAACGACCTGACCCAGATGACCTACGGCCTGTCCCGCGACGACGCAGGGCGCTTCATGAACACCTATGTCCGGCAGGGCGTCTTCCCCGAGGACCCGTTCCACATCCTCGACGTCGACGGGGTGGGCGAGCTTCTGCACATTGGTGCCGAACGCGGGCGAAAGACCCGAAGTGACCTGACATTGTCGATCTGCGGTGAACACGGCGGCAACCCGGAGTCGATCGAGTTCTGCCGCCGAGCGGGATTCGATTACGTCAGCTGCTCGCCCTACCGGGTGCCGATGGCGCGGTTAGCGGCTGCTCACCTTGCATTAGGAGATTTGAAAAAAGTCATTATAAACAAAAGTTTGTAACCATTTTTTAAGATATTTCGGCGACTTTTCGCCGACCGAGGGCCGAAAAGCGTAGCATTTCTGCAACAGTGGTGGACCGCCTCACCGCTTTCTCCTACCCCACCCGGCGCTTGCAACGGCGGGGTCTCTCTTCCGCCGTTCGGAAACAACGACGGATGAGCAAAATGAAACTCACCACCCTGGCGCGGGTCCTCGCGCCCGTGATTGCCGCCGCCCTGACGGCGCTTCCCGCGGGGGCGGATGGTCGTGCCGCTGAGGCGCAGGTGACCGAACTGCGCACGCCACTGATCGCCCGGCTTCCGGCTCCCGACCTGTCGGCCGTGCTGCCTGCCAGCGCCCAGACCGATGGCCTGACAATGGACTGGCTGATGGCCCAGCCCGCGCCCGAGGGCGATGCCGAATGGCAATGCCTGACTGAGGCGCTGTATTTCGAGGCGCGTGGCGAAAGCCTGAATGGCCAGATTGCCGTGGCCGAGGTGATCCTGAACCGGATCGACAGCGCGCTTTATCCCGGAACCGTCTGCGGTGTGGTCAAGCAGCGCGGGGGCGGGGGGTGCCAGTTCTCTTACGTCTGCGACGGGCGCAAGAAGATGCGCGAACGCGACGCCGCCGACCTTGCCGGGCGGATCGCCCGCGCGATGCTGGACGGGGCGCCGCGCCTTTTGACCGATGGCGCCACCCATTTCCACACCCGCCATGTCCGGCCCGGCTGGTCCAAGCGCTTTGCCCATACCACCTCGATCGGGGCGCATCTCTTCTATCGCCAGCCCAGCCCGCGGGGCTGATGTCGCCAATCGCGGCATCCGCGACGCCTTCCCGCTTGGCCCGGCCGCCCCAGATGCTATGACGGGGCCGAACTTGCGGAGGCCCCCATGACCACGTCCGACATCGAGCTTGCCTTCGCCCATCCCGAGGATCGGTCCGAAGCCTCGGCCGGGGCGGCCCCGCGCGACCGCATTTCCTTGCGCGACCATGTGGTCGAGGCCGATATCGGCGCCTTCCAGAAGGAACGCGGCCACAAGCAGCGGCTGCGCTTCAACGTGGTGGTCGAGGTCCGCCCGGTGACCGAGCCGCTGGAGGATGACGTTGACCGCATCCTCTCTTACGACCGGATCACCGAGGCGATTGCCGCCGAACTGGCGGCGGAACGCCTCAACCTCCTGGAAACGCTCGCCGAACGGGTGGCCGAGCGTATCCTTGCCGAACCCGCCGCCATGCGCGCCTTCATCCGCATCGAGAAGCTGGACATCGGCCCCTATGCCCTGGGGGTCGAGATCGTGCGCTCGCGGGCCGAGGTGCCGGTGCAGCGCACGGGGCTTGACGGCGACGAGGCGGTGCATCCGCTGGTCGTCTACCTGGACAACGCCGCGATTGCCGCGCCCGACCTTTCGGCAAGGCTGGACAGGTTGCAGGCGCGTGGCCTGCCGCTGATCCTGACCGTGGGCCTGCCCGACTTTCCCCGCCCGGTGACCGGCCACAAGCCGACCCAGCGCCGGATCGACCTTCTGGCGATCGAGCAGAACGCCTGGATCCTGGCCGCCCGCGATCCGCGCTGCGTGGTGGTGGCGACCCGGACCGAGATCGACTGGGCGATCAAGCGGGGGCAATCGGTGGTCTGGGCGCCGTCGAAACTGGTGCTGGACGCGGTGGACGGGCCGCAGGGAACGGCTCCGGTCACGCTGTCCCTTTGGCTGGCCGAGATGATGTCGGCCACGGCGCTTGTCGTTCACGGCGAGGTTACGGTCCCGGCAGGAAGCCGCGTGCCGGTCGAAAGGGCCGAAGACTTCCCCCTTGCCAAGTGACAGGCCATCGGCCAATCGGGGGCCATGGAATATTACAGACCGATCACGATGACCGACGCCGCCCGCCCGGACGGCGCCTATTCTCTTGCTGGTGGATGGTGCTGGTTCGACCGGGTCCAGGTCCTGTCCCGCGCCGCGCCGCCACACCTGATCCCGGCGCATGAGGTGCCCGAGGCGGTGCTGCACCGCCTGACGGTCCCGCGCCCGGACTTCGCCAGCCTGTCCATGGACCGGCCTCGGCTGATGGGAATCGTCAACACGACGCCGGACAGTTTCTCGGACGGCGGACGGTATCTCCCGCAGGCCGCGGCCGTGGAACATGCCCGGCACGTTGCCCGCTCGGCCGAACTGGTGGATATCGGCGGCGAAAGCACGCGCCCCGGTTCGACCGAGGTTCCGGTGGCCGAGGAAATCGCCCGCACCGCCCCGGTGATCGAGGCTTTGCGGGCTGGGGGCATGCGCGCCCCCATCTCCATCGACACGCGCAAGTCGTTGGTCGCCACGGCGGCGATCAAGGCCGGGGCGACGGTGGTCAACGATGTCTCGGGCCTGGATTTCGACCCGTCGCTGGGGAAGGTCGTGGCCAAGGCGCAGGTCTCGCTGGTGCTGATGCACGCCCAGGGCCTGCCCGAGACGATGCAGGACGACCCCCGATATGGCGACGTGCTGCTGGACGTCTACGACGCCCTCGCCGAACGCCTGGCCCGGGCCGAGGCGCTGGGCATTGACCGCACGCAGATCGCGCTGGATCCGGGGATCGGCTTCGGCAAGACGATGGCGCATAACCTGGCGCTGCTGCGCGGTCTGTCGCTGTTCCACGGCCTTGGCTGCCCGCTGCTGGTCGGGACCTCGCGCAAGCGGTTCATCGGCTCGATCGGCCGGGTCGAGACGGCGGAAGAGCGGATGCCGGGCTCGGTCGCGGTGGCGCTGTCCGGGGTCGCGCAGGGGGTGCAGATCACCCGGGTGCATGACGTGGCCGAGACGCGGCAGGCGCTGCGGTTGTGGCAGGCCTTGCACACCAACCATCTGGAGGGGCAGGCATGAGCCGCAAGCTGTTCGGGACCGATGGCGTCAGGGGCCGGGCCAATACCTGGCCGATGACCGCCGAGATGGCACTGAAACTGGGCGCGGCGGCGGGGCGGCATTTCCGCCGCGACGGCTCGGCCGCGCATCGGGTGGTGATCGGCAAGGACACGCGGCTGTCGGGCTATATGCTGGAGAACGCGCTGACGGCGGGGCTGACCTCGACGGGGATGAACGTGCTGCTGCTGGGGCCGGTGCCGACCCCGGCGGTGGGCTATCTGACGCGGTCGATGCGGGCGGATGTCGGCGTGATGATCTCGGCCAGCCACAACCCGCATCAGGACAACGGGATCAAGTTCTTCGGCCCGGACGGGTTCAAGTTGTCCGATACGGCCGAGGCCGAGATCGAGGCGCTGGTCGAGGGTGAGATCCTGCCCGCGAAGCCCGAAAACATCGGCCGGGCCAAGCGGATCGAGGACGGGCGGGGCAGGTATCAGGAGTTCGTCAAGACGAGCTTCCCGCACGGGCTGCGGCTGGACGGCCTCAAGGTGGTGATCGACTGCGCCAATGGAGCAGCCTACAAGGCGGCGCCCGAGGTCCTGTGGGAGCTTGGGGCCGAGGTGGTCCCGGTCGGAGTCAGCCCGAACGGGACCAACATCAACGACCGCTGCGGCTCGACCCATACCGAGACCGCGGCCGAGGCCGTGGTCGCTCATGGGGCGCATGTCGGGATCAGCCTGGACGGGGACGCCGACCGGGTGATGATCCTGGACGAGACCGGCCGGGTTGCCGACGGGGACCAGATCATGGCGCTTCTCGCCGCCCGCTGGGCCGAGCTTGGACGGCTGCAGGGGGGGGCGCTGGTGGCGACGGTGATGTCGAATCTGGGACTGGAGCGATTCCTGGAGGGGCGAGGCTTGAAGCTGGAGCGGACCGCGGTGGGGGACCGCTATGTCGTGGAACGGATGCGGGAGGGCGGCTTCAACCTGGGGGGCGAGCAGTCCGGGCATATCGTGATGACCGACTATGCGACCACCGGGGACGGGCTGATCGCGGGGCTGCAGTTCCTGGCCGAGATGGTTCGGACCGGGCGGCCGGCCTCGGAGTTGACGCGGTCCTTCGAGACGGTCCCGCAGCTTCTGAAGAACGTCCGCTTCCCGGCCGGGGCCCTGCCGCTGGAGGCTGCCTCGGTCCAGGCGGTTATCCGGGCCAGCGAGGCAAGGATGGCCGGGCAGGGGCGCATCCTGATCCGAAAATCGGGGACGGAGCCCCTGATCCGGGTCATGGCGGAATGTGAGGATGCGGGCCTGCTGGCCGAGGTCGTGGACGAGATCGTGGGGGCGGTCGAGGCGGCCGTGTGACGGGGGTGGCCACGCGTGGACACTTTTCTGATCCGCGCAAAATCAAGGGCTTGGTCGGCCGCCTTCATGAGGCGTTTACCACGTCGGGACGGCGCCACCGGGCGCTTGCGGGGCCTGTCCGTTTCACGGCGATGAGCCTGGCCTGGCGTTTCCGGGTGCGGTGAGGGCGGGCCTCGGGCCATGCCGGTTGCGTCGCCGTGTTCGGCCTTCCCCAGGAAAGGCCGGGCAATCCCGCAAGGACCGCAGCAGGCCGAAATGGACGCAGGAGGCGCGGGTCAGGCATTCCGGCCTCGTCCTTTCCGCGCGGGAGCGGTATCGCCGGGGCAGAGACTTCGGAGGCGCGGATGATGGGACGGATGACGGCGGCGGCGTTGGGCCTGGCCCTGGGCACGGGGGCCGCCGGGGCAGAGGCTTTGTCGGTCGCGGGGCGCCAAATCGCGGTGGCCGGGGACGGGATGGGCAGTGCCGCGCTGGTCGTGGATGGCGCGGTCCTGCATGAGGACGGGGTGATCTACCTTGATGCGCCGCAGGTGGTCGACGGGGTGACGGTGGTCACCGGCGCGGCCGGTGCGGGGGGCAATGCCTGCAACGCGGCGCCCTTCGTGCTGGCCCTGCCCGAGGGCCGCGCGGCGGAGTTCTGGGGGCCGGTGGAGAGCTGCGCCTCTTTCAGCTCGAAGCTCGAGGACGGCCGGATCCTCTTTGCCAGCGACGCCCTGTCGGGCAGTCCGGGCGAGACCTGGGTCTGGACCCCGGTGGCGGGGTTTCAGCCCGGACCGGCGGTGGGCTTCGTCTCCCAGGGCGGCTGGGAGGCGTTTGACCGGCTGGCCGGGGCGCATCCGGCCGAGGCGCTGGCGGTCGTTCCGGTGCTGGAGCGGTTGCAGGCGGGCCTTGGGGCGGAGTTTCCGACCTATGCTGGGCTGATCGGCGGCCTTGGCTCGGGCGACCTCACGGCCGAGGGCTATCTGGGCCGGGCCTGCGACAAGCTGGTTTGCGAGACGGATTGGGCGGTGCTGTACCTGCACCGCGCGACGGAAGGCGTGTTCGCGGTCTGGCAAAGCGGAGGCGCGCAGCGGCACTGGCCGGAGGACCGGGCGCTGTGGCCTGCCGAGGCCTTGGCGGTGCTGGACGGAGACGCGGCGGAATGAGGGTTCTGGGTCTGGCTTTTGTCGCGCTGGCGGGGCCGGCGCTGGCCGAACTGCGCCACGAGGTTCTGGAGATCGGGCCGGAGGTGGTCTGGATCGAGGTCGTCGACGGCGCGGAGGCGATGTGGGTCGGGCTGGACGGTCAGGACCGGGTGCAGGTCCTGACCGGGCCAGATCTGGAGATCCTGCTTCAGGCGACGGAGTCCGAGGCTGCGGCGATGCTGGGTGCGCGGGCGCTGGTGGTGGCGACCCCGGCCTCGCACAGCTGCGAGGATTTCTCGGTGGCGCTGGCCTATTACATCCTGCCTCTGGAGACTTTGGCGGCCGAGGGGCCGATGACAAGTTGCGGCGCGCTGGAGCTTTCGGTCGCGCCAGGGGCGATCGTGCTGGAAACGCGCGGAGAGGGGCCGGGTCGCGCCTGGATGCCCGGTCGCGGCTATCAGGACCGGGCGGAGTAGCGGCCCCCCGTC
>JBKHWC010000037.1:0-29524 GCA_046569765.1 Alphaproteobacteria bacterium | reverse complement strand
TCGCGCGCGATGGTAGGCGATAGCGATTTTCAGCGCCGTTTCAACACTTTCCGAGCCGGAGTTCGTGTAGAACACATGCTCGATGCCCTTGGGCGCGATGTCGATGATGCGGTTGGCGAGTTCAAAGGCCACCGGATGGCCCATCTGGAAGGCCGGCGCATAGTCCAGCTCGGCCGCCTGTTTCTGGATCGCCTCGGTGATCTTCGGTCGGCAGTGGCCCGCGTTGCAGCACCACAGGCCCGCCGTGCCGTCCAGCACCTGGCGGCCGTCGGAGGTCGTGTAGTGCATGTCCTTCGCCGCCACGAACATCCGCGGGTTCTTCTTGAACTGGCGGTTGGCGGTGAACGGCATCCAGAAGGCGTTCAGGTCGTTCGGGGCGTTGCGGTCCAGGGCCATGGCTCACTCCAGCAAGGGCGAATGGTTTGACCTAGCACTTGCCCCCGCGCTATCCAAGGGTTCCGTCCGCGCAAGGTCCCCATGTCGCCCACAGCCCGCCCCCGCTCCCGCATCCAGCAAAGGAACCGCGAGGTTATCCTGGATGCCGCGCTTGAGGTCTTCTCGCAGCATGGCTTCCGTGGCGCAACGCTGGACCAGATCGCCGAGGTGGCGGGCCTGTCGAAGCCGAACCTTCTCTATTACTTCCCCTCGAAAGAGGCGGTGCACAAGGCGCTGCTGACCGGTCTTCTGGACACCTGGCTCGACCCCCTGCGCGAGATGGACCCGAAGGGCGAACCCTTGGCCGAAATCCTCGCCTACGTCCGCCGCAAGCTGGACCTGTCGCGGGATTTTCCCCGCGAAAGCCGCCTCTTCGCCGGTGAGATCCTGCAAGGCGCCCCCCGGATGCGCGAGGCGATCGAGGGCGACCTGCGCGATCTGGTCGAGGAGAAGGCCCGGATCCTCACGCGCTGGATGGACGAAGGCCGCATCGCCCGCGTCGATCCGGTGCATCTGATCTTCTCGATCTGGGCGCTGACCCAGCATTATGCGGATTTCGACGTGCAGGTCCGCGCGGTGCTGGGCCCCGGCCATGATCCCTTTGCCGAAGCGGGCCGTTTCCTCGAGACGCTGTTCTCGCGCCTCCTGGCAACAGGCCAGGACTGATCGCTCGAATTCTCGGCATTTCCCGCGCGCCAGAGCGCCCGATTTTGGCTATGGTCGCCGGCGGGGGCGTCTGGTCTTCGGGGGACGCGAAATGTCTATCATGTCAGCCGTCCGGTCGCTGGTGCCGGTGCCGGCCTCACCACCACAACCTTCCAATCCGGCAGGCGAACGTGCCGCGGCCGCACAATCGGTCTCGGCCGTCGCCCAGCCCGAGCGGCCGCAGTCCGTGCGACAACCGGATCGCGCAACCGGCACCGTAGGCCTGCAGCTCGCCGCCGTGGAGGAGGACCACGAACCCGTCGTCGCCGCCCGCGCCGCGGCCGAAGCCGCGCGCAACGCCTATATCCGCGCCAGTATCGCGGCCGGGGTCAGCGCGCTGCCGCTGCCCTAGGGACAGCGGCAAACGCAGGCGACAAGCTCGGAATTTTCGCAGAAAATTCGTGGGCTTGTCGCAGGATCCTCACTCGGCCGCCTGGGCCATCGGGTTGTTGGGATGCGTGGTCCAGTTGGCATAGTCGCCCACCACCTTGCCGGTCCGCGGGTCGACCGCGCCCTTGGGCAGTTCGCGCATGGTGATGCAGTTGTCGACCGGGCAGACGTCGACACACAGGTTGCAGGCCACACATTCCTCGTCCTTGACCGTGAAGACCCGGTCGGGCGACATGGCGATGGCCTGATGGCTGGTGTCCTCGCAGGCCGCATAGCAACGCCCGCAGGAAATGCAGAGATCCTGATCGATCTGCGCCTTGGTGACATAGTTCAAGTTCAGATGCTGCCACTCGACGAAGTTCGGCACGGCGCGGCCGATAAGGTCGTTCAGCGACATCTGCTTTTCGTCCAGATACTGCGACAGGCCCGAGATCATCTCCTGCACGATCTTGAAGCCATAGGTCATCGCCGCCGTGCAGACCTGCACATTGCCCGCCCCCAGCGCCATGAACTCGGCCGCATCGCGCCAGGTGGTGACGCCGCCGATGCCGCTGATCGGCAAGCCGCGCGTCTCTTCATGGCGGGAGATTTCGCCCACCATGTTCAGCGCGATGGGCTTGACCGCCGGGCCGCAATAGCCGCCGTGGCTGCCCTTGCCGTCGATCATCGGGAAGGGCGAGAAGTGGTCGAGGTCGACATTGGTGATCGACTTGATCGTATTGATCAGGCTGACCGCATCCGCCCCGCCCCGTTTCGCCGCCATCGCGGGCGGCAGGATCGAGGTGACGTTGGGCGTCAGCTTCACGATGCAGGGCATCCGGCTGTACTGCTTGACCCAACGCGTGACCATCTCGATGTATTCCGGCACCTGCCCCACGGCCGAGCCCATGCCGCGTTCGGCCATGCCATGCGGGCAGCCGAAGTTCAGCTCGACCCCGTCGGCCTCGGTATCCTCGATCTGCTTGAGGATCGCCTTCCAGTGGTCCTCCTCGCAGGGGACCATCAGCGAGATGACCAGCGCCCGGTCCTTCCACTTGCGCTTGACCTCCTTGATCTCGCGCAGGTTCACCTCCAGCGGGCGGTCGGTGATCAGTTCGATGTTGTTCAGCCCCAGCAGTCGCCGGTCCGCGCCCCAGATCGCGCCATAGCGCGGGCCGTTCACGTTGACGATCGGCGGGCCTTCCGCGCCCAGCGTCTTCCAGACCACGCCGCCCCAGCCCGCCTCGAAGGCGCGCTCGACGTTGTATTTCTTGTCCGTCGGCGGGGCCGAAGCCAGCCAGAACGGGTTCGGGGATTTGATGCCAATGAAATTCGAGCTGAGGTCAGCCATTTGACGCCTCCTTGCGGCACGCTGGGAGTGTTGTGGGGAAAGTGGGGTGGGCGATCCGCCCACCGTCCGTCAGAAGAACGACCAGATCCAGCCGATGAGATCGCCGCCGAACTGGCCGAGTTTCGGGATCAGGAAGGCCCAGGCAACGCAGCCCAGGACGTTCCAGAACAGGAAGCGCGGCAGGGTCATGCCGCTCATTCCCGCCATCAGGAAGACCACCGGCCGGAAGATGGTGGCGAAATGCCCGACCAGGATCGTGACCGGCCCGTAGCGGTCGAAGGCGGCTTGCGCCTTTTCCACCATCTCGGGATGGTCTTTCAGCGGCCGCATCCGCAGCACCGTGCTGCCGTAGCGCCAGCCCAGCCAGTAGCTGAAGCAGGATCCGATCAGCGCGCCGACCGTCGCCCCGGCCCAGAGCGGCCAGAACGGCACCGCGCCCGTCGCCGCCAGCGCCCCCACCGCGACCAGAACGGCCGTCGAGGGGATCAGGATCGACAGAAAGGCCGTGGTTTCGGCCGCGGCAAACACCACCATGATCAGCGGCAACCACTCGCGATTGCGCTCGATGAAGGCGATGAAGGTGTCGGTCCAGCCGTCCATGAAAGCTCCCTGCCCCGCCCCTAACTGGCGGGGAAGTGCCCGGAGGGCAAGGGAAATCGCCGCGCATCAGTGGCCTGCAAGGGCTGCGTGGATCGCCTCGGCCGCGTCGCGCCCCTCGGCCACGGCGGTGACCGTCAGGTCCTCGCCCCCCGCCGCGCAGTCGCCGCCGACCCAGACCTTGCCGGCCGGGCCCGCCAGTTTGCCACCGGCGACGGCAAGCCCCTCGGGCGCACCCTTCAGCGTCTGGCCGATGGCCTTGAACACCTGATCGGCCTTCAGCGTGAAGGTCTCGGCCGACAGGGTCAGCCCGTCCGGCCCTTCCGAGGTATAGGCGAATTCCACCGCCTCGGCGCTGCCATTGCCCAGGACGCGCACCGGCGCCGCGTTGTGGATGATCCGCACCCCGGCCTGGGCGGCGTGGTCCTGCTCGTAGCCGCTTGCGGACATCTTCTCCTGCCCGCGGCGGTAGACGATGGTCACGTTCTCGGCGCCCAGCAGTTTCGACTGCACCGCCGCGTCCACCGCCGTCATGCCGCCGCCGATCACCACCACGTCGCGGCCGACCGGCAGACGCGACAGGTCCTCGGTCTGGCGCAGCTCGGCGATGAAATCGACCGCGTCGCGCACGCCCGCCAGATCCTCGCCCACCGCCCGCAGCGCGTTCACGCCGGCAAGGCCGATGCCCAGGAAGACCGCGTCATACTCGGCCTCCAGCGCGGCCAGCGTCACGTCCCGGCCCAGCTCCACCCCGTTGCGGATCTCGATCCCGCCGATCTGCAGCAGCCAGTCGACCTCGCGCTGCGCGAAACCGCCCGTCGCCTTGTAGCTGGCGATGCCATATTCGTTCAGACCGCCCGCCTTGGGGCGCCGTTCAAAGACCACGACATCATGGCCATGCATCGCCAGCCGATGCGCGCAGGCCAGGCCCGCAGGCCCCGCCCCCACCACGGCGATGCGCTTGCCGGTCGCGGCGGCGCGGGCGAAGGGGTGCATCCCCTTTCCCATCGCCACATCGGTCGCATAGCGCTGGAGGCGACCAATCTCGACCGGCTTGCCCTCGGCCGCCTCGCGGACGCAGGCCTCTTCGCAGAGCGTTTCCGTCGGGCAGACCCGCGCGCAGATACCGCCCAGGATGTTCTGGCTCCAGATCGTCTTGGCCGCCGCTTCCGGGGTCCCGGTGGCGATCTGCCGGATGAAGAGCGGAATGTCGATCGAAGTCGGGCAGGCCGTGATGCAGGGCGCATCGTGGCAGAAATAGCAGCGGTCCGCCGCGACACGCGCCTCGTGCCGGTCAAGCGGCGGCTCGTGGTCGCCGAAGTTCTGGACATAGGCCTCGGCCGGCAGGCGGCCGGCGACGATTCCTGGGGTGAGCGGGCTGTTCGACATGGGCTGGGGGCCTCCCTGGCTTATATTTTCAGTCACGCTGGCACAGGTCGATTTTTTTATCAAACGGTAAATTTTCAACGCCATCAGGAATCTGCACCAGGGCAGACCCCTGCCCATTTCCCGGGCATCGGTTTCGCGGCTTTTCACCCCTGATCGCGTGGCGTATAAGCGCCGGACACAGACGGACGGGGGCGCAAGAGACCCCGCACAGGGAACCAGGGCGTGTAGCCAATCAGAGGACGGCATGAGCAAGCAGAACACCGACACCGACGTCGCCTTCATCTCGGCGCTGGCCGAGCTGCTGAACAAGAACGACCTGACCGAGCTGTCGGTGAAGCGCGAATATGGCGAGGATGACAGCCTTGTGGTCCGCGTGGTCAAGCAGGCCAATGTGGTGACGGTGCAGGCCGCCGCGCCCGCCCCCGTCCTCCACCATGCCGCCCCGGTCGGCGCGGCCCCCGCCGCCGCCCCCGCCGCCGCGCCCGAGGATCCGGCCCAGCACCCCGGCGCCGTCACCTCGCCGATGGTCGGCACCGTCTACCTTGCCGCCGAACCCGGCGCCTCGCCCTTCGTGACCGTGGGCGCCCAGGTGACCGAGGGTCAGACCGTCCTCATCATCGAGGCGATGAAGACGATGAACCACATCCCCGCCCCCCGCGCGGGCACGGTCAAGCGCATCCTGGTCGAGGATGGCCATCCCGTCGAATACGGCGCCCCGCTCCTGATCATCGAGTAAGGACCCGGCATGTTCGAGAAAATCCTGATCGCCAACCGCGGGGAGATCGCGCTGCGCGTGATCCGCGCGGCCCGTGAGATGGGGATCAAGTCGGTCGCGGTTCACTCCACCGCCGACGCCGATGCGATGCATGTCCGCATGGCCGACGAATCCGTCTGCATCGGCCCGGCCCCCAGTTCCGAAAGCTACCTCAACAAGGCCGCGATCATTTCGGCCTGCGAGATCACCGGCGCCCAGGCCGTCCACCCCGGCTATGGCTTCCTGTCGGAAAACGCCAGCTTCGCCCAAGCGCTGCAGGACCACGGGATCACCTTCATCGGCCCCAATGCGGAACATATCCGCATCATGGGCGACAAGATCACCGCCAAGGAAACCGCCAAGGAACTGGGCATCCCCGTGGTTCCGGGCTCGGACGGCGGCGTGCCGGATTTCGAGACCGCGAAGAAAGTGGCCGAGCAGATCGGCTATCCCGTCATCATCAAGGCCACTGCCGGTGGCGGCGGGCGCGGGATGAAGGTCGCGAAGACCCTGGAAGAGCTGGAGATCGCCTTCCGCACCGCCCGCTCCGAGGCCAAGGCCGCCTTCGGCAATGACGAAGTCTATATGGAGAAGTACCTCCAGAAGCCGCGCCATATCGAGATCCAGGTCTTCGGCGACGGCAAGGGCAATGCCGTGCATCTGGGGGAACGCGACTGTTCGTTGCAGCGGCGGCACCAGAAGGTCTTCGAGGAAGCCCCCGGCCCGGCAATCACGCCCAAGATGCGGGCCGAGATCGGGGCGATCTGCGCGAATGCGGTGGCCAAGATCAACTACATCGGCGCGGGGACCATCGAATTCCTCTATGAAGACGGGCATTTCTACTTCATCGAGATGAACACCCGGCTGCAGGTCGAACATCCGGTCACCGAATTCATCTTCGGCGTGGACCTCGTGCGCGAACAGATCCGTGTCGCGGCGGGCTTGCCGATGTCCTTTACCCAGGACGAGTTGGAACTCAACGGCCACGCCATCGAGGTGCGGATCAACGCCGAGAAACTGCCGAACTTCGCCCCCTGCCCCGGCAAGGTGCGCACTTTCCACGCGCCGGGCGGGCTTGGCGTACGGATGGATTCGGCGCTGTACGGCGGCTATTCGATCCCGCCCTATTACGACAGCCTGATCGGCAAGCTCATCGTCCACGGCCGCGACCGGCCCGAGGCGCTGGCTCGCCTCAAGCGGGCCTTGTCCGAGCTGATCATCGACGGGGTCGACTCTTCGGTGCCGCTCTTCCACATGCTTCTGGCCGAGCCCGATATCCAGAACGGGGACTACAACATCCACTGGCTGGAAAAGTGGCTCGCCGAGCATTTCGTCTGACCTGAGGGGCGCCCCTGCGGCGCCCTTCCCGCAAAAGTTTTCCGAAAACTTTTGCAAAATCCTTCGAAGGATTTTGCGATGCCGCACCCGGTCGAGGACATCACCCCGGATATCCTGCTGCGCGCCTATGCCATGGGCATCTTTCCCATGGCCGAGGGCCGTGACGACCCCGAGATCCACTGGGTCGACCCTCGCCGCCGGGGCATCCTGCCGCTGGATGGTTTCCACATCTCGCGGTCGCTCGCCCGGCGACTGCGCTCAGGCGCCTTCACCGTCACCGCCGACCGGGCCTTCACCCAAGTCGTCGAAGCCTGCGCCGAGCGGGAGGAGACCTGGATCAGCCACCGCATCCAGGCGCTTTACGAAGGCCTCCACGCCCTTGGTCACGCCCATTCGGTCGAGGTCTGGGCCGAGAATCGCCTGGTCGGTGGGGTCTATGGTGTGACCCTGGGCGCGGCCTTCTTCGGCGAAAGCATGTTCAGCCGGGTGACGGATGCGTCCAAGGTCGCGCTCGCCCATGCGGTCGGCGGGTTGCAGGCGAACGGGTTCCGGCTGTTCGACACCCAATTCCTCACGCCGCACCTTGCAAGCCTCGGGGGCATCGAAATCCGTCGGGCAGACTATCACAAGATTCTGGCCGAGGCGTTGCAGCACGAGGCCCGGTTCGACCCGGCCGCCTATTCCTCGGCCGCCTCCGCCGGAGCTTCGGGCAGCACGCAGGACAGCACCCAGACGTCATAGCGCGGATGGTCCAGCGCCGACAGAGCGGGCGAAGACGCCAGCATCCAGCCCCTGAAAAGCTCGCTCTGCGTCGTTTCCTCGATGATCGTCACATGCGCCTCGCTGTCCGAGGCGGGGTTCGCCACCGGATAGCGGCAGGCATCCAGCCGCACCACCAGCCGCCCGAACTTCGCCGCCTGCCCGGTGCCAAGGGTGACATCGCCGGTCTCGCTGGTCAGCTTGTCGAGAAACCGCAACGAGGCGCCAGGCGAATCGGCGAACTCCTGCGCCGCGGCCGGGCTCGCCAGAGCCAAGAGCAGGGCCAGCGCCTTCATGGCGCGGCCGGATCGGCCGGGGCCTCGCCCCCCGCACCACCGACGAACTTCATCAGCAGCGCCAGAAGGCTGACCGCGCCCTGCGTATCCTCGATCTCATCGCCCGGCTCAAGCGTCTCAAGCGCGCCGCCGGGCAGGAGTTCGACGAAATTCCCACCCAAAAGCCCCTCAGACGAGATCAGGATAATGGAATCGGTCGGCAGGAGCACATCGTTGCGCACGGACAAGGTCGCATCGGCGAAATAGGTTTCGGGGTTCAGCTCCAGTCCGGTGATGGTGCCGACCTTCACACCTGCCAGCCGCACATCCGAGCCGACCGCGATCCCCTCGACCGAACGAAAGCTCGCGGTCAGCGGATAGCTGTCCGGCTCGCGCCCCAGCCCCGCGCCCTGCGCCGCATAGACCGCGAAGCCAAGCGCCACGGCCAGTACCGCCGCCCCCGTGACGATCTCTGCCTTCTCGTAGGCCATCACTCGGGCTGCCACGCCTCGTAGTCGCGGCGCGCGACAGGTTCCACGCGGCGGATCGAGCCGGGAGGCGCATAGGCCGCTTCGGTGCCGGTCAGATTCTCCTGGTGCGGCTTCTGCCAGGGCTTGTGCTTGAGCGGCGCCTTGGTCGGCGGCTCATCCCAGGTGTGGTGCAGCCAGCCGTGCCAGTCGGGCGAGACGCGGGAGGCCTCCATCTCGCCATTGTAGATCACCCAGCGCCGCTTGCCGTCGCGGGTCTGGTAAAAGGTATTCCCGGCCTCATCCTGACCCACCTTGACGCCCTTGCGTGCGGTGAAGATCTGGGTGCCAAGCGTCTGGCTGTTCCACCAGGTCAGCAGGCGTTTCAGGAAATACATGGGTGGCCTCCGGGTCTTTGGCCCTGATATGGCGGAAAGCGGGACGAAGGTCTAGGGCCTGGCAGGCCCGCGGGTGGCGCTTCGCCCATGAAAAAGGCGGGCGCCGGGCCCGCCTTCGCACGGTATCGGCGCGTTATGCCTTCACCGGCTCCTTCTTCTTTTCGGTATAGACCAGCATCGGCTTGGCGCCGGCGGTTACCGCCTCATCCTTGACGACGACCTCTTCGACCCCGTCCATGCCCGGCAGTTCGAACATGGTATCCAGCAGGATATCCTCCATGATCGACCGCAGGCCGCGCGCGCCGGTCTTGCGCTTGATCGCGCGCTTGGCGATGGCGGTCAGGGCGTCGGGGGTGAAGGTCAGCTTCACGCCTTCGATCTCGAACAGGCGCTGGTACTGTTTCACCAGCGCGTTCTTCGGTTCCGTCAGGATGGTGACCAGAGCGGCCTCATCGAGGTCGGTCAGCGTGGCGATGACCGGCAGGCGGCCGACGAATTCCGGGATCAGGCCGAATTTCAGCAGATCCTCGGGCTCCAGCTCCTTGAAAAGGTCGCCGACCGAGCGTTCGTCCGGCCCCTTGACCTCGGCGCCAAAGCCGATGCCCGACCCCTTGTTCCGCTGCGCGATGATCTTTTCCAGACCCGCGAAAGCGCCGCCGCAGATGAACAGGATGTTGGTCGTGTCCACCTGCAGGAATTCCTGCTGCGGATGCTTGCGGCCCCCCTGCGGCGGGACGCTGGCAACCGTGCCTTCCATGATCTTCAGAAGCGCCTGCTGCACCCCTTCCCCGCTGACGTCGCGGGTGATCGAGGGATTGTCGGACTTGCGCGTGATCTTGTCGACCTCGTCGATGTAGACGATGCCACGCTGGGCGCGTTCGACGTTGTATTCCGACGCCTGCAAGAGCTTGAGGATGATGTTCTCCACATCCTCGCCGACATAGCCCGCCTCGGTCAGCGTGGTCGCGTCCGCCATCGTGAACGGCACGTCCAGGATGCGGGCCAGCGTCTGGGCGAGCAGCGTCTTGCCGCAGCCGGTGGGGCCGATCAGCAGGATGTTCGACTTCGACAGCTCGATGTCGTTCTTCGAGGAATGGTTCAGCCGCTTGTAGTGGTTGTGGACCGCCACCGACAGCACGCGCTTGGCGTGGATCTGGCCGATCACATAGTCGTCCAGCACCTTGCATATCTCGCGCGGGGTGGGCACCCCGTCGCTGGACTTCAGGCCCGTGGTCTTCGTCTCCTCGCGGATGATGTCCATGCACAGCTCGACACATTCGTCGCAGATGAACACGGTCGGTCCCGCGATCAGCTTGCGCACCTCATGCTGGCTCTTGCCACAGAACGAGCAGTAGAGCGTGTTCTTGCTGTCGCTGCCGGAGTTGTTCGCCATCCAAAGTCCTCTGGGACACCAGTCCGCTGTCACGGGCGTTCGGGCGAAGTCTAGGACAAGCCCCCGGCCACCACAATCCGAAAAACCCCCCCGCCGGATCAACCTGCGGGGGGCCGTTGATCACTTCGACGTATCGTCCGCCTTGCCGCGGCTTTCCAGGATCTGGTCGATCAGGCCCCAGTTCTTCGCATCCTCTGCCGACATGAAGTTGTCCCGCTCCAGCGCGGCCTCGACCGTGTCGTAGTCGTTGCCGGTGTGCTTGACGTAGATCTCGTTCAGCCGACGCTTCAGCTTTTCCGTCTCGCGCGCGTGGATCATGATATCCGTCGCCTGGCCCTGATAGCCGCCCGAGGGCTGGTGGACCATGACGCGAGAGTTCGGAAGCGAGAAGCGCATCCCCTTTTCCCCGGCCGTCAGCAAAAGCGAGCCCATCGACGCCGCCTGCCCGATCACCAGGGTGGAAACCTTGGGGCGGATGTACTGCATCGTGTCATAGATCGACAGACCGCTCGTCACCACGCCGCCGGGGCTGTTGATGTACATGCTGATTTCCTTGGTCGGGTTCTCCGATTCCAGGAACAGAAGCTGGGCGCAGATCAGGCTGGACATGCCGTCATGAACCGGGCCGCCCAGGAAGATGATCCGTTCCTTCAGCATGCGGCTGAAGATGTCATAGGCGCGTTCGCCCCGGCTGGTCTGTTCGACGACCATGGGGACCAGCGTGTTCATGTAGAAGTCAACGGGATCGCGCATCGGGGCCTGCCTCTTCGTGTCTTTGCCGAGGAATATCGTCAAATGTATTGCCAGAGTCTTAGTGGGGTGACACAGGGCCTGCAAGGGCACCGCCTGCGATTTCCCCCGCGCCTGCGACATGCGGTTCCGCCGGATTGAAATCCGTCCGTGGCACCCTAAACCCCGGCCATGGACCTGATCCCGACCCGCTCCGAAGGGCTTGCCCGCCTGGCCCGCTTCCTGCCCCGCGCCGGGCGCGACTATGCGGCCTTGCGCAACCTCGACCTGCCCGGCCATCCGCATGTCTCGATCCTCTCCCCCTGGCTGCGTCACCGGCTTGTGACCGAGGCCGAGGTGATCGACGCAACGCTGCGCGCCCATCCGCAGGGCGCCGAGAAATTCCTGGCCGAGGTCTGGTGGCGGACCTACTGGAAAGGCTGGCTCGAGCTGCGCCCCGCGATCTGGACCGCCTACCGGACCGGCGTGACCGCCGCACTTGACCGGCTGGCGGTAGAACCGGGCCTCGCCGCAAGGGCCGAGGCCGCGATGCTGGGCGAGACCGGCATCGACGGCTTCGACACTTGGGCGCAAGAGCTCGTCGCGACTGGCTATCTGCACAACCACGCGCGGATGTGGTTCGCCTCGATCTGGATCTTCACCCTGCGGCTGCCCTGGGAACTGGGGGCGGATTTCTTCCTGCGGCACCTGATCGACGGCGACCCAGCCTCCAACACGCTAGGCTGGCGTTGGGTCGCGGGCCTGCATACCCCCGGCAAGACCTATCTCGCCACGACCGAGAACATCCGCCTGAACACCCGTGGCCGCTTCGCGCCCGAGGACCTTGCTCCCGAGGCCCCGGCCCTGCCCCTGTCCCCGCTGCCCGCCCCCCGCCCCGCCCCCCAGGGCGAGGCCTGGGACCCGGCGCTGCCAACCCTCCTCCTCGTGACGGAAGAGGACCTGAGCCCCGAGTTCCTCTTCGCCCAGGGCCTCCGCCCCCGGGCCATCGCCGTCCTGACCGACGTCCCCGGCCGCTCGCCCCTGGCCGTGGCCCCGCATGTCCACCGCTTCACGCAGGGCGCCCTTGCCGATGCCCTTGCGCGCCTGCAGGCCCCCGAGGCGTCGGTCCTCACCGATCTGGCCGCCGTCCTTGACCACGCGCAGCGCGAAGGCGCGACCCAGATCGTCACGTCCTACGCCCCAACCGGCCCCATCGCCAGCCGCCTCGCAGAGCTTGCACGACTGGCCCAATCGCAGGGCATCGGCCTTGCCCGCATCCTGCGCGACCACGACCGGCAGGCCTGGCCCCATGCCACGCACGGCTTTTTCCGCTTCCGCGAGGCGGTCATGGGCTAACGGAAGGTCCGCACCGCCAAGCCGACCCGCGCCGCCGCCGTCACCAGGCACAGCGCGCCAAAGATCCAGGCAGCCGGGACAAAGATCGAAGGCAGCAGGACGATCAGCAGGAAGAACAGGATCGTCTCCGTTCCCTCCAGCAGCCCGGCGGTGAAATACAGCGACTTTTCCCCGCGCGACCGCGTCTCCAACCCGCGCCGCTCGGCCAGGATGGCATAGCCCAGGAAGGTCGCGCCATTGACGTAGAAGCTCGCCAGCAGGAAGGCGCCCGCGGCACCATTCGCGGCCGGGTCCAGCACCACGAAGGCCAGCGGCACCGCGCCATAGAAGGCGAAGTCGCAGACGATATCCAGGTAGCCGCCGAAATCCGACTTGCCCCTCGCCCGCGCCACAGCGCCGTCCAGCCCGTCAGCCAGGCGGCCGGCAATCACCAGCACCGCCACCTCCATCCCCGAACAGCCCAGTGCCACCAGTGCCGCCGCCGCCAGCCCGAACAAGAGCCCCACCAGCGTCACCGCATCGGCCGAGGCCCCACGCGCCGCAAGCCAGCGCCCGCCGCGGTTCAAGGGGGCATCGATCACGCCACGCATCAACCCGTCCAACATCGACCTACCCCCTTATCCGGGCAGAGTGGCACAAAGCCGCTGTAACAGCTGTCACGATTTCGCCGGTCCCCTCGCACAACCTGGGATTGCCTGCTTTGGCATAATTTCCCGCGAACTCCATGCTTCCGCCACATTCCGACGCATTCCTGCCCCAATGCCACGGCACCATCTGGGACAGCAAGTTTACGGGGAATTTGCCGATGTCCATCCGTCCCACCCTCGCCGCGCTGGTCGCGGCGGTTGTCCTGTCATCCGCACCCGCCGTCGCGGGCTGCCTCCTGCCTCCCAATGCCCAGGCGCTTCAGCAAGAGGTGCTGGCCCAGCTCAACGCCGAACGCAAGGCCCATGGCCTGCCCGCCTTCCGCCTGTCCACCAAGCTGGACAAGGCCGCTCAGGGTCACGCCTGCGACAATGCCCGGCGCCATTCGATCAGCCATGATTCCTCGGACGGCGCCACGCTGAAGACGCGGCTGCAGCGTGCGGGATACCGCTTCCGCGCCGCCGCTGAAAACACCGGGCGCGGCTTCGGCAGCGGCACCCGGGCGGTGGAATGGTGGATGAACTCGCCCAAGCACCGCAGCAACATCCTGCTGGCCAAGGTGCGCGACGTCGGGATCGGCATCGCCTTGTCCGAGGCGCCGGACAACAAGCTGCACTGGGTCATCAACTTCGGCGCCTCGCGCTGATCACCGCGCCAGCGTCAGTTCGGCCTTCAGCCCGCCCAGCCGGGCGCTTTGCCCCAAGCGCAAGGCGCCCCCATGGCTCAGCGCGATGTCCGAGGCAATCGACAGCCCCAGCCCAACCCCGCCTCCCTGGTTCGGATCGCGTGACGCATCCAGCCGCGTGAAGGGCCGCAGTGCCTCGTCCCGCTTTTCCGGCGGGATACCGGGCCCGTCATCCTCGACCGTGATCCAAAGGCTCCCTTCGCGGAACCACAGGCTGATCTCCACCCGCTTGCCATAGCGCCGCGCGTTCGAGACCAGATTCTCCACCGCCCGCGTCACCGCCTGCGGCCGCATCACCACCGGCGCGGGCGTGCCCCGCACCTCGGCCAGCGTCGCCCCCGTCCGCTCGGCAATCGCGCGCACCAGGGCCACGGCATCGGTCGGCCCGCTGCCTTCCATCGCATCGCCGCGGACAAAGGCCAGGAACTCGTCCACCATCCGCTCCATCTGCGCCACATCGGCCTGCAGCGCCGCGACCTCCGGGTCCTCGGGCAGCAGCGCCAGACCCAGCCGCAGCCGGGTCAGCGGCGTGCGCAGGTCGTGGCTCACGCCCGACAACATCAGCGTCCGCTGCTCGATCTGCCGCTCGATCCGCTCGCGCATGTCCAGGAATGCCCGCCCCGCCGCCCGCACTTCCAGCGCCCCGCGCGGCCGATAGGGCAAGGTGCGCCCCTTGCCGAAATCCTCGGCCGCCTTCGCCAGCTTGGTGATCGGTCGCAACTGGTTGCGCAGGAAGACGAAGGCCACCGCCGTCATCAGCAGCGAGGTGAAGATCATCAGCACCAGAAGCTGGTGCGGATTGGTCGTCGACATCCGCCGCCGCTCCATCTGCACCTGGACCGGCCCGACTGCGGTCTCAAGCCGCACATCCACCACGCGTTCCGCGTCCGTCACATCGACGGCCACGAGCCCCGGCACCTCGGCGCGCAAGGTGTCGACGATGGCCTTGCCGGACAGGTCCAGAAGCCCGACGCGATCCGCGACCGGGGCATCCGGCCCCGCGGGCAGGGTCAGCGTGATCTCCAGCGTCTCGGCCAGCGGCACCACCGCCGCCCGCGCCGCCTCGACCGACCCAGCCGCCGCGATCTGCTGTTGCAGAAGCTCCAGCTCCAGCGCCACACCCTCGGTCAGCTGCTGGGTGACGCGCTCATAGTGGCGCTGGATGAATTCGGTGGACACCACCAGCTGGATCGTGACGATGGGCAGGATCAGGATCAGCGCCGCGCGCCAGTACAGACCCCGGGGAAGGAACCGCTTGAAGATCGCCATCATGCGTCAGCCTAGCCGTCCCACCGTCGCTTGGAAAGGCCGCCATGTACTCTGACCCGCCGATCCGCCGCCTGCTGGCGCCCAATCCCTCGCCGCTGACCGGGACCGGCACCAACACCTACCTCGTCGGTGCGACCGAGCTTGTCGTGATCGACCCCGGCCCCGACCACGACGACCACCTCGCCGCGATCCTGGCCCAGGTGGCCGGCCGCCCCGTAGCCCGAATCGTCGTCACCCACGCCCACCGCGACCACTCCGCCCTCGCCCCGCGCCTTGCCGCCCTGACCGGGGCCGAGCTCCTCGCCTTCGGCACCGCGGCCGAGGGGCGCAGCCCCCGCATGCAGGCCTGGGCCGACCGCCTTCCACCCTCGGCCGAGGGGCTCGACCCCACCTTCACCCCCGACCACCGCCTCGCGGACGGCGACCGGCTGACCGGCCCCGACTGGGAGCTTTCGGTCCTCCACACCCCCGGCCATCTTGGCGGCCACATCTGCCTGGCATTGGGCGAGACCCTGTTCTCCGGCGACCATGTCATGGGTTGGTCCACCAGCATCGTGGCGCCGCCCGACGGGGACATGAGCGACTACATGGCCGCGTTGCACCGCCTGGCAGAAGGCCCCTGGCGCAGGCTCCTGCCGGGCCATGGCGACCCGGTCGAGGACCCTGCCCTGCGCCTGGCCCAGCTGATCCGCCACCGCCAGGACCGCGAGGCGGCCGTCCTTGCGGCCCTGACAACCGGCCCCGCCACGCCGACCGGATTGACCGCGCGGCTTTACCAGGACACCCCCCGCCACCTTTGGCCCGCCGCACGGCAGAACGTGCTGGCGCATCTCATTGATCTTGCCGGAAGAAGCCTGGTCGCCGCCGAAGCCGACGCCAGCGCGGACCCGGTTTTCCGCCGCCTCTGAGACTCTGCCGATTTTCGCACTTTTGCCCCTTGCCGCCCCCCAACGGCCTTGCTATACGCGCCCCGTGTTCCGGCGTAGCTCAGCGGTAGAGCAGTTGACTGTTAATCAATTGGTCGTAGGTTCGATCCCTACCGCCGGAGCCAATTGAGCTAGATATCAAGCACTTGAAGACCCGCCCCGGCGGGTCTTTTGCGTTGTGGGCGTAAGTGTGGGGCCCGGACGCATCCGGGACTCCTCCTGCCCGCACCACAATCCGCCCGATCCGCGTCAACGGATCGAGACAGTCCTCGACAGAGGCCGCAAAACCGCCCGAACCTCGGGGCGACAGTCGCGACTGGCCTGTCTGCCACGGCATCCCTGCCCACGCCCCCCTCGTAGGGCTGACATCTCGAGGACCGGACTCGGTCCGTGCAATGGGCCTGCGCCAGAAAAGACGCAGGGCCACCACCCTGGAAACTTGCCCCGATCCGTCGCGCCTTGTCGGCAAGTTCTGCCGGATCGCGGCATAGGACAGTGTCCCATGCAGGAATTCGATCCCCGCATCCGCGATTCCGCAGTACCCCGGAATTCCTGCCTGTGCATGGCCATGTCTTGGCCTCGCTTGGCGTAATCGGTGGCGTCGCTCGATCAGAGCGCCAGCATACGCGCCTTCCTGATCGGCAGCTTCCGGGAACCGCAGGCCCATCCACGGTTCCAGTCGCGATCAATCCAGCCCTTGGTGGTCGCAGGAACGGACCACCCCCACACTTGAAAGATGAATGCCACGGCTGCGTTTCGATCGACCCGCGCCTGCTGCGTCGGTCCAGTCCGGTTCGTCCTCCGGCCCGGGCCGCGAGTCGATAAAATCCTGTCGCAGAAGGGTCGATCAGAGGTCCTCGTCGTCGACACGCAGGGCAGGACCGTCGGCCGAGCCTGTTCGAAGGACCCGATGGCCGCGCTTTGCGTGCAAAAGAGAACACCCCCGCCCCGGCGGCGCATCCGGCAGGCCGGGCTTGTCCATCCAGCGAAATCGGCAAGCATAGGGTGGGCGATATCGCCCACCCTGCCAACGTCACAGCACCTCGGACAGCCGCACCACGCGGCCCTCGGCGACCGATTTCAGCGCCGCCTCGGCCAGGGCCAGCGCCATCAGCCCGTCCTCGCCCGACGGCTGCGCCTCGGCCTTGCCCGCCATCGCCGCGATGAAGGCCGCGATCTCGGCGGCATAGGCCTCGGTATAGCGGGTCATGAAGAAATCATGCAGCGGCGGCCGGGTATAGCCCGCCCCCGTCGCCACCTCGATCGACACCGGCCGCTGGTTCTCGGCCGCCGCCATCCCCTTCGCCCCATGCACCTCGATCCGCTGGTCATAGCCATAGGTCGCCCGGCGCGAGTTCGAGATCACCGCCATCTTGCCCGATCCCGTCCGCAGCATCACCTGGACGGAATCGCTGTCCCCCGCCGCACCGATCGCCGGATCGACCAGCACCGAGGCCATGGCCGAGACCTCGGTCACTTCCTCGCCCAGCAGGAACCGCGCCATGTCGAAATCGTGGATCGTCATGTCGCGGAAGATCCCGCCCGACCGCTTGATGTAATCGACCGGCGGCGCGCCGGGGTCGCGGCTGGTGATCACCACCATTTCGACCGCCCCGAGCGTGCCCTTGTCGATCTCGGCCCGAACCGCCTGGAAATGCGGGTCGAAGCGGCGGTTGAAGCCGACCATCAGCGTGCCCTTCGCGGCCCGCACCACTTCCAGACACTGCTTCACCCGGGCCAGCGACAGGTCGATGGGCTTTTCGCAGAAGACCGCCTTGCCCGCGCGCACGAACTGCTCGATCAGGTCGGCATGGGTGTCGGTCGGCGTGCAGATCACCACCGCGTCCACGTCGGCCGAGGCCGCTATGGCATCAATCGAACGCACCTCGCACCCATACTGTTCTGCAATCGCCTGAGCCGCCGCGGGCATCGCATCCGACACCGCCACCAGCCTTGCGGCCGGGTTCCCCGTCACCGCCTTCGCATGCACCTTCCCGCTGCGCCCCGCACCCAGAAGCCCGAACCTGATCTTCATCTCTCTCCTTACTCCGGGTAGGCCCCGGCGACGTTCTGATCGAAATCCACCAATGCGCCGGTCATCACGCCGGACGCGTCGGAAAGCAAGTAGCTCGCCAGCCCCGCCACATGGTCAGGCTTGACCAGCATCCCCATCGGCTGCCGCGCCTCGGCGGCCTGCAGCCAGCCATCCTGCGCGCCATGAAACCGCCGCTGCGTCTCGTCCTCGCCGGGAGTGTCCATCCAGCCGCAGTTGATCCCGTTGACCCGGATCCGGTGACCGCGCAGCGCCTGGGCCGCGTTCTTGGTGATGTTTGCCAACGCGGCCTTCGACGCCGAATAGGGCGCAAGGTAGCTTTGCCCGCAATGGACCACCATCGACAGGATATTCACCGCGGACGCGGGATGTCCCTTCTCGACCGCCAGTTGCGCGAACCGTTGCAGCGCGAAGAACGGGCCCCGCGTGTTCACCGCAATATGCTTGTCGAAATCGGCGGGCGCGCAATCCAGGATTGACCCGCGCCCGGTCGTCGCCGCCGCATTGACCAGCGCCGTCACCCGGCCGAAGCGCGTGGCCACCTCGTCCACCAGAGCGATGGCATCCTCCACAAGACCCATGTCGCTGCGCCGGTAATGCGCCTCGGCGCCAAGCGCACGCAAGCGCCGCACGGCAGCCTCGCCTTCCGCGACCCGACGCCCCGCGACGACCAGCCGGGTGCAGCCATCCGCCACCAGAGCCTCGGCAATCGCCAGGCCCAGGCCCTGCGTCCCGCCGGCGATCACCGCCACCGTGTCGCGATGGTCTGATACTGCCATCCGCTCCCCCTCTCCGTCCGGCCATCCTCCAGGCATATGCTTGCCGAGGGTTGCCGTCCTTCGCAAGACGGCCCGGCCAGAGCCGCGCCCCGAACGAAAAAGGCCGCCCCAGGGGCGGCCCTTGACCTATTCGGCGGCTTCCTTCGGGGGCGCGCCGTCCGCTCCCGGCTCGGACTTGCCCTCAACCTTGGGCTTGCGCGGTCCGCGCGGCCGACGCGGCGCGCGCTCTTCCTTTTCGGCCTTCTCGGCTTTCTCCGCAGGCTCGTCTGCCGGTGCAGCCAGAGCCGGCTGCGGCGCCTCGGCGCGCGGACGCTCCTGCGATTCCGGGGTCTCGATCAAACCGCTGTCCTCGCCGCTGTCCAGATCGATCACATCGACCACGGTCGAGGTCTCGGCCTCACGCTCGTCGCGGAACTCGCGCTGGAAATCCTGACGCCGCTCGCCCCGATCGCCGCGGTCGCCGCGGTCCTGCCGCTCGCCCCGATCACGGTGTTCCTGCCGGTCTGCCCGGTCGCGGTCCTGACGGTCCGGCCGGTCGCCGCGTGGCTGGCCCTGCTGGCCGCCTTGCTGGCCGTTCTGGCCACCGTTCTGCTGATACTGCTGCTGCCGCGCTTCCTGCTCGGCCGCCAGTTCCTTGGTCGCCTCGGCCAGCATCCTTGTGTAATGCTCGGCATGCTGCAGGAAATTCTCGGCCGCCACGCGGTCGTTCGACAGCTGCGCGTCGCGGGCCAGCATCTGGTACTTCTCGATGATCTGCTGCGGCGTGCCGCGCACCTTGCCCTCGGGACCCGAGGAATCGAAGACACGGTTGATGATATTGCCGAGGGTGCGCGGGCGGTTCTGGTTCGAACGCGAGCGTTTCTTGGAGGAGCGCATCTTGTCCTTATGATGGCTTTGGCCTGCGACCGCCGCCCCTCATGGGCAGCAGATTCGGGTCAGCAGGGCCTGGGCAGTGCGTCATCGGCAGGTGGAAACCCGCGCGCGACAGCTTTCACTAAACACAGGCTTCGGCAGGTGACAAGGGATAATTGTGGACTTTGCGCGGAATCGGCGGCAATCAGGCGCAGCCGCAACGGTCCCTGTCGCCCGGTTTCACCGCCGCGACCACCCGGTCGCGCCCGTCCATGTCGGGCAGGACCTGCAGCTGATCGAACCCGGCTGCCCTGAACAATTCCGCAACCGCCGCGCCCTGGCTGGGCCCGATCTCGACGAGCAGCCGCCCCCCCGGCATCAGCCGCGCGCCGGCGCCCCGCGCGATGATCCGGTAGGGCTCCAGCCCGTCGCCGCCCGGGGTCAGCGCCAGATGCGGCTCCCAGTCGCGGACCTCGGGCGCAAGGCCCGCCATCTCGTCCGCGGCGATGTAAGGCGGGTTCGAGACGATCAGGTCAAAGGTGCCCTCCACAGCCCCGAACCAGTCCGAGGCCACGAATTTCGCCCGCCCCTCCAGCCCCAGATCGCGCGCATTGCCCTGCGCCACCTCTAGCGCTGCCGGAGAGATATCGACCCCCACCCCCCGCGCCATCGGCACCCCCTTCAGGCAGGCCAGCAGGATGCAGCCCGTCCCCGTCCCCAGATCCAGCAGTTTCACAAAGGGCTGCGACAGGGCCTCGGCCACCAAAGCCTCGGTGTCGGGACGCGGGTCGAGCGTATCGCGGGTCACCCGGAACGGCAGGCCCCAGAACAGCCGTCGCCCGGTGATCTGGGCCACCGGCTGCCGCGCCGCGCGCGCGACCAGCGCCGCCTCGTATGCCCTCGCCTGCGGCTCGGTCATTTCGTCGGGAAGATGCAGCGTCAGCCGGTCCGAGGCAATGCCCAGCGCATGGGCCAGCAGGACGCGGGCATCGCGGGCCGGGTCCTCCACCCCCGCCGCCGCAAGCCGTGGCACCGCCAGCCGCAGCGCCTCGGCCGCTGTCACGCTTCCATCTCCGCCAACCGCTCGGCCTGGTCATGCGCCACCAGCGCATCGATGATCTCGGTCAGGTCGCCCGCCATGATCTGCGGCAGGGCGTAAAGCGTCAGGTTGATCCGGTGGTCGGTCATCCTTCCTTGCGGGAAGTTGTAGGTGCGGATGCGTTCGGACCGATCGCCCGAGCCGACCTGAGACTTCCGGTCCGCCGCGCGTTCGGAATGAAGCCGCTCCCGCTCTGCCTCATAAAGCCGCGACCGCAGCACCTGCATCGCGATCTCGCGGTTGCGGTGCTGCGACTTCTCGGAACTGGTCACGACGATCCCCGTCGGCAGGTGGGTGATCCGCACCGCCGAGTCGGTCGTGTTCACATGCTGCCCCCCCGCGCCACTGGACCGCATGGTGTCGATCCTGATGTCGCTGGCGGGGATCTCGATATCGACCTCCTCCGCCTCGGGCAGCACCGCCACCGTCGCCGCACTGGTATGGATACGCCCGCCCGCCTCGGTCTCGGGCACCCGCTGCACGCGGTGAACGCCCGATTCATATTTCAGCCGCGAATAGACCCCGTCGCCACTGACCAGAGCGACCAATTCCTTCAGCCCGCCCAGGTCGCTCGCCTGTTCCTCCAGCACTTCCCAGCGCCAGCCCATCTTTTCCGCATGACGCTGGTACATCCGCGCGAGGTCGCCGGCAAACAGCGCCGCCTCCTCGCCCCCCGTCCCCGGCCGGATCTCGACGATCGCGGGCCGCGCATCGGCCGCGTCCTTCGGCAGCAGCGCCAGCCGCAGGGCCTGTTCCATCTCGGGGATGCGGGCCTTGAGCCGCGGCATCTCTTCCTCGGCCAGAGCCTTCATCTCGGGGTCGGCAAGCATCGCCTCGGCCTCGGCCAGATCGTCCAGCGCCTGACGATAGGCGCGGATCTCCTCAACCACCGGCTTCAGCTCGGTATATTCCCGGCTGATGCGCGCGATTTCGGCCGGGGCGGCGCCCGCGTTCAGTTGCGCCTCGAGATATTCGAAGCGTTCGGCGATCTGGGCGAGTTTGTCCAAGGGAACCATGGCGGCGGTTTGGCGCTAATGACCGGGCCGGTCAAGGGGTGGCCGGCCCCGGGGGTTTCACACCCCCGGACCCCCGTGGGATATTTTCACCAGCATGAAAGGGCTAGAGGCGGGAGAGCCAGTCCGCGAGCCGCGCCGCGTTGACCCCCAGGTCCGACCTGCCAAAGCGCAACCGGGCCTGGACATGCAGCCCGTCCGGGCGAGCCTCGGCGGTGGTGTAATCCGGGAACCCCCACAGCGCCGAGCGCGTCACCCAGGTGATCCGCCCCTCCTGGATGCTGCCCGCCAGGCGCTGCGTGCGGGGCGTCGCCAGCGCCACCGCATCAAGCCGCGCCAAGAGCGCGGCCCCGTCGCCCGGAAACCGCAGGCTGGCCCGGCCCTCGCCCGCCACGACCTCTCCCGGGGGGCCGGTGACCTCGGTCGCGACATGCCAGCGCGCGGGGTCCGAGGGCGCAAGACGGACATAGGCCGCCAGCCCCAGAACTGCCGCAAGGGTCAGCCAGATCGCCATGCGCCTCACCTTTGCGTCCGCGCCCAGTGGTACAGGCAGATCAGCTCATAGGCGACATGCGCCCCGGCGATCGCCGTCGCACCCGTCGTGTCATAGGGCGGCGAGACCTCGACCACATCGCCCCCGACCAGGTTGATCCCGGCCAGATCGCGCAGCATCGCCGCCGCCTGCCAGCTGGCCAGCCCGCCCCAGACCGGAGTCCCCGTGCCCGGCGCAAAGGCCGGGTCCAGCGCGTCGATGTCGAAGGTCAGATAGGCAGGCCTGTCGCCAACGATATCCTTCACCGTCGCGACCACCCGCTCCACGCCCCATTCATGCGCCTCGCGTGCGGTGATCACGTTGAAGCCCAGGTAATCCTCGGTCACCGTGCGGATCCCGATCTGGACCGAGCGGGCGGGGTCGACGTAGCCCTGCTTCACGGCCTTGTACATCATCGTGCCATGGTCGATCCGGCCTAGATCGTCGTCGGTCCACAGGTCGGAATGGGCGTCGAAATGGATCACGCCAAGGGGGCCGAATGTCTCGGCATAGGCGCGCAGGATCGGCAGCGTGATGTAATGGTCGCCCCCCAGCACCACCGTCCCCGCGCCCGCCGCCAGGATGGTGCGGATATGCGCCGTCAGCGTCTCGGGGAAGTCCGCGACCTTGGCATAGTCGAAAGCCAGATCGCCATAGTCGACGACCGTCATCTCCTCCAGCGGATTGGTCGGCCAGCCAAAGGGCGGATCATAGGGCTGCAGGGTCGAGGCCTCGCGGATCGCGCGCGGCCCGAAGCGCGTCCCGGCCCGATGCGTGACCGCCTGGTCGAAGGGCACGCCTGTGATCGCCAGATCGACCCCGGTCAGGTCCTTGCTATAGGTCCGGCGCAGGAAGGACGTGGCGCCGCCGAAGGCGTTTTCAAAGGCATAGCCGCGACGCTCTGCCCGGGTGAACGCAGTGTCGACCTGCGTCTTTGCATCTTCAAGAGCCATGGAAATCTCGGGTCATGGGCGCAGTCGTTCAACGGAGACGCGCGGATCCGACCGCAGGGGGCCATGCGACGGGCCCGAAGTCAAGCCCGACCGCCCCCCGCATGACGGCGACTTCCGGCGCCCGGACCTAGCCGATGCGATAGCCTTCCCGCACCAGCTCGTCCGTCACCTGGCGGATCGCCTGCTCCAGCGTCTCGGCAATGAAATCGACCTGGGCCTCGGTGATCACCAGCGGCGGCGACATGACGTTCAGATGCCCCATCGGCCGCACCAGAAGCCCCATCGCCTCGGCCGCGTTCGAGATGCGCTTCGATTCATTCGCCTCATCCGGCAGCACCACCTTGGTGCCCTTGTCCGCCACGCTTTCCACGCAGAGCATCAGCCGGCGCCCGCGCACATCCCCGATCAGCGGCAGCGCGGCCAGCCCCGCCATCCGCGCCTCGAAATAGCGCCCCACCCGGTCGGCCTGGGCCAGCAGCCCCTCGCGCTCCATGATCTCGATGTTCTTCAGCCCCGCCGCGCAGGCGACCGGATGGCCGGAATAGGTGAACCCCGCCGTGAACCAGCGCGACCCGTCCTCGGCCATCGCCTGCCACATCCGCTCGGACAGGATCAGCGCCCCCAGGGGCACATAGCCCGAGGTCAGCCCCTTGGCCGTGCAGATCATGTCGGGCTGGACGCCGAAGACCTCCCAGGCCGCGAACCAGTGCCCCAGCCGCCCGAACGAGGTCACCACCTCATCGGCGATGAACAGGATGTCATGGCGCTGGCAGATCTCCCACATCCGCTTGAGATAGCCCTCCGGCGGTACGATCACTCCGCCACTGGCCTGGATCGGTTCCGCGATGAACCCGCCGATCCGGTCCGCGCCGACCCGGTCGATCAGCGCCTCGAACTCGGCCACCAGCGCATCGCAGAATTCCGCCTCGCCTAGCGCCTCGGGGCGGCGATAGGGGTTCGGGACCGACAGGTGATGGATCCCCTCCTCCTTGTAGCGGAACTGCGGCACCCGGTCGCCCGGCCGCTTGCCCACCGACTGCGCCAGATAGGTGGACCCGTGATAGCTGTAATCCCGCGCAACGATATCGGTCTTGTCGGGCCGCCCCATGCAGCATTGGTAATAGGCCACCGCCCGCACCGCCGTATCCACCGCCGTGGAGCCGCCCGTGGTGAACATCACCCGATTCAGATCCCCCGGAGCCAGCTCGGCCAGCTTTGCCGCCAGCAGCGCCGAGGGGTCGTTCGTCACATCGACGAAGGTGTTCGAAAAGGCCAGCCGCTCGGCCTGCGCGCCAATGGCCTGCGCCATCTCGCGTCGGCCAAGCCCGATGTTCGTGCACCAAAGCCCGCCGACCGCATCCAGATACTGCCGCCCCTCGGCATCCCAGAGGTAACAGCCCTCGCCCCGGGTGATGACCAGGCTGCCTTCCTTCTCGAAGGGGCCGAAATTGGTCCAGGGATGCAGCACATGCGCCCGGTCCATCTCCCACAGATCGGCCGGTGAAGGGGTGTTGAGCGCGAGGGCGGACATGGGTCACTCCGGTTTGTTGTACATTCGCACAATAGCACTTTGATCAAATTCCGGCCAGCCCCCGAGCCGCCCCAAAGGTTGGGGTGGGGCAAGATATAGTGTCCAAAGGTTGATCCGGCCCAATTAGGACCATCCCGGCCAGGGGCCGCCGATTCGCGCCTGCCTGCGGACACCGAGTCCTCCTCTGGCGACCATCGCCCCACCCGCCCCCGCGGGTCGCCTCCGACATCGCCCCAGGCACCCGCACCGCGCGGGGCAGCAGACAGGCGACGACTTTCATGCCACCCTTGCCACCGCATCCGCCACCCGGTCCGACCCCCCCCAATGCCGACCGTCGCCAAAGCCGCCGCCGCCTATCTTGCCCCGGTCTTCGCCATAGCCTTTCTCCTCGGCGCCCTGCGCGTCACGCTGGTCGCGCCGCAGACCGGCCCGCTGGTGGCCGTCGCGCTGGAGGTTCCGCTCGTCCTCGCCCTCGCATGGCTGGTGGCAGGCCGCGTGCTCGCCCGCTGGCCGCTGCCCCCGGCCGGACGCCTGGCGATGGGAGCCCTCGCCTTCGCGCTGCTCATGCTGGCGGAACTGGCGCTGGCCCTCGGCTTCGGCCAGACGCCCGCCCGCTTCCTGGCCGACCTCGCCACCCCGCCCGGCCTTCTGGGCCTTGCAGGACAGGCAGGCTTCGGCCTGATCCCGCTGCTGCGTCAGCCCAAAGGTTGAGCCCGCTCCACCAGCCGGGCGAAGAAGCTCGCCCCCACCGGAGCCACCTCGTCGTTGAAGTCATAGGCCGGGTGATGCAGCCCCGCGCCCGGCCCCGTGCCCAGGAACAGATAGGCCCCCGGCCGCGCCTCCAGCATGTAGCTGAAATCCTCCGACCCCATCTCGCGGTTGGCCCGCGCATCCACCGCATCGACGCCCGAGACCTCGCGCGCCACTTCGGCGGCGAATTCCGTCTCGTCCTCGTGGTTGATCGTCGCCGGATAGCCCCAGTCATACTCGATCCGCGCCTTGACCCCATAGGCCGCCGCATGACCCTCGACGATCTCGTAGAACCGCTTCTTCAACAGCGCCCGCACATCCGGCTTGAAGCAGCGGATCGTGGCGCAGAACATCGCCTCTTCCGGGATGATGTTCGACGCCGTCCCGGTGTGGATCTGCGTGACCGAGATCACCGCCTCGTCCAAGGCATAGACATTGCGCGGGATGATCGTCTGGATCGCCTGGACCATGCCCACGACCGCCACCACCGGGTCCACCGTCTCATGCGGGGTGGCCCCATGCCCGCCCCTGCCGGTGATATAGACAAACGCGGTATCCACACTGGCCATCAGCGGCCCCGGCGTCGTGGTGAAATGCCCGAAGGGCACGTTCGGCGCGTTGTGGATGCCATAGACCTGCCCGATCCCGAAGCGGTCCATCACCCCTTCCTGCACCATGACCTGCCCGCCGCCGCCATCCTCTTCCGCCGGCTGGAACAGAAGCGCCACGGTGCCGGCGAAATTCCGCGTCTCGGCCAGATACTTCGCCGCGCCCAGCAGCATCGTCACATGCCCGTCATGGCCGCAGGCATGCATCTTGCCCTTCACCGTGCTGGCATGAGGCGCCCCCGTCAGCTCTTCGATCGGCAGCGCGTCCATGTCGGCCCGCAACCCGATGACCGGCCCCGGCTTCTGCCCCTTGATCAGCGCCACGACCCCGGTCTTGGCGATGCCCTCGTGAATCTCGTCCACCCCGAACTCGCGCAGCCGCGCCACGATCCAGGCCGCCGTCTCGTGGCAGTCGAAGGCCAGCTCGGGATGCATGTGCAGATGACGCCGCCAGCCCTTCATGTCCTCGGCATAAGAGGCGATACGGTTCAGAACGGGCATCATGGTCTCCTTCGGATGATCCTTTGATCAAATCCCAAAACGCCCGCCGCCGCAATCGGGGAAGCGCAGCGTCGGCGGCAGCCCCCGGCGACGCAATCCCCGGAAGGACCGCCCAGGGGACGCGCCCCGGGGACGCGCCCCTGCGCCTTCCCCGTCGTTTCTGATCTGGATCAGCGCAGGAGCTCGGTTAACCTGCAATCCTCTCAAAAAGGGTCATTCACAGTGGAACAAAGATGAAAGTGACCGCCTTCGCTCCCTCGCTCGTCGCTGCCCTGCTTGCCGGGCCCGTGCTGGCAGGGGGGCCGGTAGCCGTCGCGCCCGACCCGGTTCCGGCAGCCGCCGCACCATCGCCCGCAGCACCGGACTGGGCGGGTGTCTACGGCGGCCTGTCCTACGGCCGGACCTCCGCCGATTTCCAGACCCTCGTTCCCAGCCCGTTCACTTATGACTATGACCGGGGCACTGCCGTCGGCGGCTTCCTGGGCTACAATCTCCAGCGCGGCAACATCGTCTACGGGGCGGAACTCGGGTATTCCTCGGTGTCCGACAGCGTGCTTCTGGGCGATAGACTTGGGGCCGACGACACGATCGACAGCCTGCTCGATCTGCGCGCCCGGCTGGGGTACGCCACCGGCAGGGCGCTGATCTACGGGGCCATCGGGGTTTCCCGCGCCGAGACGACGGTGAATGCCGTCGACAGCGTCAGCCTCTCGGGCGTCAGCTTCGGCCTGGGCGTGGACATGTACCTGTCGCAGCGGATGTTTGTCGGCCTGGACTATACCCGCCGGAACCTCAGCGGCACCGATGAGAACCCGCTCAACACCTTCGACATCGACAGCACGGTCGACACGGTCGGTCTGCGCCTGGGCCTCACCTTCTGACCTCTTGTGCGCGGGGGCTGGCCTGGCCCCCGCGCCCGTCCTAGATTGGCCGCGCTCCCCCTTGCGAGGCCCCATGACCCTCCGTTCCGACCTTCCCGACAGCGGCATCGACCGCCTGCTCGCCATCATGGCCGCCTTGCGCGACCCGGCCACCGGCTGCCCCTGGGACATCGAACAGACCTTCGCCACCATCGCCCCCTATACGCTGGAAGAGGCGCATGAGGTCGCCGACGCCATCGACCGCGCCGACTGGGCCGACCTCAAGGGCGAGCTTGGCGACCTCCTCTTCCAGGTCGTCTACCATGCGCAAATGGCGCAAGAGGCCGGCCATTTCGCCTTTCCCGACGTGGTGGCCGCCATCTCGGACAAGATGATCGCCCGCCACCCGCATGTTTTCGGCAGCGAAAGCCGCGACAAGACCGCCGAGCAGCAGACCCGCGACTGGGAGGCGCAGAAGGCAAAGGAACGCGAAGCCTCGACATCGGGGGCCCGCACCCTCGACGGCATCGCCGCCTCCCTTCCCGCCCTGACCCGCGCGCTCAAACTGCACAACCGCGCCGCCCGCGTCGGTTTCGACTGGCCCTCGACCGAGCAGGTCCTCGACAAGCTGGTCGAGGAAGCCCGCGAAGTGACCGAGGCGCGCGACACCCTCACCCACGACGCCCTGACCGAGGAAATCGGCGACCTCCTCTTCGTCATGGCCAACCTCGCCCGGCACCTGAAAGTGGACCCCGAGGCCGCGCTGCGCGCCGCCAACCAGAAATTCACTCGCCGCTTCGCCCGAATCGAGGACTGGCTCGCCGAACAGGACCGTACCCCCGCCGACAGCGACCTGGAGGAGATGGACGCGCTCTGGAACCGCGCCAAGGCCGAAGACAAGGCCAAAGCTGTAACAGGCCAGTCTGGTCCCTGATCCTTTCGGCCGCTCAACACTCCACAACCAGGTGAAGGCGGCCCAAACGACCGTCCATTCATCTTTGCCCAAATATCCCCGCCGGAGGCTCCACCGCCAAGCAAGGGCGCAGCGGCGCAAAAAATGTCCGACAATTTCACTCAACCACTTGACCCAAGCAAATCAGTCAGGTTTAAGCGCCGCATAAATCTGACAAAAGGAGTCAGCCATGCTGCGCCTCTCGACCCTCGCCCTTCTCGCCTGCTCCGTCCCGGCGCTGGCGCAGGAAATCAACGTCTACTCGCACCGCCAGCCGGAACTGATCCAGCCCCTCGTCGACGCCTTCACCGCCGAGACCGGGATCGCCGTCAACGTGGCCTTCGTGGACAAGGGCATGGCCGAACGCCTGGTGGCCGAAGGCACCCGCTCGCCCGCCGACCTGGTCCTCACCGTCGACATTGCCCGCCTGATGCAGATCGTCGAGGCCGACGTGGTCCAGCCGGTCCAGTCCGACGTGCTCGACGCCAACATCCCCGCCGAATTCCGCGACCCGAACGACCTCTGGTTCGGCCTGACCACCCGCGCCCGCATCATCTATGCCTCGAAGGACCGCGTGCAGCCCGGCGAGGTGACCACCTACGAAGACCTCGCCTCGGACAAATGGAAAGGCCGCATCTGCTCGCGCTCGGGCCTGCACGACTACAACGTCGCCCTCCTCGGCGCGATCATCGCCCATCACGATGAAGCCTACGCCACCACCTGGGCCGAGGGCGTGAAGGCCAACCTCGCCCGCAAGCCCGACGGCGGCGACCGCGACCAGGTCAAGGCCATCGCGGCCGGCGAATGTGACATCGCCATCGGCAACACCTACTACATGGGCCAGATGCTCGCCGACCCCGAGCAGGTTCCGGCGGCCGAATCCGTCAACATCGTCTTCCCGACGTTCGAAGCGGGCGGCACCCACCTGAACATCTCGGGCGTCGCCATGACCAAATCCGCGCCGAACAAGGAAAACGCGCTGAAATTCATGGAATGGCTCGCCTCGGACGCCGCCCAGAAGATCTACGCCGAGACCAACCACGAATACCCGGTGAAACCCGGCGTCGAACGCTCCGCCCTCGTCGCTTCCTGGGGTGAGTTCACCCCGGACACCAAGCCCCTCGCCGACATCGCCGCACAGCGCCCGGCGGCGGTGAAGATCATGGAAACCGTCAACTTCGACGGCTGACCCCCCCCCCCC
>JBKHWC010000036.1:0-29598 GCA_046569765.1 Alphaproteobacteria bacterium | reverse complement strand
CCCGCCTAATCCGGGGCCATGAGACTGCTTTTCCTTGGCGATGTCGTGGGCCGGTCGGGCCGGGCGGCGGTGATCGAGCGGTTGCCCGGATTGCGGGCGGCCTGGGGTTTGGATTTCGTCGTGGTGAACGGCGAGAATGCAAGCCAGGGGGCGGGGATCACCGGGGACCATGCGAAGGAGCTGCTGGCGGCGGAGGCTGATTGCCTGACGCTGGGCGACCATGCCTTTGACCAGAAGGACATGCTGAGCTTCATCGAGCAGGAGCCGCGGATCGTGCGGCCGCTGAACTTCTCGAAGGTGGCGCCGGGCCGGGGCGCGCGGGTCTTCGAGGCGACGCAGGGGCGCAAGGTTCTGGTGACCCAGGCGCTGGGGCAGGTGTTCATGAAGCGGCCTTTCGATGACCCGTTCAGCGCGCTGGAGGCCACGTTGAAGGCGCATACCCTGGGCGGCGTGGTCCAGGCGGCGATCGTGGATTTC
The DNA here is from genome assembly GCA_046569765.1 of Alphaproteobacteria bacterium. Taxonomy (GTDB): domain Bacteria; phylum Pseudomonadota; class Alphaproteobacteria; order Rhodobacterales; family Rhodobacteraceae; genus Tabrizicola. Next base: position 29,121 of record JBKHWC010000036.1, on the reverse strand, counting down.
CATGCCGAGGCCACATCCGAGAAGATGGGGATGGGGCACTGGTGCGACGGGATGGCCAGCCTTGTCGTCGGCACGCATACCCATGTGCCGACATCCGACACGATGATCCTGCCGAAGGGCACGGCCTATCAGTCCGATGCGGGTATGTGCGGCGATTATGACAGCGTGATCGGGATGGAGAAGCTGGAGCCCTTGCGCCGCTTCCTGACCGGGATGGCGAAGGGCCGGTTCGAGCCCGCGGGGGGCGAGGCGACGCTGTCGGGGGTCTATGTCGAAACGGATGACAGGACCGGGCTGGCCACCAAGGTGCGGATGATCCGGGTGGGCGGCAAGTTGCAGGAGTCGCTGCCGTGAGCGATCTGGCGGTCGCCCCGCCCTCGGGTCCCGCGCCGGTGCGGCTTGGCGGGCGCTGGGGGTTGGTCCTGGTGCTGGTGCTTCTGGGGTTGGGCTGGGGGTCGACCCAAAGCCTGGGCAAGATGGCGACGGCGACGGGGCATCAGCCGTTCGGGCTGATCTTCTGGCAGCTGGTCGTGGGGGCGGTGGTGCTGGGCGCGGTTTCGGTGCTACGGGGCAAGGGACTGGTGCTGACGCGTGAGGCGCTGCGGTTCTATGTGGTGATCGCGGTGATCGGGACGCTGGTGCCGAACGCGACCTTCTACGCCTCGGTCGTCCACCTTCCGGCGGGGGTGATGTCGATCCTGATTTCCACGGTACCGCTGATCGCCTTTCCGATGGCGCTGGCGCTGGGGATGGACCGACTTTCGCCGGGCCGGCTGATCGGGCTTGGCCTTGGGCTTCTGGGCGTGGCGCTGATTGCACGGCCGGGGGGCGAGATCAGCCTGGGCTGGCTGGCGGTGGCGATGGTCGGGCCGGTCTTCTATGCGGCCGAGGCGACCTGGGTCGCGCGATCGGGCACGGCGGGGATGGATCCGGTGCAGGCGATGTTCGGAGTGTCGGTCGTGGGGGCGGTGATGGCGGCCCCTCTGGCGCTTGGAACAGGGCAATGGGTCGATCCGTTGCCGCTGGGGCGGGCAGAGGGGGCGCTGGTGATCCTGGCTGCGGTTCATGCGGTGGTCTATGCGGGCTATGTCTGGCTGGCGGGCAAGGCCGGGTCGGTCTTTGCGGCGCAGACCTCTTATCTGGTGACCGGCTCGGGCGTGGTCTGGGCCATGGTCCTGATGGGCGAGCGGTTCGGGCCCCTCGTCTGGCTGGCGCTGGCAGTGATGCTGGCAGGTGTGGCGCTGGTGCAGCCGCGCCCGGTGCGGGAGGCGTGATGCTGGGTCTGACGATTCCGGTCGAGTGGCAGCCCTGGGTGGCCATGGCGATCCTGGGGGGGATGTTCCTTCTGTTCGTCCTGGAGCGGACTCCGGTCGAGGTGACGGCGATCGGCGGGGCGGCGCTGATGATGGTCCTGGGAATCCTGCCGGTACGGGAGGCGACAGGCGTCTTGGCGAACCCGGCGCCCTGGACCATCGCGATGATGTTCCTGGTGATGGGCGGCCTGGTGCGCACTGGCGCGGTCGAGGCGGTGATCCGCGCCATCGGCCGCCATGCCGGGGACCGGCCCCGGACGGTGGTGGTGGTGCTGATCGGCTCGATGGGGCTGGCCTCGGCCTTCATGAACAACACGCCGCTTGTCGCGGTGATGATTCCGGTGGTGATCCAGCTGTCGGTCCAGATTGGAGCGGCGCCGTCCAAGCTGTTGATTCCGCTTAGTTACATGACGGTTCTAGGCGGGATGATCACGCTGATCGGCACCTCGACCAACCTTCTGGTGGACGGGGTGGCGGCGGACAACGGGCTGGAGCATTTCGGCCTGTTCGAGATCGCGCCGCTGGGGATCGCGGTCATGCTGACGGGCGGAGCTTTCCTGATGCTGTTCGGCGACCGGCTGTTGCCGGTGCGGCAGTCGATGGGCGTCCTGCTGAACGACAAGCGGAAGATGAAGTTCTTCACCGAGGTCGCGGTACCCGAGGACAGTGCGCTGATCGGCCAGCAGGTGATGGGCGTCGACATCTTCAAGCGCGAGGGTGTGCGGGTCATCGACGTGCTGCGCGGCGATGCCAGCCTGCGGCGCGATCTGCCGCCGGTGGTGCTGCAGGCGGGCGACCGGGTGGTGCTTCGGACCGAGATGACCGAGCTCATGGGTCTGCACGCGCGCAAGGACGTGCATCTGGTGGAGAAGCTGAGCTCGGTCAAGACCGAGACGGTCGAGGTGCTGATCGGTCCGGGCTGCCGGATGGAGGGGCAGCGGCTGGGCGATCTGCGGCTGCGGCGGCGCTATGGCGTCTATGTGCTGGCGGTGCACCGGCGCAACCAGAACATCGGGCGGCAGCTGGACGACCTGATCGTGCGGGTGGGGGATACGCTGCTGCTGGAAGGCGCGGTCGAGGACATCCAGCGGCTGGCGGCCGAAATGGATCTGGTCGACATCAGCCGCCCGCGGGTGATGGCCTTCCGCCGGTCGAAAGCACCGATCGCGCTGGCGGCCCTGGGGCTGATCGTCGTGCTCTCGGCCCTGGACCTTGCGCCGATCCTGCCCTTGGCCCTGGTCGCGGTGGCGGTGATCCTGGTGACGCAATGCGTCGACAGCGACGAGGCGTTTTCCTTTGTGGATGGCCGATTGCTGGCAATGATCTTCGCCATGCTGGCGGTGGGCGAGGGGCTGGACCAGTCGGGCGCGGTGGGGCTGATCGTCAACGGTGTCGCCCCCTGGCTGGAGGGGCTGGGGCCGTTCCTGTTGATCCTTGCGGTCTATTTCATCGGGTTGGTGCTGACCGAGTTCCTGTCGAACAATGCGGTCGCGGTGATCTACACCCCCGTCGCAATCCAGCTGGCTGAAAGGCTGGGCCATGACCCGCGGCCCTTCGTCGTGGCGGTGATGTTCTCGGCCACCTTGGCCTTTGCGACTCCGGTGGGCTATCAGACCAACATGATGGTCTACGGGCCGGGCGGGTATCGGTTCAGCGACTTCACCAAGGTGGGCGTGCCGCTGAACATCCTGACCATGCTGGTCTGTTGCGCGCTGATCCCGGTGATCTGGCCGTTGTGATCCATTGGGGGCCGCGCGTCGTGCGTCTTCGACTTCACCTCGCCGCCGCGACGAGTGACGCAGTCATGGAGGAGCGTTTCCGGGGGGCAGGGGTTGCTCTTCGCGGCAACGCCGGTGTAAAGCGCGCCATCACCGAAACTGGACCGAGGGTTGGGCCATGGCGGGCCATTCGAAATGGGCGAACATCCAGCATCGCAAGGGCAAGCAGGACAAGCTGCGCTCGAAGATGTTTTCCAAGCTGTCGAAGGAAATCACCGTCGCGGCCAAGATGGGGATGCCTGACCCGGACATGAACCCGCGCCTGCGGCTGGCGATCAAGGCGGCCAAGGCCCAGTCGATGCCGAAGGACGTGATCGACCGCGCCATCAAGAAATCCCAGATGGGCGACGGGGCGGATTACACCGAGATCCGCTATGAGGGCTACGGCGTGAACGGGATCGCGATCATCGTCGAGGCGATGACCGATAACCTGAACCGCACCGCGTCGAACGTGCGGTCCTACTTCACCAAGTGCGGCGGGAACCTGGGCACCACCGGCTCGGTCGCGCACAGCTTCGACCGGGTGGGCGAGATTTCCTATCCGGCCTCGGTCGGCTCGGCCGATGACGTGATGATGGCGGCCCTGGAGGCAGGCGCGGACGACGTGGAGTCGGACGAGGACGGCCACTGGATCTACTGCAAGGTCGAGAACCTGTCCGAAGTCTCGGACGCGCTGGAAAAGGCGCTGGGGGAATCCACCGAGTCGAAGCTCGTGTGGAAGCCGCAGACCCGGACCGAGGTGGACCTCGAGACGGCGCAGAAACTGATGCGGCTGATCGATCTTCTGGAAGAGGACGACGACGTCCAGACCGTGACGCACAACTTCGACGTGCCCGAGGACGTGGCGGCGCAGCTTTGAGGAAGGTGCGCTGTAGCACACCCTACGCCGGTGGCGATCCGCGGGTCCGGCCAGCGCGGGACCGGGCTTGGGGCATTTAATCGGGACCACCTCTTGCAATATGGTGCCGAAAGGCGCATGTGTGTGGGGCGTAGCTTCTTCTCTTTCGTTCTACTGTCTGCTTCGGCCTTCAGCTTCGATCGCGACGACACTGGGCCAGGCCACCGCACGCTGCGGGTGGCATACATGACAGGAGACATCACGATGGCCAATGGCACCGTGAAATGGTTCAACGCAACCAAGGGTTTCGGCTTCATCGCCCCCGCAGGCGGGTCGAAGGACGTTTTCGTCCACGTCACCGCGCTGGAGCGTGCCGGCATCCGGTCGCTGCCCGATGGGCAGGCCGTGACCTATGACATCGAGCAGGATCGCAACGGCCGGGAATCGGCCGTGAACCTGGCTCTGGCGTAAGCCTTATCCCTTCGGGGGTTCGGGAACGGGGGTGGCGAAAGCCGCCCCCGTTTTCATTTGACCAGTGCCGCGGCGGCGGCGCGGCGGAGGGCCTGGGTCACCGGGGCAAGGGCCGGTGCCGCGAGGCGGGTGAACTGCCAGTGGAGTGCGACGTCGAGGGCCGTGTCGGGGACAAGCTCGACCAGATTGCCCTGCGCGAGATGCGGGGCGATCAAGGGCTGGGGGTTCATGCCCCAGGCCAGGCCGGCGAGGCAAGCGTCGACGAAGGCCTGCGACGAGGCGATCCGGTGGGTGGGCAGGGCTGCACGGGCAAGGCCGCGGATGGCAGCCCAGCGGGTCTGGAGCTGGTCCTTGTCCGAGAAGGTCAGTGTCGGGGCGCGGGCGAGGGCCTGCGGCGTCACGCCTTCGGGGAACCAGCGGGCGCGGTAGGACGGCGAGCAGGTGGCACGGTAGCGCAGCGCCCCGAGCGGCAGGCTGTCGCAGCCTTGCGGCGGAATCGGGTGGCTGGTGACCGCGGCCACGACTTCTCCGCGGCGCAGCCAGTCCTGGCTGACGTCCTGGTCGTCGATGACAAGGTCGAAGAGGAAGCCCTCGGTGGCGGCCAGCGCCGGGATGATCCAGGTGGCGAGACTGTCGGCATTGACGGCGATTCGCAGGGTCGCGGGACCGGGGGTCAGGCCCAGGTCCTGGGCAAGCGTGCGTTCCAGAAGTGCGATCTCGTCATGGTGGCGGATGAGGCGCAGGCCGGTTTCGGTGGCCTGGCAGGGCGTGCCGCGGCGGATCAGGAGGGTTCCGGTCTGTTCTTCCAGCGCCTTGACCCGCTGCGAGATGGCCGAGGGGGTGACGTGAAGCTCGGCCGCGGCGAGGTCGAAGGCTCCGCGGCGGTGGACGGCCGCCAGGGCGGCGAGTTGGGCGGGGTCGTGCATTAGCCGTGCTTAATCCGAGGCAGGAGGATTAAATGGAGTTTGACGGGTCGGCGTTCTAGGTCAAGGGGCGAATGCAGGAGGCGCAGATGGGCGAGACGGATCTGAAGGTGCTGTTGCGGACGATGGAGCCGGTCCTGCATCCGGGACCCTATGGCTTTGGCGTCTGGGACGGACCTTTGCCCGAGGGCACTTTTGCCACGGTGGCCGAGACGGAGGGGCTGACGGTGGTCGCCCCCTTGGCCGCGCTGGGCGGCGGGGAGCCCTGGGCGCGGATCAGCCTGACGGTCCACAGCGATCTGGCGGCGGTGGGGTTGACGGCCGCCCTTGCGACGGCGCTGGCGGCGGAGGGGATCAGCTGCAACGTGATCGCGGGGGTGCATCACGACCACCTGCTTGTCCCCTGGGACCGGCGCGATGACGCTATGGCGACCTTGCGGAGGCTGTCCGATGCTTGAGGCGGCGGTGAACGGCTATCTGGTGGCGCTGAGCCTGATCCTGGCGATCGGGGCGCAGAATGCCTTTGTGCTGCGCCAGGGCCTGCGGCGGGAACATGTGGCGGCGGTGGTGGCGGTCTGCGCGATCTCGGACGCGGTGCTGATCGGGGCGGGGGTGGCCGGGTTCGGGGCGATCTCGGCGCGGCTGCCGTGGTTCGGCGAGGCGATGCGTTGGCTGGGGGTGGCGTTCCTGCTGGCCTATGGGGCGTTGCGCTTCAAGGCGGCGCTGAAGGGGGGTGAGGCCTTGCGCCCCTCGGAATCGGGGGCGGCGCCGCTGGGCAAGGTGCTGGCTAGCTGTCTGGTGCTGACTTGGGCCAACCCGCATGTCTACCTGGATACGGTGGTGCTGATCGGGTCGATCTCGGCCCAGTATGCCCCGCATCAGGCGGTGTTCGGGGTGGCGGCGGCGGCGGCGTCGCTGAGCTTCTTCACGGCGCTTGGCTTCGGGGCGCGCGCGCTGGCCCCGGTCTTCGCGAAGGCCTCGGCCTGGGTCTGGCTGGAGGTCGCGGTCGGGCTGGTGATGTGGGCGATCGCGGCAGGGCTGGCCCTGGGCGGGTAAGGACGCGCCGCGCGTGGCGTGTTCCACGAGTCATGGAATTGCAATGACTTGACCGCGGGCGTTAGGGAAATCTTGACTCGCATTCTGCACTCGGCGAGGCCGGGGCGCAGGGGGCGTGAAATCACGCGTCCAACGAGAGGTGACGGCTTGCCTTCCGCCGGGCATTCGGGTTCTGTCCCGGCCATGCGCGCCCTGACCGATCTTGGCCGCCCCGTCGAGGGGGCATTGTGGATGCTGGCCACCACGCTTGCCTTCGTTGGGGTGAACGGCATCGTCCGGCATCTGGGGACGGACCTGCCGGCGGCGCAATCGGCCTTCATCCGCTTTGGCTTCGGCCTGGTCTTCCTGGTCCCGGCTCTGGTGGCGTCGCGGGCGACGCGACTGCCGGAGGGGATCTGGCCGATGTTCCTTTGGCGGGGTGTGCTGCATGTGGCGGCGGTGATCTTCTGGTTCTGGGCCATGGCACGGGTGCCGGTGGCTGAGATGGCGGCGATCGGCTTCCTGAACCCGGTGATCGTGCTGGTGATCGCGGGGCTGCTGCTGGGCGAGGGGCTGGGCAAGGGGCGCGTCGTCTCGGTCCTGGTGGCGCTGGCGGGGGCGCTGGTCGTCCTGCGGCCGGGGCTGCGCGAAGTGAGCCCCGGGCATCTGTCGCAGCTGGCGGCGACGGTCTGTTTCGCGGTGAGCTATATCTTCGCCAAGCGGCTGAGCGGGATGGCCCCGCCAAGTGTGGTGGTGGGGGTCCTGTCGGTGACGGTCGCGGCGGGCCTGCTGCCGATCGCGCTTTGGGTCTGGGAGCCGGTGAGCCTGGTGCAGCTGGCCTGGCTGGCGGGCGTCGCGGCGCTGGCGACGCTGGGGCATTATACGATGACGCGGGCCTTCCGGGCGGCGCCCCTGGCGGTGACGCAGCCGGTGACCTTCCTGCAGATCCTCTGGGCGACGATCCTGGGGGCGACGGTCTTCGGCGAGGCGGTGGACGGGTTCGTGATCCTGGGCGGCGCTCTGATCGTGGGTGCGGTCAGCCTGAACACCTGGGCCGAGGCGCGGAAGGGCCGGATCCCGCCCCAGCCCGAGCCGTGATCGTAAGGTGGGCATGATGCCCACCCTACGCCGACCCGAATGTGGGGCGGGCGATATCGCCCACCCTGCCGGCGTTGCGCCCCGCGTCGGGTCAGCGCGCGCCCTGGTCAGCCGGTCTTGACGCATTCTTCCTAGGGTCGCGGGCCAAGGCGATCCTGCGGAGGTATCCATGCCCGATGAAACGACGATCCTGTCGCTGCCCCTGATCCTTCCGGCCCAGGCACAGAAACACGTTACCCATAACGAGGCCCTGGCCCAGCTGGACCTGATCGTCCAGCTGACCGTCATCGACCGGGTGCGGACCACCGCCCCCGGCCTGCCTGCGGTGGGTGACAGGCATATCGTTGCGCCGGGCGCGACGGGGCCCTGGGCGGGTCAGGAGGGCCGCATCGCCCTGTACACTGCGACCGGCTGGCAGTTCACCCAAGCCCTGCCCGGCTGGCGGGCGCATGTGCTGACCGAGGGGCAGACGGCGGTCTTCGACGGGCTGGGCTGGACCGCCCTTTCGGATGGCGAGCTTGAGGTGGCGCAGCTGGGCATCTCGGCCAGCCCTGATGCCACCAACCGCCTGGTGGTATCCTCAGCCGCGACGCTGTTGAACCATGCGGGTGCGGGGCATCAGCTGAAGCTGAACAAGGCGGCGGCGGGCGATACGGCGAGCCTTCTGTTCCAGACCGGGTTTGGCGGCCGGGCCGAGATGGGGACGGCCGGATCGGACGATTTCGGGGTCAAGGTCAGCCCGGATGGCGGGACCTGGTTCACCGGGCTGGAGGTCGACGGGGCCTCGGGCGAGGTCACGCTGCCGCAGCCGTTGCATCTGGGCGGGCAGGCGGTGGATCCGGTCGCACCGCCGGATGGGACGCTGTGGCTGAACACCGCTTCGGGCGAGGTGCGGGTCCGGTCGGGCGGGGTGACGCTGCCGGTGGGGGGGGGCGGCGCGGGCGGGATCGCGGATGGGGACAAAGGGGACATCACCGTCTCGGGCGGCGGGGCGAGCTGGACGGTGGAGGCCGGGGCGATCGACAATGCCAAGCTGGCTGCGATGGCGAGCGGTACGATCAAGGGCCGCGCCTCGGCCGGGGCGGGAGATCCGGAGGACCTGACGGCGGCGCAGGTGACGGCGCTTCTGGAGACGTTCTCCGGCTCGGCAAAGGGAGTGGTTCCGGCCTCGGGCGGGGGGACGGAGAGCTTTCTGCGCGCGGATGGGACCTGGGCGGCCCCGGCCGGGGGCGGCGCGAGCGATGTGGTCGGTCCGGCGGGGGCGACCGACCGCGCGCTCGCCCGCTTTGACGGCGCCACCGGCAAGCTGCTGCAGGCCAGCCCGGTGACGTTGACCGACGATGGCATGCTGACCCTGCCCGCGGTGAGCCTGCCGGTGCCGCCCATGGGCGACCAGCTCGCACTTTACGCGCGGTCGGTGGGCGGGCGGATGTTGCCGGTGACGATGGGGCCGGCCGGGCTGGATTCGCCGCTGCAACCGCATCTGGGCCTGAACCGGGCGATCTGGTGGATCCCGCATGGCAACAACACGACGGCCTCGAACATGGGTATCACCGCCGCCGCCACCGGCGCGATGACGGCCGTGAACGTGGCGACGGGATCGCTTCTGACGATGATGCGGCGGATCAGTTTCCGGGTCAACACGGCCTCGACGACGGCGGTTGTGGGCTGGCGCGGCTCTAACAACCAACATTCGGTCGGCGGCACTGCGGCCGGGCTGGGCGGGTTCCACATGATCGTCCGCTGGGGCGGCGATGCCGGCATGGCCAACGCAAGCCACCGCTGCTTTGTCGGGATGCGGCCGACGGCGGTGCCGACCGACGTGGAGCCGTCGAACCTGACCTCGATCGTGGGCGTCGGCTATGACGCGGGCGACACGACCTTTCAGATCCTGAGCAACGATGCCAGCGGCACCGCGACCAAGATCAGCCTTGGCGCGAGCTTTCCCAAGCCCAGCGTCGATGCGCAGGATGCCTATGAACTGGTCCTGTTCTCACCGCCGGGCCCGGTGCAGATCGTGCATTACCGGATGCGCAACCTGTCCACCGGCGCCGAGGCGACGGGAACGGTCACCGCGGACCTGCCGCCTGCAACCACGCTGCTTGCGCCGTTTCTGTCGCTTAGCGCGGGGGGAGTAAGCTCGGTCATCGGGCTGACGGTCATGTGTGTCTACATCGAAACGGATTATTGAAAATGGCACGGTTTCACATCCTGATGAACGCAGCCGGAGAGCCGGTCTGGATCGGCAACGCGGCGGCTCCGGGCTCGACCGAGGTCGAGGCGGAGAGCGTGGATTTCCTGGCGACGCACGCCCTGGGGGCGGACGGGCGCTGGGTGAAGCGGAAGGCTCCGGTTCCGCCGGTTCCGACCGAGGCCGAGCTTGCGGCCGAGCGCGCGGCGCAACAGCTGGCGGCGGCAGAGTACCGGCGCGAGGCGGTCCGGCTGGCGATGGAGGCCGAGGCGGATCCGGTCTTCTTCGAATGGCAGCGTGGCGAGGCGACCCAGGCCGACTGGCTGTCGGCCGTCGCCCGCGTGCGGGCACGCTATCCCAAGCCCGGGGCCTGAGCCACGCGCCCGCCCGGGCCGCCGGGGGCGGCGGTCCGGGCGTTTCTGCCTTTGCCAGAGGCCGGGTTTGACAGAATACGGTCGCCTGCATAGACAGATCGGATTGGGTGGAAGGGTTCGCCATGCGTATTGCGATGATCGGGACGGGATATGTCGGGCTTGTCTCGGGTTCGTGTTTTTCGGATTTCGGGCATGACGTGGTCTGCGTCGACAAGGACGCCGGCAAGATCGAGCGGCTGAACCGGGGCGAGGTCCCGATCTTCGAGCCGGGGCTCGAGGCGCTGATCGCAAAGAACGCGGCCGCCGGACGTCTGTCCTTCACGACCGATCTGGCGCAGGCGGTGGACGGGGCCGATGCGGTGTTCATCGCCGTTGGCACCCCCACCCGGCGCGGTGATGGCCATGCCGACCTGACCTATGTGATGGCGGCGGCCGAGGAGATCGGGCGCGCGCTGACCGGATATGCGGTCGTCGTGACCAAATCCACGGTTCCGGTCGGCACCAACCGCAAGGTGGCCGAAGCGATCCGGGCCACCAATCCGGCGGCGAAGTTCGATGTCGCCTCGAACCCGGAATTCCTGCGCGAAGGCGCGGCGATCGACGATTTCATGCGCCCCGACCGGGTGGTGATCGGGGTGGAAAGCCAGAAGGCCCGCAAGGTGATGGCCGAGCTTTACCGGCCGCTGTCGCTGCGCGATTTCCCGGTGGTCTACACCGACCTGGAAAGCGCCGAGATGATCAAATACGCCGCCAACGCCTTCCTGGCGACCAAGATCACCTTCATCAACGAGATCGCCGCATTGTGTGAGCGGGTGGGCGCGGATGTGAAGGCCGTGGCCAAGGGAATGGGGATGGACGGCCGGATCGGCGACAAGTTCCTGCATGCAGGCCCCGGCTACGGCGGCAGTTGTTTTCCCAAGGATACCAAGGCTTTGGCGCGGATCGGGCAGGATCACTCGGCCCCGTTGCAGATCGTCGAGGCGGTGATCAAGGTCAATGATGAGGTCAAGCGCCGGATGATCGACAAGATCGTCGATGCCTGCGACGGGTCCTTGCGCGACAAGACCATCGCGGTCCTGGGCGTGACCTTCAAGCCGAACACCGACGACATGCGCGATGCGCCCTCGCTGACCATCGTGCCGGCGCTGGTGGGCGCGGGGGCGAAGGTGCGGGTCTGCGATCCGCAGGGCCAGCACGAGGGCGGCGCGCTGCTGCCGGGGGTGAAGTGGATCGACAACCCCTATCAGGCCGCGACCGGGGCCGATCTGGTGGTGCTCTTGACCGAGTGGAACGAGTTCCGGGGTCTCGACCTGGCGAAGATGGCACGCAAGATGGCGACGCCGCGCATGGCTGACCTGCGCAACATCTATGACCGGGCCGAGGTGCTGGAGGCCGGGTTCACCGACCATGTCGGGGTCGGTCGCTAGATCGCAGTTTCTGAAAATCCACCGCAAAGGCCCGATTTCCGCCCGGAAGTCCTAAGCCTGCGGTAACGACATCCTGCCAGCCTGATCCGTGGGTAAATCGGGTCTGTGTGGGGCCATCGGGTGATAAATGTCCACGTTGTGGAGACGTTCACGGCTGCGCCGCTGAACCTGGTCTCTGGTATCAACGATCTGGAGCTGGTGGAGCGGGGCGGAAACCTCGTGCTGTACACGGCAACGCGCGCGGGCGGGGGCGTCCTTGCGCTGGACGTGGACGGTGCGATGACGCTTCTGGACCAGGAAAGCCTGGCGGTGGGCACGACCTTGCCCGCGCCGGCGGGCCTGGATCTGCTGACGATCAACGGCGCGCCGCATCTGGTCGTGTCGGGGACCAACGCGGCAGGGGTGCGGACCCTGGCGCTGCAGGGGGACGGGACGCTGGTCGCGGGGCTGCAGTTGCCGGGCAGCCTTGCGGGCACGATCTGCGCCCAGGCCGTTGTCCAGCTGAATGGCACGACCTTCTTCTACGTGGCCCGGCCGGGCGAGGCGACCATCCATGCCTATGCCGTCGCACCCTCGGGCGCGATGACCCAGCTTGCGCCGCGCATGATCGCCGGGGCGCAGACCGGGATCGACATATCTGCGATGACCCCGGTCACCGTGTCGGGAGAGACCTATCTTGTCAGCCTGTCGCTGGGCGCCGATGTGGTCCGCGCCTTCCGCCTCCAGCCGGATGGGACTCTGGCCGCGCCGACGATGCTGGGCGTCTCGCAGGGGCTGGGGATGGCCAACCCCACGGACGTCGAAGTGGTCGAGGTCGGCGGGCGCAGCTATCTGGTGGTGGCGTCCTCCGGTTCGTCCTCGATCAGCGTGATCGAGATCGCGGCCGGGGGCATCATGCGGGCGGCCGATCATGTGATCGACACGCTGGATACGCGCTTTCAGGGCGTGCAGGCGGTCGAGACGGTGACGATCGGCGACCGGGTCCTGGTGATCGCGGGCGGGGCGGATGGCGGGATCACGGTGATGCTGCTGACGCCCGAGGGGCAGCTTCTGCCGGTGGGCCAGCAACTCCAGCTGCCCGGCCTGGTGCTGGACAATATCACCGCGATGGCCGCGCGGGTGGTGGACGGCAAGGTCGATCTCTTCGTCGCGGGCGAGGGGACCGGACTCACCCGGCTGCAGATCGACCCGGGCCCGCTGGCCCCGATCCTTCAGGGCGGTGAGGCGCCCGTTGTCCTGACCGGCAGCGCGGCGGGCGACATGATCCTGGGTGGCGAGGGGCACGAGACGATCCAGGGCGACGACGGGGCGGATATCCTTCTGGACGGGGCGGGCAGCGATGTCCTTTATGGCGGGGCGGGGGCCGATCTGTTCGTCCTGTCGGCCGACGGCGACGTGGACAGGATTGCCGATTTCCAGTTGGGCACCGACCGGATCGACCTGTCGGCCTGGGGCCCGATCCATTCGCTGGCCAGCCTGTCGATCACCGCCACCGCGACCGGGGCCCACATCGCCCATGGCGACGAGGTGCTGGAGATCCACTCGGCCAATGGACTGCCGATCCTGCCGCAATCGTTCCGGCTGTCGGACTTCAGCGGACTTTGGCACGCGCTGCCGGATCCGGCTTATGCCAATGACCTGATCCGGGGCACTGCCCAGTCGGATTTGCTGGTCGGGACAGAGGGTGACGATCAGTTCATGGTCACCGGCGGGAGTGACACGCTGGACGGCGGCGCGGGTCTGGACCGCATCGCCTTTGCCGAAGCCTCGGCTGGCCTTCGGGTGAACCTGCAAAGCCCGCATCTGAACACCGGGGCCGCGCAGGGCCAGGTCTATGTCAGCGTCGAGGGGGTGCTCGGCTCGCTCTTCAACGACAGTCTGACGGGAGACAGCGCCGCGAACTGGCTTTACGGCAGCGACGGGGCGGATCGGCTCTGGGGTCTTGTGGGAGCGGACAGCCTCTATGGCGGGGCGGGGAACGACACGCTGTCCGGAGGCCTGGGCGCCGATATCCTGGACGGAGGCGCGGGCCGCGACCGGGCCAGCTATCGCGAGGCGGCGCAGGGCATCCGGCTGGACCTGGCCGCGCCCGGAAGCAACGAGGGCGAGGCCGCGGGCGACCTCTTCATCGCGATCGAGGAGTTCGAGGGCAGCACCCAGGCCGATACGCTTTCGGGCGACCATCTGGCCAATGTCCTGTTCGGCGTCGGCGGGAATGACCTGGTCGAGGGGCGGGGGGGCAACGATTCCCTTTATGGCAACGACGGGTCGGACACGCTGGTCGGAGGGGCCGGGGCCGATCGGCTGGAGGGGAACGCGGGTCAGGACTTCGCCAGCTACGCCGATAGCGCGACGGGGCTGACTCTGGATCTGATGACGCCCAGCCTGTCGACGGGCGATGCGCTGGGCGATGTCTACATCACCATTGAAGGCTTCCTGCTGTCCGGGTTCAACGACCGATTCCTGGGGTCGGAGGCGGGAGATCTGGCCTATGGCCTGGCGGGCAACGACCTCATGGATGGCCGTCTGGGCGCCGACTGGCTGTCCGGGGGCGCGGGGAACGACAGTCTTTATGGCGGCGAGGGGGAGGATACGCTGGTCGGCGGTTCGGGGAACGACCGGCTGGATGGGGGCGCGGGGCGCGATCTGGTGAGCTATGCCGATGCGGCGGCCGGTCTGCGGGCGGATCTGGCCAGCGCCAAGGCGAACCAGGGCGAGGCCAGGGGCGACAGCTATTTCGGCATCGAGGGGCTGGAGGGCTCGGCCCATGCCGACGCGCTGCTGGGCGATAATGCGGGCAACCTGATCCTGGGGCTGGACGGGGCCGACAGCCTCTGGGGCCGCGGCGGCAACGACACGCTGGAGGGCGGCGCGGGCGATGACACGCTTCTGGGCGGCCTGGGCGCCGACCTGCTGATCGGCGGCGAGGGGGCGGACATGGCCAGCTATGCCGAGGGGAAGGCGGCCGTCCTGATCGACCTTGCCGATCCCTTGCGCAACCTTGGCGAGGCCGCCCTGGACTGGCTGGTGGGGATCGAGCACCTTGTCGGTTCCTCGGCAGCGGATTCGCTTTACGGCGACGATCTGGGCAACTGGCTGCTGGGCGGGGCGGGCAATGATCTGCTGTCCGGCCGGGCAGGCGATGACAGGCTGGAGGGAGATGCCGGGAACGACTTTCTGGAGGGTGGTGCAGGGCGCGACGAGCTGAACGGGGGCGCCGGAAACGACAGTCTATATGGCGGCGAGGGCGACGATCTGCTGATCGGAGGTGCGGGGCGTGACCTTCTGGACGGGGGCGCGGGCCAGGACCGCGTCAGCTATCATACGGCCAGGGCGGCAGTGACCATCGACCTGACGACTCCCAAGGCGAGCAAGGGGGATGCGCTGGGGGACATCTACCTTGGCGTCGAGGGCTTCGACCTGAGCAGATTCAACGACCGTTTCCTTGGGAGCCTGGGGGGGGACCGGGCCGACGGGCTGGCCGGCAACGACCTCCTGGACGGGCGAGGTGGGGATGACTGGCTGTCGGGCGGGGCGGGCAACGATTCGCTTTATGGCGGCGAGGGGGCGGACACGCTGCAGGGCGGGGCGGGGAGCGACCGGCTGGACGGTGGCGTGGGGCTGGACCTTGCCAGCTATGCCGATGCCACGACCGGCGTGGTGGCGGACCTGGCGGGCCCGGCCTTGAACCAGGGCGACGCGCGGGGCGATGTCTATTTCGGAATCGAGGGGCTTGTCGGATCGGCCTTCGCGGATGCCCTGTCCGGCGACGGGCAGGAAAATCGGCTGGAGGGCGGGGCGGGGAACGATACCCTTGCCGGGCGGGCCGGGGATGACTGGCTGGACGGTGGCGCGGGGGATGACTGGCTTTGGGGCAGCATCGGGGCCGATACTTTCGTCTTTTCCGGGGGACAGGACGTGTTTGGGGATTTCGAGGATGGCATTGACCGGATTCTGATTTCGCCCGATCCGTGGGGGGGCGATCCGCCGACGGTCGAGGACCTGCTGGCCAATGCGCATGTCACCGCGACCGGCGTGGTGATCGACTTCGGGCTGGCGGGCAGTCTGGACATCCGTGGGATTTTCGACACATCACTCCTGGCCGACGACATCCAGTTCGTCTGACGGGAATATGATGACCAAAGTTCTGGTGACGGGTGGGGCGGGCTATATCGGCTCCCATGCCTGCAAGGCGCTGGCGCAGGCGGGGTTCGAGCCGGTGGCCTTCGACAACCTCTCGACCGGCTGGGCCGAGGCCGTACGCTGGGGGCCGCTGGTCCGGGGCGATCTGATGGACCGCGCTGCGATCGACGCCGCGCTGGCCGAACACCGGCCCGTTGCGGTGATGCATTTCGCCGCGCTGTCGCTGGTCGGGGAATCGATGCAGGACCCGGCGCGCTACTGGCGGGTCAACCTCGGCGGGGCCTTGAACCTGCTGGAGGCTTGCACGGCCGCCGGGGTGGCGAACTTCGTCTTCTCCTCGACCTGCGCGACCTATGGCGACCAGGACGGGGTTCTGCTGACGGAGGAGACCCCGCAGCGCCCGATCAACGCCTATGGCGGATCGAAGCTCGCGATCGAGAGGATGGTCCGCGACTTTGGGCGGGCCTTCGGGATGGGCCATGTGATCTTCCGCTATTTCAACGTCGCCGGGGCCGACCCCATGGGCGAGATTGGCGAGCAGCACCGCCCAGAGACGCATCTGATCCCCTTGATGCTGGAGGCGGTGGCGGGGCTGCGCCCGGCGCTGACCCTGCACGGGACAGATTATCCCACACCGGACGGGACCTGCGTGCGCGATTATGTCCATGTGACCGACCTGGCCGAGGCGCATGTTCTGGGGCTGCGGCGGCTTCTTGACGACAAGGGGAATGGTGTCTTCTGCCTGGGAACGGGCCGTGGCTTTTCGGTGCGCGAGGTGATCGAGGCCAGCCGGATGATCACGAACCGCGAGGTCCCGGTGGTGATCGGCCCGCGCCGGGCGGGGGATGCGGCAGCGCTGGTTTCCTCCCCGACCCGGGCCGAGCAGGAACTTGGCTGGGAGCCGCGCCATTCCACCTTGCAACAGATGATTGGCGACGCCTGGGCCTGGGCGCAGAAACCGGGGTTCACCGCCTGACCGGGGGGCGATGCCGATTTCGGAGCGGAAATCGGACCGGATATCCTTCGATTTCCGGCGACGCCCGGGTCAGAGGTCCCAGTCCAGGGGCTTCTTCTGCGCCAGCGGCGCAGCTTCCGTCAGACCCAGCCAACCGCCCCGGATCGGCAGCTTGCGCTCGGCCCCCCAGTCGCCGGAGACGGTCAGGACGTCGCCCTCCAGCATCACTCCGGCGACCGACTGACCAGACGGCCAGCGGATCGCGCCCAGGACATGCCGGACCTCGGCTGTGCCCTGCGGCTGAAGCTGCAAGAGCCCGGGCTGTCCGGCGGCGGTCAGGGGATCGGGCTCCTCGCGCGAGGACAGGCCCAGAACCGGCAGGGCTGCGCCTTCCTCCACCCCCAGACAGCCGAGGTGCCGGCCGTTCCAGGGCGCATAGTCCCGCCCGCCGTTCGATTGCCACAGCATGGTCATGGGCAGCGCCTGCGCGTTCTTCAGCGACAGGAAAAGATCGCCCTCCGTCGGCCGGACCACAGCGGTCCAGCCAAGGCGCGAGGCCGGGTCCTCGACCCCCGCGACGAAATCCTCATGCGCGGGACCCCAGGGGTAGCGGTGCAGGTTCACCGGACTGCCCTCGGCCCCCGGAAACTCGGCCGCGTCCTCGGCCCGGCGCGGATAGGCCAGGACCGAGCGGCCGCGCGTCGTCTCCAGCGGTTCGGCGAGCGTCTCCCACCAGCGCTTGCGCGAGAAACTGAGCTTCGCGCCATTCGGCACATGGACCATGGCGTGGTTCGACACCGGCAGCGTGCCGTGGCCGCCGATGAAGATGTGGCGTTGGTACAGGAACGGGTGGCCGCCCTCGACCGACAATTCCTTGACCACGGTCGCGCCCTGAACTGCACCCTCCAGCACGGCGCGCAAGCATCCCGGACCGGCGGGCATGACCTGCCAGTCGCCATTGGCCGTCAATCCGTGCAGCCCGTCCGGCCCCGGTCCCATCGGCGCGGCGAGGAAATCGCCCGCCAGCCAGGCCTGGTGCGGCGGGGCGTCGGCCGGGACCTCCCAGGCCGCCCAGGGCGCCTTGTGCAGCGGCGCGATCGCGGCGCCCTCGTCCTGCACGGTGAAGGACTGCAGCACGCCGCCGCGCGCGCAGAAGCTGGCGGTGATCCCCTCGGCGCTGAACGGGTGCTGCAAGATCGGGTCCTCTGTCCTGCCCCGAACCCTAGCCCCTGCAGGGCGCAAAGGAAACTGGCATGTCAGTTTGCCCGGCGCTAATCTGCCGCGAAACAGGGAGGGCGGCATGGGACGGCTGGACGGCAAGACGATCCTGGTGACGGCGGCGGGGGCGGGGATCGGGCGGGCCTCTGCCATCGCGATGGCGCGGGAAGGCGCGCGGGTCATCGCGACGGATGTGAACGAGGGCGCGCTGGCGGGGCTGGAGGGCTGCGAGACTCGGGTTCTGAACGTGCGCGACCCGGCGGCGATCGCCGCGACCTTCGCGGCAGTCGGCACCCCTGACGTGCTGTTCAACTGCGCGGGCTTCGTGGCGAATGGCACGATCCTGGACTGTGACGAAGAGACCTGGGCTTTCAGCATCGATCTGAACCTCACGGCCATGTTCCGCATGTGCAAGGCGGTGCTGCCCGGCATGATCGAGCGCGGGCATGGCAACATCATCAACATGGCCTCGGTCGCGGGGTCGATCATCGCGGCGCCGAACCGGGCGGTCTATGGGGTGACCAAGGCGGGGGTGATCGGGCTGACCAAGGCTATCGCGGCGGATTTCGTGGCCAAGGGAATCCGCTGCAACGCGGTCTGTCCGGGGACGGTGGACACGCCGTCGCTGCGGCAGCGGATGGAGGCCTCGGGCGATTACGAGGCGGCGCGCAAGGCGTTCCTGGCCCGGCAGCCCACGGGCCGGATGGCCACGGCCGAGGAAATTGCGGCGCTGGTGGTCTACCTCGCCTCGGACGAGTCGAGCTTCACGACCGGCGTCGCGCATGTGATAGACGGCGGCTGGTCGAATACCTGAACGGCTGTCTTCATCGTAGGGTGGGGTTCAACCCCACCGTACGGGGTCAGGTCCGGCAGTGCTCTCCGCCGAGGTCGGCCAGGATCGGGCAGTCCGGTCTTTGATCGCCCGCGCAGGCCTGGACCAGATGCTCCAGCGTCGCCTTCATCTCTTCCATCTCGCGGATGCGCTGCGCAAGCGCCGCCACCTGATCCTCGGCCAGCCTTTTGACCTCGGCGCTGGCCCGGCCCCGGTCGCGCCAGAGCGCGAGCAAGTCCGCGACCTTCTCCATCGGAAAGCCCAGGTCACGGGCGCGGCGGACGAAGCGGAGGACCTGCACCTCCTTTGGCCCGTAGGTCCGGTAGCCCGAGCCAGTCCGTCCGGCAGGCGGGATCAGGCCGGTCTCCTCGTAATAGCGGATCATCTTGGCCGAGACCCCGCTGGCGCGGGCGGCTTCGCCGATGTTCATCATGCGCGGGCTCCATGGCGTTTCAGGCGCAGGGCGTTGGTGATCACGAAGACGGACGACAGCGCCATCGCCCCGGCGGCGAGGACAGGAGAGAGCAGGACCCCGTTCACCGGATACAGCACCCCCGCGGCGACCGGGATCAGCGCGGCATTGTAGGCGAAGGCCCAGAACAGGTTCTGCCGGATGTTGCGCAAGGTCGCCTGCGACAGGGCGATGGCCTTGGCGAGCGCCGGCAACTGGCCTGCGACCAGTACGACCTCGGCCGCCTCGATCGCGACCTCGGTGCCGGTACCCATGGCGATGCCGACATCGGCCTCGGCGAGGGCAGGGGCGTCGTTGATCCCGTCCCCGGCGAAGGCCAGCCGCCCTTGCGCCTTCAGCTTGTGAAGGGCTGCGACCTTGCCCTCGGGCGTGACCTCGGCCACGACCTCGTCGATGCCCAGGTCGTGGGCGATGGCGCGGGCGGTACGGGCGTCGTCGCCGGTGATCATTGCCAGCGTCAGGCCGCGCGCCTTGAGAGCCGCGATGGCCTCGTGCGTGGTGGGCTTGATCGCATCGGCGACCGAGAGGAGCGCCACCAGCTTGCCCCCGCGTGCCGCATAGACCGGGCTTTCGCCCCGGTCGGCCAATGCGGCGGCCTGTTCGGCGAAGGGTGCAAGGTCGATCCCCCGCGCCGACATCTCTCGCGCGGCGCCGATGACGATTTCCTCGCCCGCGACAAGGGCCGAGACGCCATGGCCGGGTGAGGCACGGAAGTCGGTCGCCTGAGGCAGGTCCAGCCCCTCGGCCGCTTCGACGATGGCGCGGGCGACCGGGTGTTCCGACCGCGCCTCGACGGCGGCGATCAGCGGCAGCAGCGCCGCGCGCGTTTCGCCGGGGGCGGGGTGGAAGGCCAGAAGTCGCGGCTTGCCTTCGGTCAGCGTGCCCGTCTTGTCAAACGCGACGATCTCCACCGATTGCAGGGCCTGCAGCGCCTCGCCCTTGCGGAAGAGGATGCCCAGTTCCGCGCCGCGCCCGGTGCCGACCAGGATCGAGACGGGGGTCGCAAGGCCCATCGCGCAGGGGCAGGCGATGATGAGGACCGCCACCGCATTGACCAACGCCATCGGCAAGGCCGGTTCGGGGCCGAGGGTCAGCCAGAGGATGAAGGTCAGCACGGCGGCGGCGATGACGACGGGCACGAACCAGAGCGTCACCTTGTCGACCAGCGCCTGGATCGGGAGCTTGCCGCCCTGCGCGGCCTCGACCATGCGGATGATCCGGGCCAGCACCGTGTCGGCCCCGACGGCGGTCGCCTCCAGCACCAGCGCGCCGGCCTGGTTGACCGTGCCGCCGATCACCTTGTCGCCGGGGTGTTTCTCGACCGGCACCGGCTCGCCCGTGACCATGCTTTCGTCGATCCAGCTGGCGCCCTCGGTCACCGTGGCGTCGACCGGCACCCGCTCGCCGGGGCGAAGCTCCAGAAGGTCGCCGGGTCGTACTTCGGCCACGGGCAGGTCCTGTACCGCGCCGCTGCGCCGGACGTGGGCGAGCTGCGGTTGCAACGCCACCAGCCGCCGGATCGCCTGCGAGGAGCGGCCGCGCGCTCGGGCCTCCAAGAGCCGACCCAGCAGGATCAGCGTCACGATCACCGCCGCGGCCTCGAAATAGACTGCGACCGTGCCGGGGGGCAGAAGCGCGGGCAGGAAGGTTGCCAGCGTCGAATAGGCCCAGGCCGCGCCTGCGCCAAGCGCCACGAGGCTGAACATGTCCGGCGCGCCTTTCAGCAGCGCCGGGATGCCCTTGACGAAGAAACGCCGCCCCGGTCCGGCAAGGACGGCGGTGGCCAGCAGGAACTGGATCAGCCAGCTGGTCCCCTGGCCGATGGTCGTATGGACCCAGTGGTGGAAGGCGGGGAACATGTGGCTGCCCATCTCCAGCACGAAGACCGGGACAGTCAGCAGGGCCGCAAGGATGAGGTCGCGCTTCAGCCGCCCCTCCTCGGCCGCGGCGCGGGTCTCGGCATCGTCGCGCGGGGCGTCGGGGGTGCGCAGGTGCGCCTCATAGCCCGCGCCCTTGATCGCGGCGACCAGGGACTGAACCTCGGCCAGCCCCTCGACATGGGCGCTTTCGGTCGCAAGGTTGACGCTGGCCGCAGTCACGCCCGGCACGGCCTTCAGCGCGCGTTCGACGCGCCCGACGCATGAGGCGCAGGTCATCCCTTCGACCACCAGGTCAATGGGCTGCGCCGGGACCTCATAGCCCGCGCCTGTCACCGCGCCGATCACCGCCTCGGGCGGCGCGGTCCCCGTCACCTCGGCCCGTCCTGTTGCGAGGTTCACACTGGCCGAGGTCACCCCCGGCACGGCCTTCAGCGCGCGTTCGACCCGGCCGACGCAAGAGGCGCAGGTCATCCCCTCGACGGGAAGGGTCATGGAGATCGGGCTCTTGTCGGTCATGGCGGTCCGCTCCTTTGCGTGGGACCTGACGCATATGGGCCTTCCCATGATGGGAAGGTCAACCCCCTGTCTGCCATTTTCCGATCGATGGGCGCGACCCGGCCTAGAGCTCGACCGGGATCGCCTTTCCTTGCGCGATGGCAAGCTCGACGACGGCTGCTGCGACTGCGAGGTCCTGTAACCCGACTCCGGTCCCGTCGAACAGCGTGATCTCCTCGGCCGAACGCCGTCCGGGATCGGCGCCGGTGATGACCCGGCCCAAGGGCGTGACGTCGCTTTCGGTGATCAGCCCCTGCGCGACGGCATGCTGCGCCTCTCCGATGGTGACCGATTGCGCGACCTCGTCGGTAAAGATCCGGGCGCGGGCCAGAAGCGCGGGTTCGACCTCCTGCTTGCCGATCGTGTCGGTCCCCATGCAGGCCAGATGGGTGCCGGGGGAGACATGATCGGCAAGCAGGATCGGCGCGTGGGAGGAGGTGATGGTGATGATGACCTCAGCCGCGCGCATCGCTTCCAGGGGGACCGCTTCGAAGGGCAGCCCGGCCTCGTCGGCCACGGCGGCGAGGCCGGGCAGCATCTCGGGGTGCAGGTTCCAGCCGATCACCCGCTCGAAGCCGCGCTGCTCCAGGGCGGCGCGCAGCTGGAACTTCGCCTGATGCCCCGCGCCGACCATGCCGAGGACGCGCGCCTCGGGCCGGGCCAGATGCTTGATCGACACAGCCGAGGCGGCGGCGGTGCGCAGCGCGGTCAGAAGGTTGCCGCCGACCATGGCGACGGGCTTGCCGGTGTCGGGGTCGAACAGGAACACGGTGGACTGATGGTTGATCAGCCCCCGCCGTTCAAGGTTGTGCGGCCAGTAGCCCCCGGCCTTGAGGCCCAGGACTTTCCCCGCCTGGTCGAACCCGCCCTTGAAACCGTAAAGCGCGTCTTCATGTCCCAGCGCCTCGCGCACCACGGGGAAGTTCCGGGCCTCGTCGCGGGCCATGGCGGCGAAGACCTGCTCGACCGCCGTAAAGGCGGCCTCGCGGGTCATAAGGTCGGCGATCCGGGCCTCGGGGACGATCCACATCGGTCAGTAACCCTTGCCGCGGGCCGAGACGGGCCAGACCACCTCGACCTTCCCGCCGCGCACGCCGACATACCAGTCGTGGACGTTGCAGGTCGGGTCGCAATGGCCGGGGACGAGGCGGAGCTTGTCGTTGACCTTCAGCACGCCCTGCGGGTCGTCGATCACGCCATGCTCGTCGCTGCATTTGACGTATTTGACATCCGTCCGGCCGAAGACGACCGGCAGGCCGCTGTCCACCGACTGCGCCTTGAGCCCCGCATCGACGATGGCCTTGTCGGGCTTGGCATGGCTCATCACGCTGGTCAGCAGGAACAGCGCGTTCTCCCATTCGCCCCGGTCGATCCGCTGGCCGTTCTCGTCCAGGATGCGGCCATAATCCGCGTCCATGAAGGCGTAGCTGCCGCATTGCAGCTCGTTGTAAACGCCCGAGGTGCTTTCGAAATAATAGCTGCCTGTGCCGCCCCCGCCGACGATGTCGCAGTCCAGCCCCTCGGCCTTCAGGGCCTCCACGGCGTCCTTGACCATGGCGACGGCCAGGTCGATCTTGGCCCTGCGGTCAGCGTACAGGTCCATGTGCTGCATTGCCCCCTGATAGGCCTGCAGCCCCGCGAACTTCAGCCCCGGCGCCGCTGCGATGGCCTTGGCCAGCGCCACGACCTCGGGCGTCGTCTTCACCCCGCAGCGCCCCGCGCCGCAGTCGATCTCGACCAGACATTCGATGGTCGTCCCATGCCTGACCGCCGCGGCAGAAAGGTCGGCCACATTGTCCAGCATGTCGACGCAGACGATGGTCCGCGCGCCCAGTTTCGGCAGGCGGGCGAGGCGGTCGATCTTGGCCGGGTCGCGCACCTGGTTCGATACCAGCACATCCTTGATCCCACCGCGGGCAAAGACCTCGGCTTCACTCACTTTCTGGCAGCAGACCCCGCAGGCCCCGCCCAGCCGTTCCTGCAGCTTCGCCACATCAACCGACTTGTGCATCTTGCCATGCACCCGGTGCCGCATCCCGTGGGCGCGGGCATAGTCGCCCATCTTCCGGATGTTCCGCTCCAGCGCGTCCAGGTCCAGGATCAGGCAGGGCGTCTGGATCTCGGCCTCGGCCATGCCGGGCAGGGCGGGAATGTCAAAGCCCACTTCCAGGCCTTCGAAGGTTGTCAGCTTGTTCATTTGTCAGCCTTTCATCCAGGGAAGTCGGTCCAGATCGACGTTGCCGCCGGTCACGATCAGGCCCACGCGCTTGCCGCGAAAGGCCTCGGGGTTCTTCAGCACCACCGCCAGCGGCACCGCGCTGGAGGGTTCCATCACGATCCGCAGGTGCTTCCATGCCAGCTTCATCGCCGCCACGATCTCGTCCTCGCTGGCGGTGTAGATCTCGCTGACGTGGGTCGAGACGAAGTGCCAGGTCAGGTCCTTCAGCGGCACCAGAAGCCCGTCGGCGATGCTTTTGGGCGCATCGTCGGCGATGATATGCCCGGCCTTGAAGCTGCGATAGGCGTCGTCGGCGGTCTCGGGCTCGGCCGCGATGACCCTGGTCTCTGGCGCCAGGGTCGCCAGCGTCAGGCAGGTGCCCGAGATCATGCCGCCCCCGCCGATCGGCGCCACGACCATGTCGAGGCCGCCCGTCTGCTCCATGAACTCACGCGAGCAGGTGCCCTGTCCGGCGATCACGCGCGGGTCGTTGTAGGGGTGGACGAAATCGCCCCCCGTCGCCGCCTGCACCGTGGCAAAGGTCGCCTCGCGGCTGGTGGTCGACGGCTCGCATTCGGTGATCACGCCGCCATAGCGGCGCACGGTGTCCTTCTTGGCCTGCGGCGCGGTGCGGGGCATGACCACGTTGCAGGGGATGCCCCGCAGCATCGCGGCATAGGACAGGCACGAGGCATGATTGCCCGAGGAATGGGTCGCCACCCCGCGCCGGGCCTGATCCTCGTCCAGGCCAAAGACCGCATTGGCCGCGCCGCGCACCTTGAAGGCGCCGGGCTCCTGGAAGTTCTCGCATTTGAAGAAGAGCCGCGCGCCGGTCAGCTCGTCCAGATAGTCCGAGGTTCGGACGGGGGTCAGGCGGATATGCGGGCGGATCCGCTCATGCGCGGCCAGCATGTCGTCATAGGTCGGGATCAGCATCTCAGGCCGCCTTGCGTGCGGCGATGCCGTTCGCCCGGTAATAGTCCTGCGCCGCCGCCACACCCGAGCCGAGCCGGATGTTCAGCCCCAGGTCCACCATGCACATCTCTGCCGTGGCCAGGCCCGACAGCATCATCACATCGGTCAGGCTGCCCAGATGGCCGATGCGGAAGACCTTGCCCGCGACCTCGCCCAACCCGGTGCCGAAAGCCACGCCATAGCGTTCCGCCGCATGGGATACGATCCGGGTCGCGTCGAACCCCGAAGGCGTGCGGATCGCGCTGACCGTGTCGGACTGGACCGATGCGTCCACCGCGCAAAGCTCCAGCCCCCAGGCGCTGACGGCGCGGCGCACGCCCTCGGCGATGCGGTGGTGGCGGGCGAACACGGCCTCCAGCCCCTCGGCCAGCAGAAGCCCGCTGGAATAGCGCAACCCGTTCATCAGCCCGACCGGCGGCGTATAGGGGAAGGCGTTGCCGGCATAGCCCTTGGCCATGTCCTGGATGTCGAAGAAGGTGCGCGGCAGGGCGGCGGTGCGCCCCGCCTGCACGGCGCGATCCGAAAAGCCCAGGATCGCCAGCCCGGCCGGCAGCATGAATCCCTTCTGGCTTCCCGTCACCGCAACATCCACGCCCCAGGCGTCGAAGCGGAAGTCCATCGAGCCGATCGATGAGACCCCGTCCACGAACAGCAGCGCCGGATGCGCCGCCGCGTCCAGCGCCCGGCGGATCGCCGCGATATCCGAGCGCACCCCGGTCGCCGTCTCGTTATGGGTGGCTAGCACCGCCTTGATCTCGTGCCCCTTGTCGGCGGAGAGGATCTCTTCGAATCGGGCGGCGGGGATGCCCTCGCCCCAGGGCGTCTCCACGATCCGCACCTTCAGCCCGTGGCGCTGGCACATGTCGATCCAGCGGTGGCTGAACATCCCGTTCCGCGCTGCCAGCACCGTATCGCCGGGCGAAAGCGTGTTGGTGAGTGCCGTCTCCCACCCGCCGGTCCCGGTAGAGGGGAAAAGGAAGATGCTTGCGCTGTCGGATTTCAGCACCTTGCGGACATTCTCGATGCAGGGCTGCAGGATTGTCCCGAACAGGGGCGAGCGGTGGTCGATCGTCGGCATGTCGCAGGCCTTGCGCACATCCTCGGGGATGTTGGTGGGGCCGGGGATGAACACGGGGTTCTGGAAGCTCATGGCGGGTCTCCTGTCCTTTTGGCAAGTGTAGCGGCGCCCGTCCCACCGCGCCATTTTTTTGAAAAAATATTTCATTTTGTGGGGAGTGAAAAATATGCAATACAAAACATAGAGATGGACTTTTTCATCCTGCGAAGTGAAATCCGCCTGTTTCGGAGTGTCCGCCCATGCCCCCGCGCGAGTCGCCTGTTCCCACCCCCCGCCGCGCCCGCGGCCGCCCGCGCGACTGGGAGGAGTCGGACCAGAACATCATCAAGTCGCTCGACCGCGCGATGGAGGTGTTCGACCACCTCAGCCAGGGGCCCGGCCGGACGCTGACCACCCTGGCCGAGGAAACCGACCAATCCCCCGCCACGGTCTACCGCATCCTCACCACGCTTCAGGGCAAGGACCTGGTCGAATTCGACGCCCAGGAACAGCTTTGGCACATCGGCCCCCGTGCCTTCGTCATCGGCGCGCGCTTCCTGCGCCGCACCAGCCTGGTGGACCGCGCCCGCCCGATCCTGCGCCGGCTGATGGAGGCGACGGGAGAAACCGCGAACCTGGGGATCGAGCGTGAGGGGGCGGTGCTTTTCCTCAGCCAGGTGGAAACCCACGCCAGCATCCGCGCCTTCTTTCCGCCAGGGACCCTGTCGCAGATGCATGCCTCGGGGATCGGCAAGGCGCTGCTGGCACAGATGGAACCGGACCGGCTGGACCGCTGGCTCTCGGCCCGCGTGCTGGAGCCCTTCACCGACCGCACGATCACTGACCGGACGGCGCTGGTGGAAAGCCTGGCTGAGGTCCGCGTGCAGGGATATGCCCTTGACGATGAGGAACGTAACCCCGGCATGCGCTGCATTGCCGCCGCCGTCTTCGACGTGAACCGCGAGGCGGTGGCGGGCATCTCGGTTTCCGGCCCGACCAGCCGGATCAGCCTGCGCCAGCTCGACGCCCTCTCGCGGCCCGTCATCGCGGCGGCGGCCGAATTGACCCAGGCCATCGGCGGCGCGCCGCCCTGAATCCTTTTGGCTGAATTGCCCCGCTGGGCCAAGGGCGCGACGCTGCCGCAACCGATTGCATCAGGGGGAGGTCGTGCAAAGGGCGCCGGTCAAGATCCACCCGGCGGTGGACAATGGGGGGCAACCGGGCAGGCCCGGCTTTTCCGGCGGGACAGCGCCCACCGCGCTGCGGCAATGTTCCTGCGCCATCGACGTGATCGCGACGATCCTGCCGTGTAAGGGCCATGTCGCCGCCGAAACCGTGCTGGCCATGCGCCAGACCTCGGGCGAACGCTCCGCCCTCTTCCGCGAGACGGCCCCCGCCACCGGCTTCGTGGCCGACCTCCGCCGCGCCGAGACCGAGATCCTCTGCCTCTGACTGGCCTACAGCCGCTTTCCCGGCGGCAGGCGCAACAAGAGCGCGCCATAGCCCACAGCGAATCCGCCGAAGGCCAGGATCCAGCTCAGACTCGCCAGTGTCAGAAGCGGCGTCGACAGGCCCGACCACAGCCCCGCCGCCAGCCGGAACAGGACCGAGGCGACCAGCGCCCCATAGATCAGCACAGTCCCCCGCCGCGCCGTCAGCGCCTGCCCGGTATGGCCCAGCGTGGCCCGCGTCATGACCGCCAGCGTCATCAGCCCGATCGCGCCCGCCATCCACAGATGCTGCGCGGCCGCCATGCCGAAGGCCTCGGGCAAAAGGATCTCCACCGCCATCGCGAGCGCGCCCAGCGGCAGCAGGGCGTAGCCCAGATGCAGCACCGCGACCAGCGGCTCGGCCAGCGTCCGCTGCCCGGCCCAGCGGCTCAGGCGCAGCAGATGCAGGACCCCCACCACCGCCAGCGCGACGCCCGTCAGCCGATGGTCCGGCAGCACCAGCCACAGCAGAAGCGCCAGCAGAAGCCCCCCAAGCGTCACCTTGTCGAAGGCTCGCATCGGCGGGACCGGCAGCCGCCCCGGTGCCTGCTTCACCAGCCAGTTGCGGGTGAACGAGGGCACGATCCGCCCCCCGATCACCGCGATCATCATCACGCCTGCGCCCAGGCCGAGGCGCAGGCCAAAGCCCTGCGCGGCGCTCTGGCCCTGCGCGGCCTCCCAGTGAAACAGCGCATTGCCCAGGGCAAAGACCGCCAGCATCGCCAGCACGACAAGATTGCGCCAGTTCCGGCCCACCACGATCTCGCGGCCGATTGCCAAGGCGAAGATCAGCGGAAAGGCCAGGTCGGCCGCCGCCACCAGCCCCGCAGGCCAGCCCGCGCCCAGCGTGACCGCCAGCCGACCTGCCACCCAGACCAGCGTCAGCGCCCCCAGCCGCCAGCCCACGATCGGCAGCCGCCCGGTCCAGTTCGGCACCGCGGTGAACAGGAATCCCGCGATGACCGCCCCAAGATAGCCATACAGGAATTCATGCGCGTGCCAGGCGAAGGGCTCGAACGCCGAAGGCAGGGTGATCCGCCCGGCCAGCATCGCCAGCCAAAGCCCCATCGCCAGAGCCGCCCAGACCGCCGCCCCCAGGAAAAAGGGCCGGAACCCGTAGCTCAGGATCGTCGGCCCGGTCCAGGCCCGCATCCGCCTTGCCGTCGAGGTCATGCGCGACCCTCCCTTTGTCAGACCATCCTTGGCCATAACTGCGGCCATGGGAATCCGGTTGACCGTCACGCAGCACGGACGGGCAGGCCTCCGCCGACGACGGGCACCGCATTGCCTGAAATCCGTTGATCTTCCGAGTGGTGTGGCGAATCGGACGGAACTGACAACGAACCTTCTTTTGTGGATGCCGCTCGGTTTGCAAGGAATTTCTGATCGTCTGGACTTGTGATCGAGTGCGGTCTTTTGTCAGGCCTGTTCGTGCGGCTGACATGGCGCCGCTGGCCGGGATGGTGATGCGCGGAGCGGGACCAAATCTCCAACGGCGAGCTCGAGGCTCGGAGAAGGTTTCTGGTTTGCCCGACCCGGATCATGTCGATCATTTGCCCATGCTGATCATGCCTTCCTCACAACTCGGTGGCCCGGTTGCCCGTTCGATGCCCGATCAGGCGCCGATCAGCACCGGACCACGATAGCTTTCACCGCGCGTCAGCATCGCCCAGATGCCCCGTGCCATCTTGTTCGCCAGCGCGACCGCGACCACCGGGATCGGTTTCCGTTCCAGCATCCGCGCCAGCCACGACCCCTTCGGCGCACCGCGGCGCGAGGCCCAGCGGATCACCGCTGTCGCCCCGATGACCAGCAATCGCCGGATGTCGCGCTGCCCCATCTTCGAGGTTTTCCCGAGCTTCTGCTTGCCGCCGCTGG
>JBKHWC010000035.1:9391-30203 GCA_046569765.1 Alphaproteobacteria bacterium | reverse complement strand
AAACCCCCTGAGGATACTTGGGGACAGAAAATTTGGGAGGTTTCCGCCGGTCCGGCGGGGGCCCCTTGGCAGGGCTGGCGGGGCTGACTAGGTTGCGCGCCATGCGTGCTGTTTCCTTTCTTCTGGCCAGTCTGGCTGCCGGACCGGCGCTGGCCCATCCGCATGTCTGGATCGACACGAAGGTCGAGGTGATCCTGAACGAGCGGAACGAGGCCACCGGGGTCCGCATCGACTGGACCTATGACGAGCTTTACTCGCTGTACGTCATCGCCGACCGGGGGCTGGACCCGGATGGGGATGAGGTCCTGACCGAGGCCGAGGTCGCCCAGCTGTCGGGGTTCGACATGGCCTGGGACGAGGGGTTCGCGGGGGACACCTATGCCCTGCTGGGCGAGGCGCCGCTGGAGCTGTCGGGGCCACAGGAGTTTTCCGCCAGTTATGCCGAGGGGAAGGTCACCTCGTCGCATCTGCGGGTCTTTGCCGCTCCGGTGCCGGTGGGCGAGGTGCCGCTGGTGATCCAGGCCTATGATCCGGGCTATTACGTCGCCTATTCCATTCCGCATGATCCGGTCCTGACCGGAGGCGCGGGCTGTTCGGCGCGGGTCTTTGTCCCCGATCTGGACGAGGCACAGGAGACGCTGCTGGCGGCCTTGTCGGAATATGCGCCTGACGTCGATCTGGAGGCGGAGTTCCCTGCGGTGGGGGCGAATTTCGCCGAGGAAGTGCGGGTGACATGCGCCGCGGGGTGATGCTGGCGGGGCTGGCGCTGGTGGTGGCGCTGGGGATGTTGTGGGCGGTTGGTGCCCTGGGCGGGCTCGCGGCCTGGCTGGAGGCTGCGCAGCGGGCGGCGCAGGAGAGGCTGGCGGGCGCGATCCGGGCGCTGCGCCGGGGCGAGCCCGGCGCGCTGGCGGCCTTCTGGGGGCTTTGTCTGGCCTATGGGGTGCTGCATGCGGCGGGGCCGGGGCATGGCAAGCTGGTGATCGGCGGCTATGGCGTTGCCCGCCGGGTGCCGGTGGGGCGGCTGGCGGGGCTGGCCGTGGTGTCGAGCCTGGCGCAGGCGGCGGTGGCGGTGGCGCTGGTCTATGGGCTGTTCGCGGTGCTGGGGCTGGAGCGGGGCCGGGTCGAGGGCGCGGCCGAGGATTGGGTCACGCCGATCGGCCATGCGATGATCGCGGCCTTGGGGCTGTGGCTGGTCTGGCGCGGCCTGCGCGGGATTTCGCGTCTGGGCCATGGTCACGACCACGACCACGACCACGACCATCCGGTTCATGTGCATGGGCCGGACTGCAAGCACGCGCATGGCCCCTCGCTGGAGGCGGTGGCGGGGGTGCAGGGCTGGCGGGATGCGCTGCTGCTGGTTGCCGGTATCGCGATGCGCCCCTGCTCGGGGGCGCTGTTCGTGCTGATCGTGACCTGGCAGTTGGGGATTGCGCTGGCCGGGATCGCGGGGGCCTTCGCCATCGGGATCGGCACGGCGCTGGTCACGGTGGGCGTCGCGCTGATGGCGGTCTGGGCGCGGGAAGGCGCGCTGGCGGGGCTGGGCGGCGGCCGCGTCGCCCGCGCCTTGCCGGTGCTGGAACTGGTGGCGGGCGCGGCGCTGGCGGTGGCGGCGCTGGGGCTGTTGGTGCGGTCGCTCTGACGACGCCGCGCTGCGGCGAGGGCGGTGGCTTGTGAAGCCCCTCGGCCGCGCGTAAGCCTGCGGCCATGACACCGATGACCACCTCTGCCCATGCGCGGGAGACCCTGGCGCTGGGCCTGCCGCTTGCCGGATCCTCACTGGCGCAGTTCCTGCTGCATGTCACCGATGTGGTGATGATGGGCTGGTATGGCGTCGTGCCGTTGGCGGCGGTGGTGCTGGGGGCGTCGAGCTTCTTCATCGTCTTTGTCCTCGGCTCGGGCTTTGCCAAGGCGGTGCTGCCGCTGGTGGCGGCGGCGCTGGCGCGGGGGGACGAGACCCAGGTCCGGCGCGACACGCGGATGGGGCTTTGGCTGTCGATCGGCTATGGCGTGGTGGTCTATCCGCTGTTCTGGGGATCCGAAGGGATTCTGCTGGCGCTGGGGCAGAAGGCCGAGGTCGCGGCGATCGGGCAGGAGTATCTGCGGGTCGCGGGGCTGGGCATGGTGGCGGCGCTGTGCGTGACGGTGTTGCAGAGTTACCTGTCGGCCTTCGGGCGGACGCAGGTCGTGCTGTGGGTCACGCTGGGCGCGGTGGGGCTGAACATCGCGGTCAACTGGGCGCTGATCTTCGGCAACTGGGGTTTCCCCGAGCTGGGCGCGGCGGGGGCAGCGGTGGCGACGGTCACGGTGCAGGTCGTCTCGCTGCTGGTGCTGGGGCTTTACGCCGGGCTTCTGCCCGCGCTGCGTCGGTTCCACCTGTTCCAGCGCTTTTGGCGGCCGGATTGGCAGGCGCTGCGGCAGGTCTGGCGGCTGGGCGTGCCGATCGGGTTGACCGGGGTGGCGGAGGGCGGGATGTTCCATGCCTCGGCGCTGATGATGGGCTGGATCGGCACGGTCGAGCTGGCCGCGCATGGGATCGCGCTGGAGGTGGCGGCGCTGACCTTCATGCTGCATGTCGGCCTGTCCAGCGCCGCGACGATCCGGGTCGCGCAGTTCGAGGGGCGGGGCGACTGGCCGGGCCTGCGCCGGGCGGCGGTGGTGGCGCTGGCGCTGTCGCTGGCGGTCGCGGTCGCCTCGGTCGCGCTGTTCCTGAGCGTGCCACAGCCGATCGTGGCGCTGTTCCTGGACATGGACAAGCCGGAGAGCGCGGCAATCCTGGCTTATGGGGTGGTGCTGCTGATGGTCGCGGGGCTGTTCCAGCTGGCCGACGGGATGCAGGTGATGGCGCTGGGGCTGTTGCGCGGGGTCCGGGACACGCAGGTGCCGATGGTGCTGGCCGCGGTCAGCTACTGGCTGATCGGGATCCCGGCAAGCTATGTGCTGGCCTTTCCGCTGGGCTATGGCGGCGTGGGGCTGTGGCTGGGGCTGGTGGTGGGCCTCTTCTGCGCGGCCGGGAGCCTGATGTGGCGCTTCTGGCGGCTGGCGCGGCGCTGAAGGCGGGGGGGGGGCGCAGTCGAACGAGGAGGGCTCAGCAGGTGACGCTTGCCCCCTGCCCTTCGGCAAAGAGCGCAACGACCAGCGGGCCCGTGGGGCCGCAGCCAGATGCTGGCCGGTGGGTGTTGTCCGGGATGCGGAGCGTGACCGAGGTCGCGGGCAGGCCCGGGACGAGCTGGCCGTCGACCGAGGCCCAGAGGATCGGCGCGCTGGCGGTCAGCGTCAGGCTGTCGCCCTTGCGCTGCGTGGAAAGGGTCGGCGCGGGTGCGTCGGCGGGCGGGATGACCGGAGGCGCGGGCAGGTCGGGGGTGCGGGGCGGAGGCGCGCGATACCGGCCGGTCGCCTCGAAGGCGGTGGCGAGTTGCAGGAGTGCGGCGTCGTCATAGGCGCGACCGGCGAAGGTCAGCCCCATGGGCATGCCGGTATCGGCCATCGTGCCCATCGGCACGGTGACGGTCGGGATGCCAAGATGCCGGATGGCAAGGTTGCCATTGGCGACCCAGGTGCCGTTCCGCCAGGCCAGGTCGGCCGAGGCGGGGTTGGTGTCTGCATCGGCGGGCGCGACATCGGCCAGGGCGGGAAAGACGACGGCGTCGAGGCCCAGCCGGTCCATCCAGTCTTCCAGGTCCTGCCTCCGGGTGGCTTCCAGCCCCTTCAGGCCCGCTTCCAGATGCGGGATCTGGCGGTAATCGTCGCAGGGATGGGCGCGGACATGGGCGGGATATTCGGCGATATCGTCGTCAAAGCCGGTGTAGCGGTCGGCGAGCGCGCCGGGCGGCCGGGGGAAGATCATCGCGCCGTCAACCTCGGCGAGGGTGGCGGGCGTGCCCGCGTTGGCGCGGAGGAAATCGTCCCAGGACCAGGCGGAGAGGTCGACGATCTCGGCCTTGAGATAAGCGGGCGAGACCAGGCCCCGGCTGTGGATCGAGGGCGCGCCGGGGCGGTCGGATTCGTAGTTGGTGATGACCGGGAAGTCGGTGGGGATGACGGTGGCCCCTGCAGTCTCCATCGCTTTGCGCGCGGCCTCCCATAGGGCAACGACCGAGGCGCGGGTCTGGATCTTCTGGCCAGTGGGGCCGCCGATCCCCTGCCCTCCCGCGTCAGGGTCGGCGTTGATGTACATGCGGGGGATGCCGATGCGCTTGCCCCTGAGGGTCGCCGAGGTGGCGAGGGCAGGATAGCTGGGCGGGCGGTGTTCGGAGGGCTTCGGCAGCGGAACCCAGGGCTGGGCGCGCCAGAAGTCGCCGCGTGTGTCGGGGTCATCGGCGACGAGGGTGTCGAGGAGCAGGAGAAGGTCGGCCATGCTGCGGGTATGGGGAACGACCACGTCCATCGTAGGGACCAGGGGCCAGTTGCCCCGGACCGAGATCACCCCGCGCGACGGGGTATAGGCGCAAAGCGCGTTCAGCGCGGCGGGCGCGCGGCCGGAGGACCAGGTCTCCTCGCCCAGGCCGAAGGCGGCGAAACTGGCGGCTGTCGCGGTGCCCGAGCCGTTGGACGAGCCCGAGGCGAAGGCTGCAGTCAGGTAATCGGCATTGTACGGGCTTTCCGCCCGGCCGTAGAGCCCGCGCTGCATCCCGCCATTGGCCATGGGGGGCATGTTGGTCAGGCCGATCAGGACGGCCCCGGCGGCGCGGAGGCGGGCGTTGGCGAAAGCGTCGTCCGTGGCAACAAGGTCGGCGAAAGCGGGGGAGCCGGCGGCAACGGTCAGTCCCCTGGCCTTGAAGCTGTTCTTTGCGGTGTAGGGGATGCCGTCGAGGGGGCCGAGCGTTTGCCCCCGCAGGCGGCGGAGGTCGGAGGCCCGGGCCTCGTCAAACGCCTGGGGGTTCAGGACGGGGACCGCGTTCAGCCGCGGGCCGGCGCGGTCGAAGGCCGCGATGCGTTGCAGGCATTGCGCCACAAGCGCGACGGCGGTTGTGCGCCCCTGGTCCAGGGCAGCGGCAAGATCGGCGAGCGAGGCTTCGACAAGGGTCATGGCTCCGCGATGGTC
Organism: Alphaproteobacteria bacterium; assembly: GCA_046569765.1. Taxonomy (GTDB): domain Bacteria; phylum Pseudomonadota; class Alphaproteobacteria; order Rhodobacterales; family Rhodobacteraceae; genus Tabrizicola. The sequence goes on along the minus strand of JBKHWC010000035.1, from coordinate 25,162 downwards.
AGGGGCGGGGCGGGGAACGTCAAGAGCGGGCGATTTCTTCGAAGAAATCGCAGCGGAGCCTTTGAAGGCTCCGGCCCGGAGTTTTCGAAAACTCCGGGGTCCGGCGTCAGAAATCGGTCGGTGCGCCGCCTTCCTCTTTCCGGCGGGCGACGAAACGGGCCAATTCCTCATGCGCGGCGTGGTCCATCGCGGGGGCTTCGAATTCGGCCAGGATCTGCTTGTAGATCCGGTGCGCGCGTTCGACCGTCCAGACGCTGCCATCTGCCTGCCAGGCCTCATAGTTGCGCCAATCGCTGACGAAGGGCTGGTAGAAGGCCTGCTGATAGCGGTCCTGGGTGTGCTGGACGCCAAAATAGTGGCCGCCAGCGCCCACTTCGCGGATCGCGTCGAAGGCGAGATCCTCGTCCGAGGTGGCCCAGGTCGGTTCCTCGAAATAGCGCTGGATCATCTGCAGGACCTCGCAGTCCATGATGAATTTCTCGGGGGAGGCAATCAGGCCGCCCTCAAGCCAGCCCGCCGCATGGTAGACCATGTTGGTGCGCGACTGAACGGCGGCCCAGAGGGAGTTCGAGGTTTCCCACATCGCCTGGCCGTCGGGGACGTTGGCCGCGCAGACGCCGGAGGAGCGCAGCGGCAGCTTGTAGTGGCGCACGAGTTGCCCGGTCATCTGCGTCGCGCGCATGTATTCCGGCGTGCCGAAGGCGGGGGCGCCCGACTTCATGTCGACGTTCGAGGTGAAGGTGCCGATCGCGACCGGGCAGCCCGGCGCGATGTATTGCAGAAGCGCGATGGCCGCCAGCGCCTCGGCGACGGACAGGGCCACGGCGCCGGACATGGTGACGGGGGCCATGGCCCCGGCCAGGGTAAAGGGCGTCACGACGACCGGCTGACCGCGCTTGGCCATCCGCATCGCGCCGTCGAGCATCGGGTAGTCGTGCTTCAGCGGCGAGACCGAGTTGATGTTGGTGTACATCCGCGGCTTCGCGTCGAATTCGGAGTGGGAAAGGCCGCCCGCGAGGCGGACCATCTCCATCACATCCTCGACCCGTTCGGCGCCCAGGGAATAGGCGTGGACCACCTTGTCGGTGAGGGTCAGCTTTTCATAAAGGCAATCCAGGTGGCGGACCGAGGCGTGGATGTCCACGGGTTCGACCGGATAGCCCCCCGCGATATGGATGCAGTTGAAATACTGCGTCAGCTTCATGAATTCGCGGAAGGTCTCGAAATCGCCGGACCGCTTGCCGCGTTCCATGTCCCAGGCATTGGGGGGCGAACTGACGTTCACGAAGAGCATGTGCTTGCCGCCCATGATCAGCTCGTGATCCGGGTTGCGCGGGGTGATGGTAAAGGTCTCGGGCGCGCGGGCGAGCATTTCCATCACGAAATCCTCGTCCATGCGGACGTTGGTGCCGTTGACGATGCAGCCGGCCTTTTGCAGGTGCGCCACGGCGTCGGGGTTCAGGAATTCGATCCCGATTTCGGACAGGATGCGCATCGCGGTCCGGTGGATGCGCTGCACGCCGTCGGCGTCCAGGGGTTCGGTTGGGGCGTCGGGGTTGACCGGGATCCGCCAGGGCATCTGGTCGATCGCGGCCGAGCCCGCGCGGACCTTCATCCCCGCCCGTCCACCGGCGCGCTTCCTGCGAGTTGGCTCTTCGGTCATCGGTCCCTCCGCTGCTGGGGGGAAGATGACGGATGCGCGGCCACGATGGGAACCGCAGGAGCGACGTGAAAGCGTCGTTTTCGGGCGATCAGGTCGGAAGTTCGGCCAGCCAGCCGGGGATCGCGCCGATATCGGGCAGGACGACATCGGCATGGGGCGCAAGGACACTGGCATCGGCAAGGCCGGTCAGGACCCCGATCGTGCGCATCCCGGCGGCGCGGCCGGCGTGCAGGTCGTGCAGGCTGTCGCCCACCATCGCGACGCGCGCCGGGTTCAGCCCCAGGTCGCGGGCGAAGGCCAGGCACATGCCGGGACCGGGCTTGGCGCCATGACCGGAATCATATCCGGCGATGAAGTCGAAAAGCTCGGTCAGCCCATGCGCGGCGAGATGCTGGCGCGCCGGGGCCTCGGAATCATTGGTGGCCACGCCCAGCCGAAGCCCCCTGCCCCGCAGCGCGGTCAGGAGCGGGCGGAGCGGCACGGCCTCGGCCATCGGCGCGTTGCCGGCGGTGGCGTTGATCCGGTCGGTCAGGTCATCCAGCGCCGTGCCCGGCAGTTCAGGCAGAAGCGCGCAGGCGATCTCGGCCGCGGTGCCGGCGATGACCGGGCTGTCGGGGGCGAAGCTGCGGGACGGGGCGTCGAAGCCGATGGCCTGGCCCAGCCGCCGGGCATGGCCCGCGTCGCGTGCCAGGGTCGGCAGGAAGGCCGCCGCCCAGCCGCCCCAGCTGAGACGGAAGTCGAACAGCGTTCCGTCCTTGTCGAAAAGAAGTGCGTCGATCATCCCTGCCAATCCTCGGTTCCGCCCAGCGCCGCGCGGGCCTGCATCGGCGCGGTGTAGGGAAGACCCTGCCCGTCGCAGAAGGCAACGACCCATCGATCGTCCATGAGCAGGAAATCGAGAATCGCCAGGTGAAAGTCTGCATCCTGTGCGCGAGCGCGCAAATCCGCGGGACTGGCCCCGGTTGCACCAAGGAAGAGGCCGGTAAGCTCTTCATCGGCCAGAAGCCAGGCAAGTGCTCGCAAGGCGAGCGTTTGCGCGGATTCTTGCTGATTTTTGGGGGTTTTCATCGTGATTTTTCCTGACTGGGCCGGGAAATAAAGCCTTCGCCGCAATTCGGAAAGGATTTCTTAACTCTCTCGGTAACACAGTGTTCAGGAGTTGGGAAAACGCAGCATGGCTTCGGAAGATGAGCGGACGCATTCTGATTGTCGACGACATGGCGACAAATCGCATCGTCTACCGGGCGCGGCTGGCGGCTGCCTATTATGAGCCGATTCTGGCCGTGGACGGGGAAAGCTGCCTGGGGCTGGCGGTCGAGCTGCGGCCCGACCTGATCCTGCTGGATCTCAGCCTGCCCGATATCTCGGGGCATGAGGTCCTGCGGCGGCTGCGCGGCGATCTGCGCACGCGCGACATTCCCGTGATCGTGCTGACCGCCGCACAGGACAGCGAAACGCGGCTGGCGGCCTTCTCGGCCGGGGCGGATGATGTGATCGTGAAACCGGCCAGCGACCAGGTGCTGCTGGCGCGGGTGCGGAACCTTCTGCGGGCACGGGCCGAGATCGACTATGCCGAGGCCGCGGAGATGGAGCCGGGGATGGCGGAGGCCGCGCTGGCCTATGAGCCCAGCGCAACGGTGGCAGTGGTGACGGGCCAGCCGGACTCGGCGTGGCGGTTGCAGCGCGACCTGTCGGGACAGCTGCGCGACCGGCTGGTGATCCTGTCGCGGTCGCAGGCGCTGGCCGAGGCTTCGGCCGCGACCCGGGGCGGCGAGGTGCCGGATGTGTTCATCATCCATGACGAGGATGCGGATGCCACCGCCTCGCTGCGGCTGGTGTCCGAGCTGAAGAGCCTGCAGGCGACGCGACATTCGGCGGTCTGCGTGGTTGGCCGCGCGGCCGAGGGCGAGGAGGCGGCGATCGCCTTCGATCTGGGCGCGGACGATGTGGTGGCGCCGCATGTCACGGCGACCGAGCTGGCGCTGCGGACCCGCAGCCTGTTGCGTCGCAAGCGGCAGGGCGACCGGCGCAGGGCGCGGATCGAGGACAGCCTGCGGCTGGCGCTGGTCGATCCGTTGACCGGGCTTTTCAACCGTCGCCACGCCGCGCAGCAGTTGCCGCTGATCGCCGCGCGGGCGGTGGAACGCGGGCGCGACGTGGCGGTGATGGTGGTGGACCTGGATCGCTTCAAGGCGGTGAACGACCAGCATGGCCATGCCGCGGGCGATGCCGTCCTGATCGAGGTCGCGCGCCGCCTGCGGGTGAACCTGCGCGAGGGCGATCTCCTGGCGCGGATTGGCGGCGAGGAGTTCCTGGCGGTGCGTCCCGACAGCTCAATCCCCGAGGCGCGGCTGGTGGCCGAACGGCTGTGCGAGGCGATCGATGAGCGGCCGATCCGGCTGGCCACGGGACAGGCGCTGAAGGTGACGGTTTCGATCGGGGTCGCCGTCTCGGCGCTGGAGGGGGGGGGCGGCGCGCTGTCTGTGGACCGGCTGGTCGAGCAGGCAGACCTGGCCCTGCTGGAATCGAAGGGCGCCGGGCGCAATCAGGTCACCTACCGGCAGAGCGCGGCCTAGGGGCGGCGACGCAGCGCCGCGTCCAGCCGGTCGGCGAAGGCGCGGCGGTCGGCCTCCTCCATGGTCAGAAGCCGGGTCTCGATCAGGCTGCGGCCAAGTTCCAGCCGGTCGGAGTTCCGGGTCTGGATCGCGGCAAGGGCGCTGGTCAGGGCGGCAGGGTCGAAAGGTTCTGCCCGCAGCGCGGCAAGAAGCCGGTCGAACTCGGCCCGGGCTTCCTGGCGCGCGGCGCGGAATTCGGGGGCGCGGGACAGGAATTCGCGCCGAAGCGCGCGGCGGTCCTGGGGGCTCAGCGCCTCGGTGAAGGGGCCGAAGGAGAGGTCGCGCGGCATGTCGCGGCGCGGCCCGTGGTCCGAAAGCCAGGCCCCTGCCACCAGGCCCGCAACGGCAAGGTTCAGCGCAAGCGAGACCGCAAGCGCGATCTTCAGGCCGCGGCCGGAGGGGGTTTTGGCGGTGGGCTCGGTCATGGCGTCAGCCTTCGGAGGACAGGAAATCGGTGGAGGGGAAGAGGTCGACCGTCTCGGCGCCGGTCAGCCCGCCGGTGAGATAGTCGTAGGTCATGGGGTTCAGATAGCCAAGCACCAGCCCCACCACGGCCGCCGAGCAGACGCCCGCCAGCGCCGGACCGCCGCCGAAGGCTGCCGAGAGGCGGGCCAGAAGGCCGGAGCGATGGACGGGTGTTGGCGCAGGGCACGGTTGCTGAGCCAGCGCATCGGCCAGCACCCTCTGCAGCAGCGCCTCCGAGGGCTGCGGCCGGTCGGCCCGCGCGGCGGCGAAAAGGTCGTCGAGGTCATCCATCGGCATCGGGGTCGTCCCTGTATCCAAGTTCGTCGCGCCGTCCGGCCAGGATCGCGGACAGGGCGCGCTTGCCACGGGCAGTCAGGCTTTCCACCGCCTCGACACCGATCTCCATCACGGCGGCGATCTCGGGGTTGGTCAGGCCTTCGATATGGCGCAGCACCACGGCCTGACGCTGGCGGTCCGGCAACTCGCCCAGCGCGGCCTGCAGCGCGGCCATTCGGTCGGCCTGCACAAGGCGACCCTCGGCGCTGGGGTCAGCCGAGGGCAGGTCGGGCGCGTCCTCCAGCGCGGTCTGCGCCTTGCGGCGACGCGCCCGCTGCCGGTCGAGGCAAAGGTTGGTGGCGACCCGGTAGGCCCAGGTCGTCACCTTCGTCTCGCCCTGCCGCCAGTCCGGCGCGATGCGCCAGAGCCGGAGCATGGTTTCCTGGGCCACATCCTCGGCCTCGGCCCGGTCGCCGCCCAGCATCCGGGCGGCATAGGCCAGGATCCGGGGCGTGATGCGACGGGTCAGCGTCAGCGCGGCCTCACGGTCTCCATTCGCATAGAGCACCATGAGCGCCTCGTCCGAAGCCGTATCCGCGTCGAAGGCCATCATCATCCCCGGAAGCCTTGCCCGAAGCGGGCCGGGCCGCAAGCCTCAGTCGTCGGACTGCATGCCGCGGCGGTGCTTGTGGCCGGCCATCCGTTCGGCCGCGGCCTGGGCTTCCTCTTTCGAGATCGCGCCGTCGCCGTCGGTGTCCAGTCGCGCCAGTCGGTCGGGTTCGGGCCCGTCGGGCATTTCGTCGGCCGAGAGCGCGCCGTCGCCGTTGGCATCAAGCCACTTCATCATGCGGGTGGTGCGGGCCTCCATGCGCTCGGCCATCCGGGCGGCGTGGAAGGCGGTGAGTTCCCCGGCATCCAGCTTGCCGTCCGAATTCGCATCGGCTGCAGCAAAGCGGGCCTGGCGGTGGGCGGCGAGTTCCGCCGGGGTGATCTTGCCGTCCTTGTCGGCGTCGATCTCGTCGAAGCGATCCATCAGCATCTCGCCGCCCATGCCCATTCGCTTGCCCGGTCCCATGTCGGCCAAGGTGGCGGTGGCGAAGAGGGCTCCGGTCACCGACAGGATCACGAGCGCGGTCTTGGTGGATTTCTGCATCTTGGTCTCCATTCGCGGCCCCGGTCTTCGGGACCCATGACCATCACACGCCGGGGGCGCGGATTTCCGTCGCGGCGATTTGCGACAGGACGACACAGGGGGGCCCCCTGTGCAGCCGCGGAATTTGCGCCTATGTGTGGGGCTTGCCCGAAAGATGAGTCCGCCATGACCCTTGCCACTGCCGACCTGCCCGCCGAAGACCGCCTGGTGAAGCCCGCGCTACTGCGCGGCTGGCGGCGGCGCTGCCCGAATTGCGGGGCGGGGCCAATGATGCGCGGCTATCTGAAGGTGCGCGACGCCTGCCCGGTCTGCGGCGAGGAACTGCACCATCACCGGGCCGACGATGGGCCGGCCTATATGACGATCCTGATCGTCGGGCACCTGCTGGCTCCGGTCCTGATGTTCGTCTACACGAAATGGCGACCGGAACCCCTGGCGATGGCGGTGGGCTTCACCCTGGGGACGGTCGCGCTGTCGCTGTACCTGTTGCCCCGGCTGAAGGGCGCGCTGGTGGCGCTGCAATGGGCCAAGCGGATGCACGGCTTCGGGTCCGCCCCGGATGTCTGAGCCGATCCGGCCCGCCGCGACCGTGATCCTGTGGCGGGACACGCCCCAGGGCGCGCAGGTGCTGATGGGGCAGCGCGGATCCGGGGCCGTGTTCATGCCGTCGAAATTCGTGTTCCCGGGGGGCGCGGTCGATCCCGAGGACATGACCGCCCATACCGCGATGCGCCAGGAACCGCTGCCCCTCTCGGACCTCTGCCGCGCGCGGCTGGACCGTGACGCGCCGGTTCCCGCCGCTGCCCTTGTCGCGGCGGCCTTGCGCGAGTTGACCGAGGAGACGGGCCTGTCCTTGCGCCGCGACACCCCGCCGCTGCGCCTTGTATTCCGCGCGATCACCCCGCCCGGCCGTCCGCGTCGGTTCGATGCCTTCTTCTTTCTGGCCGATGCTGCCGGCCTTGAAGGGGACGCCGATGATCTCTCGGCTGCGTCGGGCGAGCTTGAGTTCTTGCGCTGGCTGCCCCTGCCCGAGGCCCGCGCGCTGGACCTGCCCTTCATCACCGAGGTGGTGCTGGCCGAGGTCACGGCCCTAGTGACGGGCGGCGACCAGCCCGGCGTGCCGTTCTTCGACAATTCCGGCACCACCCCGCAGTTCCGCCGGTTGGTCTAGCGCGCCGCCCTTGTTCACCGGCCAGATCGGGTGCGGCACCGGGTCCTTGGCGCGGAAAAGGTACTGGCGGAAGATCTCGACATAGCTGCCGTAGCGGTAGCTTTCGTTCCGCCGCAGGTAATGGTCACGGTTGGCAAAGTAGAGCGCGGGCAGCTTGTACCACGGCACATTGGGGTGCATATGGTGGACGACGTGGAAATTGTTGTTCAGAAACAAGAGGCTTAGCGGTCCCCGGCTTTCGATCACCACGGTGCGGGCGCGCGCCGCCTCATGCGCGCGGTGTTCCAGATAGGTGCGGATCTTCAGAAGGCTCCAGCCCAGATAGGCGGCCAGGAGGTAGGCCCAGACCGGCATCGCGGCCCAGGAAAGCCAAAGACCCACCAGCGCCACGCCCGGCAGGTGCAGCGCCCAGGCCAGCCAGACGCGGCGGTCGCCCCGGGCCATCGCGGCCAGATCGCCCTTGACCAGCGCCCAGGTCGAGATCGCCGGACCGACCAGCATCCGGCCGAAGAGCGTGTTGTTGAAGCGCAAGAGCATCTTGACCGGCCCGGGCAGGCGCGCCCAGACGGCGGGGTCGAGGTAGTTCGACTCTGGGTCGTCATAGGGGTCGGTCAGGGCCGGGTCGAAATGGTGCTGCAGGTGCAGGTCCTTGAAGCGCAGGTAGGGGACAAAGATCGTCAGGCCGGGGAAGACCAGCGCCTCGGACAGGGGCTGGTTGCGGAACGGGTGGCCGTGCAAGACCTCATGCGTGAGCGAGGAGAACTGCGCGATCGCCAGCGCGGCGGCCAGGGTGGCGAGGAGCGGCGAGACGGTCCAGAGGGCGGTGGTGGCAACGGCCCAGAGGGCGTAGGTTGCGGCGAAAAGGGCAAGCGTGGGCCATTCGATGGCGCGGGACTGGGTCTGCAAGATGGGGCCTGGGAACTGAGCGTGTGACACAAGCATAACAAGATCGACGGATGGGGGACATTCGGGATATTGTAAACTGAAACCAGCATATGTTGCGGAAAGTGGACAGATGATGGAAAAGATCGACAAGCGTGACCGCGCCCCCGTGTTCCGCGCCCGGCTGACCGAGGCGATGGCCAGCCGCAAGATGAGCCAGGCGGAACTGGCGCGGCGGACGGGGGTGGATCGCTCCACCATCTCGGCCCTGTTGCAGGCGGGGACGCGGCTGCCGAACGCGCAGCTGGCGGCGGATTGCGCACGGGCTCTGGGGATCAGCGCGGATTGGCTGCTGGGCCTGTCCGGGCGGCCCGAGCCGATTGCGGACCTGCTGGCGGCCTCGCTGTCCCTGACCGAGGCGCCCCGCGCGCTGATCGACGAGCGGATCTTCGGCTGGCATCAGGAGGCGGCGGGCTACAAGATCCGCCATGTCCCGGCGACGCTGCCCGACATGCTGAAGACGCGGGCGGTGGTGGAATGGGAGTACGAGCCGCAGCTGGGCCGGACGGCGGAACAGGCGATCGGCGCCTTCGAGGACCGGCTGAAGTGGATGCGCGGCGCGGGGTCGGATTACGAGATCGCGCTGCCGCTGCACGAGCTGACGGCCTTTGCGACCGGCTCGGGCTATTATGAGGGGCTGGGGGCAGCGGTGCGGCGCGAGCAGTTGCGGCATCTGATGCGGCTTTGCGAGCAGCTCTACCCCTCGCTGCGGCTGTGCCTGTTCGACGCGCGCAAGCTGTTTTCGGCCCCGGTGACGGTGTTCGGCCCGCTTCTGGCGGTGATCTACCTGGGGCGGCATTACCTGGCCTTCCGCGACACGGTGCGGGTCGAGACGATCACCCAGCATTTCGACCTTCTGGTGCGCGAGGCCGAGGTGGGCGCGCGCGACATGGTCGCCCATCTGGCGGGGCTGCTGGAGCGGGTGCGCTAAAGCGGGCGGAAAGCGGCGGGGAGGTAGCCGTTGAAGTCGAAGATCTCGCGCGCCGCGGTCAGCCGGTCGGTCGCGGGCACGCCGCGGTCGAGGACAAAGCCGAACCGGCCCGAGGGCGTACCGATGGCGAGCGTCCGGTAGCCGGAATCGACCCAAAGGATCCACCAATCCTCTTGCCCCTCGACCGACAGGCGGCCAGGGCCGGAGGGCCGGGCGGTGGCGGCGATGCGCTGCGCTTCGCCGTTCAGGCAAAGCGTGCCGTCCAGGCGCAACCCTGCGCCCGTCGGCGTGATGGTCAGCGCCCCCGTCGTGCAGCCACCGGGGCGCAGCGCATGGGCCGCGACTTGCCGCCAGTCGCCCGCGATTTGCGCGGGGGCGAAGGCGGCGGCGGACCAGATCGGGGTCTCGAGGGTGCGGAAGCCCGCGACCTTCTGGATGGCGGGCGCACAGGCGGCCAGAGCCAGCGTCAGGGCCAGGATCACTCGATGCATAGCGTCGCCCGCGCGCCGTTGTCCTGCAGGATCTCGTTGCAGCCGAGCAGCGGCTTCACGGGCGAGCAGGTGCCGGAGCGCGCCAGGCAGACCCCATCGCACTGGCTTTCGCGGGTGCATTGCTTGCCCCCGTCGCGGGTGGTGAAGACACAGACACGCAGGTTGCCCCTCCCGGTCGAGGACCAGCGGCCCTTTTTCCGCTCGCAGGCGATCTGCTGTTCGGATTTGGGCGGCTCGGGGACTCCGGCGGCGAGGTCGGGCTGCGGGGCGGGAACGGTTGCGGGTTCGGTGGCCTCTGCCTTGGCCGGGGCGGGGGCGGTCTGGACCTGCGCGGCCTCGGTGCCTGCGGCTTCGGCCGGGGGCGCGGCGGGCGGGCTGTCCAGCGCCGTGACCTCGATCGCGTCGCCGGCGACGGCGTTGGGGGTCACGTCATCCGGGCCCGCCGTCCGGTCGCCGGTGATCTGGCAGGCGGACAGGAGGGCCGCGAGGCCCAGCGCGAGGAAAAGAGGCATCCGTTTCGACATCGCGTCAGAAGTGCCCTGATCCGCCCCCCGCCGCAAGACCCGTCAATAGGGCGCCGGGAAAGCCCGGTGGGTTTCCGCGATCTCGGCCAGCACCTCGGGCGAAAGCGTGACCTCGGCCGCGCGGATATTGGTGCGCAGCTGATCCAGCGTGGTGGCGCCGATGATCGGGATGGTGCGGAAGGGCCGCGAGAGGCAGAAGGCGATGGCCATCTGGCAGGGGTCAAGCCCATGCCGCGCGGCCACGCCCAGATAGGCGGCGACGGCGGGGAAGACCTGCTGCGTCACCCGCCCGCCAAGGTCGGGGGTGAAGCTGCGGCGCGAGCCTTCGGGGATGACGTCGCCGGCATATTTGCCGGACAGGAGCCCGGCCGCGAGCGGCGAGAAGGCAAGCAGGGGCATGTCCTCGATCAGGCTGAACTCGGCCCAGTCGGTGTCGAACTGGCGGCAGAGAAGCGAATACTCGTTCTGGACCGAGGCCATGCGCGGCAGGCCCAGCGTGTCGGCCAGCTGGACCCAGCGCGCCGCGCCCCAGACGCTTTCGTTCGACAGGCCGATCGCGCGCAGCTTGCCCTCGGCGATCAGGGCCTGGGCGGTGGTCAGCACGTCGGTCATGTGCGCCGTCTCGGCCGCCTTGTCGGTGCCGGTCGGCGCATAGCGCCAGGATTGGCGGAAGTGATAGCTGCCCCGGTTCGGCCAGTGCAGCTGGTACAGGTCGATGTAATCGGTCCGCAGCCGTTTCAGCGAGTCCTCGACCGCCGCCCGCATGGTCGCGCCGGTGATCGGCTGGCCGGGGCGGACGATCTGGCCCTTGCCGGTGATCTTGGTCGCGATGACCAGCCGGTCGCGCCCGCCGCGCGCGGCCAGCCAGGATCCGATGATCGCTTCCGTCCGGCCCACGGTTTCGGCGCGGACGGGGTTCGTGGGATACATCTCGGCCGTGTCCCAGAAGGTCACGCCATGGTCCAGCGCCATGTCGGCCTGGGCGTGGCCTTCGGCTTCGGTATTCTGGCTGCCCCAGGTCATCGTGCCGAGGCAAAGCTCGGATACGGTCAGGCCGGTCTTGCCAAGGGTCAGGGTCTTCATGGTGCCTCCGTTGCTTGCCGGGCAAGCTAGGCCGGAATGGTGGCGGCGCAAAGGGTCGGGGTTGAGAACATTGCGTGAACATTCTAGATTTGCGCGCATGAGTCTGCCGATCCACGACCAGGCCGCGCCACGGCCGCATGACTTGCAACCGCTGGTGGGGGAACTGACCCTGAAGCGGGGCCGGGTGCATGAATTCTGCGGGCCCGCGCGGCTGCGGCTGGCGGCGCTGGTCATGGGGCGCTGCGAGGGGCCGGTGGTCTGGGCGCGGCCGGGCTGGGGCTCGGACAAGCTGAATGCCTCGGGCCTGCAGGGGATGGCGAATCCGGCGCGGCTGATCTTTGCCGCGGCGGGGCGGGACGAGGGGCTGCTTTGGGCGATGGAAGAGGCCTTGCGGTCCGGCGTGGCGCCCCTGGTGGTGGGCGAGCTTCTGGCGCCGCCGGGGCTGACCCCCATCCGCCGGCTGCATCTGGCGGCCGAAGCGGGGGCCGAGGTCGCGCGGCATCACGATGGGGTGGCACCGCTGGGGCTGATCCTCCTGCCCGGCCAGGGCGGCGCGCCGGGGGTGGAAAGCCGCTGGCACATGGCCCGACTGCCCAGCGCGCGGCTTCTGTGGGCCGAGGACGAGACCTGGCGGCTGACCCGGCTGCGCGCGCGGCTGGCGCCTCCCGCCGCGTGGCGGTTGCAGCGCGGAGAGGCGGGCGAACGGCTGGAGCGGTTGGACGACGGGCCTGTCTGACTTGCGCCAGATCATGGACGCGTCACACTTGTCGGGTCTTGTCAGACAGGACCACAGCAGAAGGAGACACCGTATGGACATCAGCTTTACCGGCAAGACCGCCCTTGTCACCGGCGCGGGCTCAGGCATCGGCGAGGCCATTGCCCTGGGCCTTGCCGCCAGCGGCGCGCGGGTCGTGGTGCAGGACCTGAAGCAGGAGGCGGCCGAGCGTGTGGCGCAGGCGATCACCCAGGCGGGCGGCACAGCCCGGGCGGCCGCAGGCGACGTGGCCGATGCGGCGACGGTGGAACGGCTGGTGGCCGAGGCGGCGAATTGGGCCGGGGGCTTGCAGCTTCTGGTCAACAACGCCGGGATCGGCGGGGCGCAGGCGCCCACAGGGGAATATCCTCTGGACGGCTGGCAGAGGGTAATCGACGTCAACCTGAACGCCGTCTTCTACGGGATGCGCTACGCCATTCCGCGGATGCTGGACGCGGGCGGGGGCGCGATCGTCAACATCGCCTCGATCCTGGGTTCGGTCGGCTTTGCCAATTCCGCGGCCTATGTGGCGGCGAAACATGCGGTGGTGGGGCTCACGAAGTCGGCGGCGCTGGAATATTCGGCCAAGGGCATCCGGGTGAACGCCATCGGCCCGGCCTTCATCGACACGCCGCTTCTGTCCGCCCTGCCCCCCGGCGCGAAGGAGGCGCTGGTCGGCGCCCATCCCATCGGGCGGCTCGGCCGCTCGGAGGAGGTCGCGGACCTGACGCAATACCTCCTCTCGGACCGCGCGAGCTTCATCAGCGGATCCTACCATCTGGTCGACGGCGGCTATTGCGCGCAGTAACCCCTCTGGCCCTTCGCCCGGACGCGCGGTAAAAGCGCGCGTCCGGTACGGAAGGCGCAGACATGGCACGCATCCTCATCACCTCGGCCATTCCCTATATCAACGGGATCAAGCATCTGGGGAACCTCGTGGGCAGCCAGTTGCCCGCCGACCTGTTTGCCCGGTTCAACCGGGCGATGGGGCATGAGGTGATGTTCATCTGCGCCACCGACGAACACGGGACGCCGGCGGAACTGGCAGCGGCCAAGGCCGGAAAGCCGGTGGAGGACTACTGCGCCGAAATGCATGAGGTGCAGAAGAAGCTGGCCGAAGGGTTCCGCCTGTCCTTCGACCATTTCGGCCGCTCCTCCAGCCAGCGGAACCACAAGCTGACCCAGCATTTCGCCGGGAAACTGGCCGAGAACGGGCTGATCGCGGAAGTGTCGGAAAAGCAGGTCTTTTCCATCGACGACAACCGCTTCCTGCCCGACCGCTATATCACCGGGACCTGCCCGAACTGCGGCTATACCGGCGCACGAGGCGACCAGTGCGAGGAATGTACCAAGCAGCTTGACCCCACGGATCTCATCAATCCCCGGTCGTCGATCAGCGGATCGACCAACCTTGAGGTGCGCGAGACCAAGCACCTTTACCTGAAGCAGCGCGCGCTGAAGGACAAGCTGGAGGCCTGGATCGACAGCAAGACCGACTGGCCGATCCTGACCACGTCCATCGCGAAGAAATGGCTGAACGATGGTGACGGCCTGCAGGACCGGGGGATCACCCGCGATCTTTACTGGGGGATCCCGGTGAAGAAGGGCGACCAGCCCTGGCCGGGGATGGAGGGCAAGGTCTTCTACGTCTGGTTCGACGCGCCGATCGAATATATCGCCTGCACCGCCGAATGGGCCGATGCCAAGGGTCTGGGCGATGACGCCTGGGAGCGCTGGTGGCGCACCGACAAGGGCGCGGGCGACGTGACCTATTACCAGTTCATGGGCAAGGACAACGTTCCCTTCCACACGCTTTCCTTCCCCGCCACCATCCTTGGCAGCGGAGAGCCGTGGAAGCTGGTCGATTACCTCAAGTCCTTCAACTACCTGAATTATGACGGCGGCCAGTTCTCGACCAGCCAGGGGCGGGGCGTCTTCATGGACCAGGCCCTGTCGATCCTGCCCGCCGACTACTGGCGCTGGTGGCTGCTGAGCCACGCACCGGAGTCCAGCGACAGCGAATTCACCTGGGAGAATTTCCAGGCGTCCGTGAACAAGGACCTGGCCGATGTGCTGGGCAACCTTGTCAGCCGCGTGACCAAGTTCGCGGTGTCGAAGTTCGGAAACGAGGTCCCCGCCGGGGGCACTTACGGCCCGTTGGAGACCGCGCTGATCGCCGATCTTGGCGCGCGGATTGCGGATTACACGGCCCATATGCAGGCGATGGAGGTCCGCAAGGCCGCCGCCGAGTTGCGGGCGATCTGGGTGATCGGCAACGAATACCTGCAATCGGCCGCGCCCTGGTCGGTGGTCAAGACCGACCCCGAGCAGGCGCAGGCCATCGTGCGCCTCGCTCTGAACCTGATCCGGGTCTATGCGATCCTGTCCGCGCCGTTCATCCCCGATGCCTCGGCCGCGATGATGAAGGCGGTGGGGTCGGACGACTGGACCTGGCCCGCGGATATCTCGGCCGCGATGCGTGCCCTGCCCGCCGGGCATGGGTTCGAGGTGCCCGAGAACCTGTTCCGCAAGATCACCGACGAGGAGCGCGCCGAATGGCAGGTGCGATTCTCGGGCGTGCGGGCCTGACCCCACGGAACAGAATTCGTTCGCAGGTGCAGAAAACGCCCCGGCACAGGATGATCTTTGCGCGGAAAGCCGCCGGTCGGGAAATAATTCCGTGATCCGGGTGAACTTCAGGAGGCAAAAAATCGGGAAGGGTGCTATTCAGGCCCTATCGGAACCTCGAACCGCTGCCACGTCAGGAGAAACCGATATGTCGCAGACCTTGCCCCGCCGCGTGCGGTCCTATGGCACCTATGCCGCCGTCGCGCTGTTCATCCTGGTCTATCTGGGTGTGCTGGGTGTGGTGCTGGCCCCGCGCGAGACCATCGCGGTCCAGTCCGGTGCCGTCTTCATGGATGAATGATCAGATGATCGCGCCCTCGACAAGGGCGCGACCTTCGCTGATGCGGTCATAGTGGAAGGCCGACAGGTCCAGCGAGCGGTAGCCGCCGTGGATGATCCATTCCGCGGTCCCGCGCCCCATCGCGGGGGACTGTTGCAGCCCGTGACCGGAGAAGCCGTTCAGGAAGATGAAGTTCGTCACCTCGGGATGCGGGCCGGTGACGGCGTTCTGGTCCAGAAGGTTGTAATCGTAGTGCCCGGCCCATTCGCTGATGACCTTCACCGCCTCGAAGGCGGGGATGCGGGTGGCGATGGCGGGCCAGATGTGGTCCATCCAGACCTCTTCCTGCATCGTGAAATCGTCCAGCGCGGCGGGGCCGTCAGGTTCGGCATGGCCCCCGGCCATGTATGTGCCGCCGCCGACCTCGCGCACATAGGCGCCGGTGGGGTCGATGGTGAGGGGGAGCGGGCGGTCGAGCGGTGTGGCGGCCTGGAGGACCCAGTTGAACCGCTTGCGCGGCTCGATCGGGAGGGCGATTCCGGCCATGGCGGCGACCTGAGCCCCGCGCGTGCCGGCGGCGTTGACGACCAGCCCGCAGCCGACCCTGCGGCCCGATTTCAGCCGGACGCCCGTGACGCGGCCCTGCGACAGGTCAAGCCCCACGACCTCATCGGCGAGATAGTCCACCCCCGCCTCGCGCGCCTTGCGGCGGAACCAGTCAAAGACGGTGGAGCCGTCGAAATAGCCCTCATCGACCGTGTTCAGGCTGCCGAGGACGATGTCGTCGACCCGGTA
>JBKHWC010000035.1:0-9381 GCA_046569765.1 Alphaproteobacteria bacterium | reverse complement strand
CGAACAGATTCTCTGTTCGGGCGTCAAAAGCCGGGTCCCCGCCCCGGCGGCGGCCTGCACCTTGTGGTTGGCGCGCAGCACGTCGGCGAAGGCATCGGTATCGGCGAGGTAGAGATAGCCGAAGTTCTGGATCTTCAGCTCAGGCACGCGGGGGTCGCCGCCCATCCGCGCGCGCAGGTTCTGCACGAAATCCGCGCCGAACTGCGAGATGCGGACGTTGAGCTCGGTCGAATACTGCTGGCGGATGCAGGAGAAGGACAGCGTGGTCGCCGCCTTTTCGTAGCTGGGGTCGCGTTCGACGACAAGGATCCGGCCGGGGAAGCCCATCTCTGTCAGCCACCAGGCGGTCGACGATCCCATGATCGCGCCGCCGATGATCACCACGTCATAGCTGTCGTGGCGCGGTTCGCTGTGGAAGCCCTGCATCGTCGTTTCCCCTTCCCATGACAGGGGTTTAGCCCGGCGCAAGGCGGGCGGCAACCGGGCGCTTCCGGTTGCCGCCGGGGTCTCAGTCGGTGGCGCCGTGCATCGCGCCATGACCCGCATCGGCGGGTGCCATCGCCCCCTGCCCCATCGGCGGGTCGACCTGGAACTCGATCTCGACGCGGCCGGCGCGTTCGAAGATCAGCGTGGCCTTGTGCATCTCGCCTTCCATCAGCGGGGCGGTCAGGCCCATGAACATGATGTGATAGCCGCCATGCTGGAGGTTGACGGTCTCGCCCGGGGGCAGGTCGATGGCCTCGATATGGACCATGGTGCCGACGCCGTTCGCATCCACGCGGCTTTCATGCACCTCGGACTTGGCTGCGATCGCGGATTCGACGCCGATCAGGCGATCGGCCTCGGTGCCGCTGTTGACGATGGCCATGAAGCCGCCGGCGGCCTTGGCGGTGGCGGCGGGCTGCGGGATATGGGGGTGGACGATCTGCAGATCGCCTGCGTTGAAGTCATGGGCCAGCACGGGGGCGGCAAGGGTGAGGGCGGCCAGAAGGGCCAGGATACGGGACATGACGGACTCCATCCGTTCGAGTGTTGGAAAGGCCCCTGAGAGAGGCAGGTTCGGCGAAGTCAGGCCGAAGGCGGACCTTGGGGGCCATGCGCCGGGTCAAGGACGCGGGCGGGCAGCGGCTGAACCGGCGCGGCAAGGCGCGGGGCCGCGGTGGGCAGCAGAAGCCGCACGGGAAGCGCCGCGGCGGGCGGCAGGTCAAGCGCCGAAACAAGCTGGCAGGCCGCGCAATCCATGCGCGGCATCGGGCCGTCATGGCCGTCCTGCCCGCAGATCTCGCCCCCATTGGCCAGGATGAAGGCCATGGCGGGATCCTGCGGGACCGGCGCGCGGTGGGCATAGGCGGTCGCGGTCATGGAGACCGAGACTGCGACCAGCAAGGCCAGTCGCTGGACCTGCAAGAGAAGGCGCACCAGCATGAGGCCTGCTTGCGCCAAAGCGGGGCGGCGGTCAATCGGCATCGGCGGGCTGCGGCAAGAGGTCCGGGGGCGTCAGCACCTGGGCCAGCGCCTCAAGCTGCGGGGCCAGCGGGTTGGACTTGCGCCAGACAAGGCCGATCGTCCGGCTGGGGCGCGGGTCGGGCAGCCGGTCCAGCGCCACTTTGGCCGAGCGGGTTTCCACCGCGGCCGCCATCTCGGGGATCAGCGTGACCCCAAGCCCCGCCCCCACCATCTGCACAAGAGTGGACAGGGACGAGCCCTGCATGATCTCGCCCGCCGGGGCCGGGGGCAGCTTGCAATAGCTGATCGCCTGGTCGCGGAAGCAATGGCCTTCCTCCAGCAGCAGGAGCGGCAGGTTGCGCAGTTCCTCCAGCGAGGGCACCGGCTGCGCGGCCTGGGCGGCAGGACGGACCAGCAGGAAATCCTCGTCGAACAGGGGGTATTCGGTCAGCGAGGGCTCCGAGACCGGCAGCGCCAGCAGGGCGAGGTCCAGTCGGCCCTCGACAAGATCGCGCATCAGGCGCGGCGTCACCGCCTCACGCGGGCGGAGATCGACATCGGGGAAGCGCACGGCCAGTTGGCGGATCAGCCGAGGCAGGACATAGGGCGCGACCGTGGGGATGATCCCCAGCCGAAGCTGCCCGGCCAGTGGCCCTGCCCCGGCGCGACCAAGCGCCGCGAGTTCGTCCACCGCGCGCAGGATGTCGCGGGCGCGCTGGCCGAACTCCTCCCCCAGCGCGGTCAGGCGGATCTGGCGGGGGCCACGTTCGACCAGGGGGGCGCCGAGGATATCCTCCAGCTCCTTGACCTGAAGCGACAGGGCGGGCTGCGAGATCGACGAGGCCTCGGCCGCGCGACCGAAATGCCGGTGGCGGGCGAGGGCGTCGAAATAGCGCAAGTGCTTGATCGTCAGTGCAGCCATATACACAGCTTATCGCGGCGATTGGAAAATGAAAATTCCCTTTATCGCGAGGGAGTGCTAGGTGATGCACAGACGGAAATTGCGAGTCGCGGGCCGCCATTTGGCGGGTGGCCTGTGGAACGCCTTTTCCGGCGTTGGACCCCAGCGACGAGAAGGAGAGCAAGATGGACGGCAACGATAACGGGCGGGCGGGCAAGTGCCCGGTGATGCACGGGGCGATCACCACCATGACCCAGTCGGTCACCGATTGGTGGCCCAAGACGCTGAACCTGGACATCCTGCACCAGCATGACACCAAGGTGAATCCGCTGACCGGCTTCAACTACCGCGAGGAAGTGAAGAAGCTGGACTTTGACGCGGTGAAGCGCGACCTGATCGCGCTGATGACCGACAGCCAGGACTGGTGGCCGGCGGACTGGGGGCATTACGGCGGCCTCTTCATCCGCATGAGCTGGCACGCCGCCGGGACTTACCGCATGGCCGACGGCCGTGGCGGAGCCGGCACCGGCAACCAACGCTTCGCGCCGCTGAACTCCTGGCCGGACAACGCCAACCTCGACAAGGCCCGGCGTCTGCTGTGGCCGATCAAGAAGAAATATGGCAACCGCCTGTCCTGGGCCGACCTGATGGTCCTGGCCGGGACCGTGGCCTATGAGTCGATGGGCCTCAAGACCTATGGCTTTGCTTTCGGCCGCGAGGACATCTGGCATCCCGAGAAGGACGTCTACTGGGGCTCCGAGAAGGAATGGCTGAAGGACGAGCGGTACCCGACGAAGGAAGACCGCTCCAGCCTGGAAAACCCGCTGGCCGCCGTGGTCATGGGCCTGATCTACGTCAACCCGCAGGGCGTGGACGGCAAGCCCGACCCGCTGCGCACCGCGATGGACGTCCGTGAAACCTTCGCCCGCATGGCGATGGACGACGAGGAAACCGTCGCCCTGACCGCTGGTGGCCATACCGTCGGCAAGGCGCATGGCAACAACGATGCGAGCCTGATCGGGGCCGAGCCGGAAGGCGCGGATCTGGAAGAAGCGGGTCTGGGCTGGAACGTCCATGCCAAGCGCTCGGTCGGGCGCGACACGATCACCTCGGGCCTGGAAGGCGCCTGGACGACCCACCCGACCAAGTGGGACGGCGGCTATTTCCATCTGCTGCTGAACTATGACTGGGAGCTGGTGAAATCCCCGGCGGGGGCCTGGCAGTGGCAGCCGATCGGCATCAAGGAAGAGGACATGCCGGTCGACGTCGAGGATCCGACGATCCGCCGGATGCCGATGATGACCGACGCCGACATGGCGATGAAGATGGACCCGAAATATCGCGAGATCTCGGAGCGTTTCGCCAGGGATCAGGCGGCGTTCTCGGATGCCTTCGCCCGTGCCTGGTTCAAGCTGACGCACCGCGACATGGGGCCGAAGACCCGCTACCTGGGTCCCTGGGTGCCGCAGGAAGACCTGATCTGGCAGGACCCGGTTCCGGCGGGCTCGACCGCGTGGAACGTGGACGCGGTGAAGGCGAAGATCGCCGCCTCTGGCCTGTCGATCAGCGATATGGTCGCCACCGCCTGGGATTCGGCGCGGACCTTCCGCGGCTCGGACAACCGGGGCGGCGCGAACGGCGCCCGCATCCGCCTGGCCCCGCAGAAGGACTGGGAGGGCAACGAGCCCGCCCGTCTCGCGCGCGTCCTGTCGGTGCTGGAGCCGATTGCCAAGGAAGCCGGGGCCTCGGTCGCCGACGTGATCGTGCTGGCGGGCAATGTCGGCGTGGAACAGGCGGCGAAGGCGGCCGGGTTCGACGTGACCGTGCCCTTCCACGCCGGTCGTGGCGACGCGACGCAAGAGCAGACCGACGCCGAGAGCTTCTCGGTGCTGGAGCCTCTGGCGGACGGCTTCCGCAACTGGATGAAGAAGGACTATGTCGTGACGGCCGAGGAGCTGATGCTCGACCGCGCGCAGCTCATGGGCCTGACGGCGCATGAGATGACCTGCCTGATCGGCGGGATGCGCGTGATCGGCACCAATCACGGCGGGACCAAGCACGGGGTCTTCACCGACCGCGCGGGCGCGCTGACCACCGACTTTTTCACCGGGCTGACGGACATGGCCTACAAGTGGGTGCCGAAGGGGACAAACTTGTACGAACTGACCGACCGCAAGACCGGCGCGGTGAAGTGGACCGCGACCCGGGCGGATCTGGTGTTCGGCTCGAACTCGATCCTGCGGGCCTATGCCGAGGTCTATGCCCAGGACGACAACCGCGAAAAGTTTGTGCGTGACTTTGTCGCGGCCTGGGTGAAGGTGATGGAAGCTGATCGCTTCGATCTGCGGGCTTGAATCGAATTCACGAGTAAGCTGCTTGCGAGTAAAGGGCGGCCCGGGGGGAAACCTCCGGGCCGTACCTTTTCAGCCGGACCAGCCGGAGGCCGGGGTCTTCAGCACCACCTTGGTCCAGGCAGTCCGGTCGCTGCGGAACTGCTGGTAGCCCCTGGCCGCCTCTTCCAGCGGCAGGCGGGGGCTGATCAGGAAGGTCGTGTCGATTTCTTCTTCCGCGATCCGGTGCAGAAGGCTGGGCATATTGCGCTCCACATGGGTCTGGCCGGTGCGCAGCGTCAGGCCCTTCTGCATCACCGCGCCGGTGGGGAAGCTGTCGGCAAAGCCGCCATGGACCCCGGGAACCGAGACGCGCCCGCCCTTGCGGCAGGCGTGGATGGTGCTGCGCAGCGCGTGGATGCCGTCGACCCCGATCCCGACCGCGTGCTTGGCCCGGTCCATGAGCCGGTCCGGGGCAAGGCCGTGGCTCTCCATCCCGACCGCGTCGATCACCGCGTCCGGGCCGATCCCGCCCGTCATCTGCAGAAGCGCCTCGCCAGGTCCAGTCGCCGGGGGTGGTGGTCGATGGCGATGACCTGTCCCGCCCCCATCAGCAGCGCCGACTGCAGCGAGAACAGGCCCACCGTGCCGCAGCCCCAGATCGCCACCCTGTCACCGGGGCGGATCTCGCAACTCTCGGCCGCCATCCAGCCGGTGGGCAGGATGTCGGACAGGAACAGGACCTGATCGTCCGCCAGGTCGTCGGGCACGACGATGCGACCCACGTCCGAGAAAGGCACCCGGACATATTCCGCCTGCCCGCCGGAATAGCCGCCCGTCAGGTGGCTGTAGCCGAAGATCCCGCTCGTCGCATGGCCGAAGGCGGCCTCGCTTGCGTCCTGCTTTTCCACCGGGTTGGAATTGTCGCAGGCCGAGTAGAGCCCTTCGGTGCAGAAGCAGCAGCCCCCCAGGAGATGGTGAAGGGCACGACGACGCGCTGGCCGTGCTTCAGGGTGCGGGCGGGGCCGGTGTCAACGACACGGCCCATGAATTCATGGCCAAGGATATCCCCCTGCTCCATCCCCGGGATCACGCCGTCGAGGATATGCAGCTCCGAGCCGCAGATCGCGCTCGAGGTCACCTCGATGATCGCATCGCGGGAGCCCACCCTGCCTTTCGCTGACATCTCCGCCCCCTGTGTCGGTCCTGGGGGTGAACCGGCCGGGGCGGGGATTTTCCGTCAGCCGTTCAGCAGGCGGTGGACATGCGCCGGGCCGGTCGGCCGGATGCCGGTCGGGTTCAGCGCCTTGATCGAGTAATAGCCTCGCGTGATGTGGTCGAGGCTGACCGTCTCGCGGATCCCCGGCAGCGCCAGCACCCGCGCCATATAGGCCGAAAGCCGGGGGTAATCGGCGATCTGGCGGCGATTGGTCTTGAAGAGGCCGTGATAGGCCGCGTCAAAGCGGATCAGGGTGACGAAGGCGCGGATGTCGGTCTCGGTCAGGCGGTCGCCGAACAGGTAATCGCCGGTCAGCCGGTCCTCCAGCTCGTCCAGCAGGGCGAACACGCCCTCCACCGCCTCATCATAGGCGGCCTGGGACTGGGCGAAACCGGCCTTGTAGACGCCATCGTTCAACTGGTCGTAAAGCCGCTGGTTCAGCGCGTCGATCTGGTCGGCCAGGTCGGCGGGATAGAGCCGCAGGGATGAGGGGACGAGATGCTCGAACGCCGTGTCGAACATCCGCACGATGTCGGCGCTTTCGTTGTTCACCAGGACGTTCCGCTGCATGTCCCACAGCACCGGCACCGTCGCCCTGCCGCTGATCTGCGGATCGGCGCGGGTGTAGATCTGGTGCAGATACTGCGCACCGAACAGCGGATCGGCATCGGCGCCGGGGTAGCCCGCGAACTCCCACCCCTGCGGACCGAGGGTGGGGTTCACCACGGTCACGGGGATCAGGTCAGTCAATCCCTTCAGCGCCCGCGCCATCAGCGCGCGCGAGGCCCAGGGGCAGATCAGCGCGACATAAAGGCGATAGCGGCCCGGTTCGGCGGCGAACCCGCCCTCGCCGGTCGGGCCGGGGCTGCCGTCGGGGGTGATCCAGTTGCGGAAGGTCGAGGTCTGGCGCACGAAGCGGCCCTTGTCGTCGGCCTTCTGCACGGGTTGCCAGTCGGCCACCCATTTTCCGTTCATCAGCATGGCTGGTTCCTTAAGCGTGGAAGACGAAAGACCGCATCGACACCGAGCCGAGGTCGATCGCATCGGTCATGAAGGTCAACTGGTCGCGGTCGTCCGAGGTTCCCGCAATGGTCAGTGCGGGCATGTAGTGATCGACCGTGGGATGGGCCATGCGCAGAAGGCTGCCCAACCCCTCGCGGTCGGCAAGCGAGGCCAGGTTGCGGTCCTGCAGGCGGCTGGCGAAAAGCTGGTCGAACTCTACCGCGAAGTCCTGCGGCTGGCCGCCGAAGCGCATGGCGCGCAGGTTGTGGACCACATTGCCCGAGCCGAGGATCAGCACCCCCCGGTCGCGCAGCTGCGACAGGGTGCGGCCCACCTCCAGCTGATGCTCCAGCCCCCGGCCCATGTCGATCGAGACCTGGAAGACCGGCACATTGGCCTGCGGATACAGGAACCGCAGCACCGTCCAGGCGCCGTGGTCCAGGCCCCAGGTATCGTCGGTGTCGGAATGGTGGCTGGCCAGCAGGGTCGAAACCTCGCGTGCAAGGTCCGGCGCGCCGGGGGCGGGGTAGTCCATCGCATACAGCGCGTCGGGAAAGCCGTAGAAATCGTGGATCGTCTTGGGCAGGGCCGAGACATCGACCAGCGTCGTGCCCCGCGTCATCCAGTGGGCCGAGACGACCAGGATCGCGGCGGGCTGCGGCAGGCTTTCGCCCAGCGCGGTCCAGGCGCGGCTGTAGGGCGTATCCTCCAGCGCGTTCATCGGGCTGCCATGGCCCAGAAAGACCACGGGCATCCGAGCCGAGGGTTTCAGCCGGTCGCGCAGGCGGTTCAGGTCGGTGATCGCGCTCATGGGTCTCTCCTTTCGCAGGTGGGGCCGCCCCCGAAGGGACGGCCGTTGGACTTCAGGCTGCCACATAGCCCCGGGCCGAGGGACGCAGCGCCAGCGCGCCCGAGCCCAGCAGCGCGACGACGCCGTTGATGATCGCCCAGAACACCGGGAATTCCCAGCCGCCGCCCTCGGCCGAGAAGAGCCAGCCGTTGCCGACATGGACCCAGGCCGCGCCGAGGAGGACCGGGATCAGAGCCAGGGCCACGAGGCGGGTCGCCACGCCCAGGATCAGCGCGACGCCGCCGGCGAGTTCGGCCGCGATGGTCAGATAGGCCAGGAAGCCGGGCAGGCCCAGGCTTTCGAAGTAGGCCACGGTGCCGGGAAGGGTGAAGACCAGGACCTTGAGCAGGCCGTGGGCAATGAACAGCGCGCCGCTGGAGACGCGGAGGATCAGGGCAGCGTAGTCGGAATTGGTGGTCATTTCAGGGGTCCTTTCGGGGGCCGCATCGGCGGCGGTGTGTCGATGAAGTGAACCTAAGGCTTGACCGCTACGCCCGAAATGGAGACGTTGTGGAATGACTATCCACGAATTGTTCCAGATATGGACCTGATCGATCAGCTTCGCGCCTTTGTCGCCACGGCCCAGACCGGGTCCTTCACGGCGGCGGCCGAGCAGTTGGGGGTGTCGAACCGTCTGACCTCGAAATACGTGGCCGAGCTTGAGGCGCGGCTGGGCGTGCGCCTGTTGCAGCGGACGACGCGGAAGGTCGGGCTGACGCCTTCGGGCGAGGATCTGCTGGCCCGCGCCCCTGCCCTGCTGGACGATCTGGACGCGCTGATCGGCGAGGTGTCAGAGGG
This sequence comes from Alphaproteobacteria bacterium, assembly GCA_046569765.1. GTDB lineage: Bacteria > Pseudomonadota > Alphaproteobacteria > Rhodobacterales > Rhodobacteraceae > Tabrizicola. The sequence continues at coordinate 835 of JBKHWC010000035.1, read as the reverse complement.
CTCGAAGGGATTTGGCGGGGTGATCCGCGTCTCGGCCTCGGTCACTTTCGGCGAGATCTGGGTAACGGGGATGCTGGAACGCTTCGCACGACTGCATCCAGGCCTCGGCTTCGATCTGCGGCTGGACGACCGGCATGTGGACCTTGCGGCCGAAGGGATCGACCTTGCCTTCCGGTTGGGATGGACCGGGACTCGGTCGCTCAAGCTGCGCAAGCTGGGAAGTTTCCGCTCGGTCCTGGTGGCGAGCCCAGATTATCTGGCGCGGCGCGGCGCCCCCGCGACCCCTGCCGATCTCGCGGCACATGACTGCATCCTGGACATGAACCGCCGCACGCCGCGGCGCTGGACGTTCGGACCTGACGACGTGACGGTTCCGGTGCGCGGCCGGTTCCAGGTGAACTCGGCGCGGGCGGCGGTGGACCTTGCGGCAAAGGGCCATGGCCTGGCTTATGCGCCGCGCTTTGCCGCCCGCTCCGCGCTGGCGGCGGGGCTGGTGGTGCCGGTCCTGCCCGACCTGCCGGGCGAGTCGAGCCCGCTCAGCGCCGTCTGGCTGGAGGGTCGGGTCCTGCCGCGCAAGATCCGCGCGCTGATCGATTTCGCGGCGGCGGACATCCGGCAGGCAGATCTGCTGTAGCAAACGCGCCGCGGGGCCGCCACTGGCCGGGACGGAGATTGATCGACATCAAGACAAATCAGGGGATAGCGTGCAATCTGCGCCCGTGATCGAAGTAGGGAACTGCCGGATATGGCTGCAGATTCAGAAGACAGCTTGCCCGTCGAGCTTCAGGCTAGAACGGCATCTCCCCCTCGCGAGCCGCGCCGCCGGTTTCGCAAG
>JBKHWC010000034.1:0-30825 GCA_046569765.1 Alphaproteobacteria bacterium | reverse complement strand
TTCACGATCCATTCGAGGCTCGTCCGGAGCGCATCGCTCAGCCGATTGATGGACAACTCTGTTTCGGGCTTCAGCATAAGCAACTCGTTTGAATTGAAGTATGGCAGACTTGCAGCACGGCGCTGATATTCTGGTGCTCGCCGCCCCCTCCGACTGGTCGTGCAGCATCAGCAGGGTACTCAGTCGGTGCTCGGCCTTGTTGCAGGGCCGTCCGGCGATATCGTCGGCCAGCATCGCGAAGTAATCCGCGACGATCAGGTCGTTCTCTTCATCCGTCCAGGAGCCGTTCGACATTGCGCCAGGCTATGGGCGCGAAGTCTGTTTGTCATCAGAGACTTCCGGCAGGGTCCTGGCTTGCTTCGGACGCTTCCGCCGGACTTGGGGATCGGCCGCCACGGACCCGTCCTTCTGGCCGCCCTGCGCCTTCGTGTCCGTCTCCGTCACCGGATTAATTCGCGAACGGGACGACCCCATGAGCGCCGCAACCCATTGGATTTTCAGGGATGTTTCATGCCGTCCCGTGACAGTCGAGGGGCGCTCGAAGAGAGACGCAGGCCATTCGGAGACCCATTCCGCGTCAAGCGTTCAGTCTCCGAAGGGCGGATAGACCTGCCAACGCCCTTTGAAACAAAAATAAAAAAGGCCCCAATCGGAGCCCCTGGACAGATTCAGTATCTGAATGGTGGCGGAGGAGGTGGGATTCGAACCCACGGCAGGGTTACCCCTGCGTCGGTTTTCAAGACCGGTGCGATAGACCACTCCGCCACTCCTCCGACAGCCGCCACATACGCGCTGGCGGTTGATTCTGAAAGGGAACCCGACGGGCGTTTTCCGCTGATCGTGACCGGCGGCTTTTCGCTCGGGCCTTCCCACGGCCGGGCAAAGCCAGTATGGTCGCGCGCAAGGCAGGCGAATGTGCATCGGGACAAGGACGGAAACAGTCCTGGCCGAAAGCCCCCGGTGCGCCAGGAACAGGAAACGCGGCATCCAGACCGCGCCAGATCGAGGGCGGACCATGGCACGAGCGGCTTTGAAGCATTTTGCGCTTACACTTTCGACCACCGCGCTGCTCATGGGCTGCGTCGAGGGGGCGGGAAGCGGTGGATCGGGCGGCTCGACCCCCGGGATCGCGGCGGCTCCGACCAGCCGCGGCGCCACCCGCGAGGTCGAGGCGCCCGAGGTCTTCCAGGCCACCGACAGCGCGCTCTGGGACGGGCGGCCGTCGCTGGGCGGAATCTGGGTCGCCTCGCCGGACGCCACCGACCCCGAGCGGGTGGTCATGTTCAACCCGGCCACCGGCAAGTCGGTGACCGGCGCGCTTTTCCGGCGCGAGCGGGACAATCCGGGACCGAAGCTGCAGATCTCCTCTGATGCGGCCGAGGCACTGGGGATCCTGGCCGGCCAGCCCACGGAACTGCGCGTGACCGCGCTGCGCAAGGAAGAGGTCGCCGAACCCGCGCCCGAAGCGACCGAGGTGGAAGCCCCCGCGGGCGAGGCCGAGGAAACCGCCGCCCTCGCGGCCGCGGCCCTTGATGCCACCGAGGCCGCTCCCGAAGCCGCCGCTGCGTCGGCTGCGCCCGACGCGGCCGCCGGGACCGCGGAAGCCGGCGCCGGCGCGGCTGCCGTGGTGGCAGACCCGACTGCCGCGGAAGAAGCGCCGAAGCGCAAGACCTGGAAGGAACGCCGGGCCGAGGCCAAGGCGCGGCGCGAGGCTGAGCGTGCCGCCAAGGCCGCCGCCGCCGCCGCCGCCGCGGCCGCCCCCGAGGGCGAGGGTGTCGACCCCGCCGCGGGCAGCGTCGCCGTGATCGAGACCGCCCCCCTGGACGCTCGCCCCCCCGAGACGCTGACCGAGGCCCCCGCCGCAGTCCCCGCCGCCGCGCCCGAGGCTCCGGCCGCCAGCACCGGCGGGCGCCCGATCCAGATCGCCTCCTTCTCCAAGGAGGAGAACGCCCGCCGCGCCGCCGAAGCTCTGGCCAAGGCCGGCATCACCGCCCAGCCCCAGAAATCCGAACGCGACGGCAAGCCGGTCTGGGGTGTCGTGGCCATGGGCGATGCCGCCCTGCTGGCCAAGATCAAGGCCGCCGGTTTCGCCGACGCCTATTTCCTGCGATAGAAAGCCTGCCCATGCTGCACCGCCTGCGTTCCGTCCTGCTTCTCCTCTCGCTGGCCCTGGCCGCCCTGCCCGCCCGCGCCTTCGAGACGGCCGCCACTGCCGCCTGGGTCTATGACATGACCACCGGCACGGTGCTCATGGACAAGAACGCCGACCAGCCGCTGCCCCCGGCCTCGATGTCCAAGCTGATGACGATCAACATGCTGTTCGAGGCGCTGCGCGACGGCCGCGTCACGATGGAGACCGAATTCGCCGTCTCCTCCAACGCCACCGCGATGGGCGGCTCGACCATGTTCCTGCAGGAAACCGACCGGCCCACGGTCAGCGACCTGATCCACGGCATGATCGTGAATTCGGGCAACGACGCCTGCGTCGTGGTGGCCGAGGGGCTCGCGGGCACCGAGGCCGCCTTCTCCGCCCAGATGACCGAACGTGCCCGCGCTCTGGGGATGATGAACTCGGTCTTCGCCAATTCCAGCGGCTGGCCGGACCCGGACCACCGCATGTCGATGCGCGACCTTGGCATCCTGGCCCAGCACCTGATCGAGGATTTCCCCGAATACTACCCGATCTTCGCCGAGACCGAGTTCAACTTCATGGACCGCGCCCCGGCCAATGCCCGCAACCGCAACCCGCTCCTGGAACTTGGCGTGGGCGCCGACGGGCTCAAGACCGGCCACACGCAAGAGGCGGGCTATGGGCTGGTCGGCTCGGCCAAGCAGGGCGACCGGCGGATCATCTTCGCGATCACCGGCCTGGCCAGCGAACAGGCGCGGGCCGAGGAATCCGAACGCATCGTCGCCTGGGCCTTCCGGCAGTTTTCCGAAAAGACCGTGGCCAAGGCCGGCGTGCGGGTGGCCGAGGCCGAGGTGCATCTGGGCGCCGCCGACACCGTGGGCCTGGTCCCGGCCGAGGATGTGCGCCTTCTGGTCCCCGCTCTGGTGCAGGGCAGCGTGACGGCCGAGGTCGTCTACAACGGCCCCCTTCTTGCTCCGGTGACCGCGGGCACCCCGGTGGCCGAGCTGGTGATCCATGTCCCCGACCTCCCCGACCGCCGTTTCCCGCTGGTGGCCGAGGCCGATGTGGGCACCGCGGGCTTCACCAAGCGCCTGACCACCGCCGCACGGGCGCTTTACGCGCAATATGTCGGGGCTCCGGCCAGCTGAATGGCGGGCATATTCCTCAGCCTTGAAGGCATCGACGGGTCCGGCAAGTCCACGCAAGGCCGGCTCCTGGCCGATCGGCTGCGGGCCAAGGGCCATGCCGTGACCCTGACCCGCGAACCCGGCGGCAGCCCGGGGGCCGAGGAAATCCGCCGCCTGGTGCTGGAAGGCGCAACCGACCGCTGGTCGGCCGAGACCGAGATCCTCCTTTTCACCGCCGCCCGCCGCGACCATCTGGAAAAGACCATCCGCCCGGCGCTGGCGCGGGGCGAGGTCGTGATCACCGACCGCTTCGCCGACAGCACGCGCATCTTTCAGGGCGTCACCCGCGGCGACCTGAGCGAGATGGTCGACCGCCTCCACGCCCTGATGATCGGGGTCGAGCCGGACCTGACCCTGCTCTTCGACCTTGACCCGGCCGTCGGCCTTGCCCGCGCCACCGCCCGCGCCGGGCCGGAACTGCGGTTCGAGGATATGGGCCTCGGCTTCCAGATGAAGGCCCGGGTGGGCTTCCTGGCGCTGGCCGCCCGACAGGACCGCTTCCGGGTGATCGACGCCGATGCCGATCCCGAAACCGTGGCGAGCCGCGTCTGGCAAGAGGTAGAACCCCGGCTGTCCAGGGGCGCGCCGCGATCGTAACCTGCGCGAGACCGCCCCCCCTTCCCCGGCGCGTCAAAGGGGCTCCGGCCCGCCTGTGTCGGGCAGCATCGCCGGGTTCCAGGCCACCTCCCACAGATGCCCGTCCGGGTCCTGGAAATAGCCCGCATAGCCGCCGTAGAACGTGTCCTGCGCCGCCTTCACCATCCGCGCCCCCGCCCGTTCCGCCGCTGCCATGATCCCGTCGACTTCCTCGCGCCGGTGGACGTTGTGCGCCAGGCACATCGCCGACGGGGAAACCGGCTGCACCGGAAGCCCGGTATCATGCGCAAGATCGCCTTGCGCCCAGAGCGCCAGCTTCAACCCGCCCGCGAGGTGGAAGAAGGCCACCGCACCATGGTCGAATTCCCGCCCGACAATGCCTTCTGTCGGCAGGCCCAGCCCGTCGCGGTAGAAGGCGACCGATCGCTCAAGGTCGGCCACACCCAGCGTGATCAGCGAAATCCTTGGTTGCATGACGGCTCCTGACGGGTGCTCGCGGCACGGGCTTGCCGCGGGAAGACGCAGGCCCACACAGCCTGCGGCCCCGGTCGCCCCCCGTCAACCAGCCATCGCCACAAGCGGTTCCAACCCGTCCCTTGCCTCCCGGTTCAGCCCCTAATGCCGCACCCCATCACGCTGTCTGGGTGATCCGTCTGCCCTCCCCCAGTCTCTCTTCCCATCCGCCGTCCGCCTGCCTTCCCCACCGCCCGCCGTCCGCCTCCCTTCCCAACCGTCCGACGTCCATCCCGCTTTTCCTGGGCCGCCGCCCGTCTGCGCTCCGTGTCTCAAGACCGCAGGCTCCCGCGAGCCACCCTCCGCTCCGCCCCGCCAGACCTCTCCCCGTGGCCGCCCTGGCTTCCGGGCCCCACTCTTCCAGCCGCAGCCCGAGGCGTTTGTCCGGCAGGCCCCCGAAATGCCCCCATCGCCCCCCGGACAACATGGCTAATCCATCCTGAACGCCCGCAGACAACCCCTTGATTTCTCAAGCACCGCCAACCTGTCCACGCTGGACGCGCCCACACCCCCTTCCCCTTTCCCCCTCGCCCATGCAATCTCCCACCCATGGCCGAGAAAGACCCCCTGCCCGAGCCGGACCGCCTCGAAGGCGCCCCCCACCCGCGCGAGACGCGGGTCCTCTTCGGCCACGCCGAAGCCGAGGCCGAGTTCCTGCGCGCCTTCACCTCCGGGCGCCTCCACCACGCCTGGATGCTGACCGGCCCGAAGGGGGTGGGAAAGGCCACCCTCGCCTGGCGCCTCGCCCGGTTCCTGCTGGCCACGCCCGAGGATGACGGCGGCATGTTCGCCGCCCCCCCGCCCGAGACGCTGGACATCCCCGACAACCACCCCGTCACCCGCCGCCTCCTCCAGCTGGCCGAGCCCCGCCACTTCCTCCTCCGGCGCGGCCCAAACGAGAAGGAGACCGCCCTCTCCCAGGTCATCTCGGTCGACGAGGTACGGAAGATGAAGTCCTTCTTCGCCCTCACCGCCGCCGACGGCGGCCGCCGCACCGCGATCATCGACGCGGTGGACGAGATGAACCCCGCCGCCGCCAATGCCCTCCTGAAGCTGCTCGAGGAACCCCCACCGAACGTCACCCTGTTCCTGATCGCCCACCAGCCCGCGCGGCTGCTGCCCACCATCCGCTCCCGCTGCCGCGAGTTGCGCCTGACGCCGCTTGCCCCGCAGGACCTCGCCGACGCCCTGACCCAGGCGGGGGGCGAGATCGCCCCCGAGGACCGCAGCGCCCTGGCCGAGCTTTCCGGCGGCTCGGTGGGCGAGGCTTTCCGGCTGACGAACCTAGACGGCCTGAAACTCTACACCGCCCTCACCCGCCTCTTCTCCACACTGCCAAGGCTCGACCGCCCCCAGGCCCTCGCGCTGGCCGACCTCGCCGGCGCCCGCGGCGCGGCCGAGACTTTCGACCTGCTCGTCACCCTGATCGACCTCTTCCTCGCCCGCCTTGCGCGTCACGGTGCCACCGGCCACACCCCGCCCGAGGCCGCCGCGAACGAGGCCGGGCTTCTCCACCGCCTTGCCCCACACCCCCAGGCCGCCCGTGCCTGGGCCGACCTCGCCGCGGACCTTTCTGCCCGCGCCCGGCGCGGCAAGGCGGTCAACCTTGACCCTGCCGCGCTTCTGATGGATATGCTCCTGAAGCTCGACGAGACGGCGGGAAGCCTCGCCCTGAGGTAAGCCGCAATGTCCCCATCCGAACTCGATCTGGTCGACAGCCACTGCCACCTCGACTTCCCCGACCTGATCCAGGAAACCGACGCGATCCTCGCCCGCGCCAGGGCCGCCGGGGTCAACCGGATGGTCACGATCTGCACCCGCCTGAAGCACGAACCCAAGGTTCGCGCCCTGGCCGAGGCGCATGCAGAGGTCTTCTACGCCGCCGGCACCCACCCGATGAGCGCGCATGAGGAACCACTGGTCACGGTCGAGGACCTCGTCGCCCTTGCCCGCCACCCGAAATTCGTCGGCATCGGCGAGACCGGCCTGGACTACCACTACACGGCCGAGAGCAAGGCGATCCAGCAGACCAGCCTGCGGATCCACATCGAGGCCGCGCAGGAGACCGGCCTGCCGCTGATCATCCATTCCCGCGATGCGGATGAAGACATGGAGGCGATCCTGGCCGAAGGGATGGCGCGCAAACCCTATGCCTGCGTCATGCACTGCTTCTCCTCCGGCCCCCGCCTGGCCGAGGCGGCGCTCGAGATGGGATTCACCCTTTCGATCTCGGGCATCGCGGCCTTCCCGAAGAGCCAGGACCTTCGCGACATCTTCGCCAGGGCCCCGCTCGACCGGCTGATCCTGGAGACCGACAGCCCCTATCTTGCGCCGCCGCCCTATCGCGGCAAGCGCAACGAGCCGGCATATGTCGCCCATACGGCGCGCGCCTTGGCCCCGGTCTTCGGCCTGAGCCTCGAAGACTTCGCCGCCCGGACGACGGCCAATTTCGACCGGCTCTTCCCCCGCGCGGCAAGGGTAGCCTGATGGCGCGGCTCAGCTTCACCATCCTCGGCTGCGGATCCTCGGGCGGCGTGCCGCGACTGGGGGGCGACTGGGGCGCCTGCGACCCGACGAATCCGAAGAACCGCCGTCGCCGCTGCTCGCTTCTGGTCACGCGTGAGGATGGCAACGGCACGACCCGGGTCCTGATCGACACCTCGCCCGACATGCGCGACCAGCTTCTGGATGCGGGCGTCGGCACGCTGGACGGGGTGGTCTACACCCACAGCCATGCCGACCACATGCACGGGATCGACGACCTGCGTCAGGTGGTGTTCAACCTCTCGCGCCGCCTGCCGGTCTGGGCCGACGGCCCGACGCAAGAGGCACTGCTGGCGCGCTTCGGCTATGCCTTCATCCAGCCCGAGGGGTCCCCCTATCCGCCGATCCTGGATCTGCACACGATCGACGGGCCGGTGACGGTGACCGGCGCCGGGGGTCCGGTGGTGCTGACGCCCTTCCAGGCCGAACATGGCGCGATGGACGCGCTTGGCTTTCGCATCGGTCCCCTGGCCTATCTTCCCGACGCGGTGGAAATCCCCGAGACCTCCTGGTCCTTCCTCGATGGCCTCGACTGCTGGATCGTCGACGCGCTGCGGCGCAAGCCGCATCCGACCCATGCCCATCTGGCCCTGGCGCTGGAGTGGATTGCCCGCGCCCGCCCGACCCGCGCGGTCCTGACCAACATGCACATCGACCTGGATTACGAGACGCTCAAGTCAGAGCTTCCGCCCCAGATCACGCCCGCCTTCGACGGCATGACGATCACCTATGACAACCAGCCGTGACAGCAGGCCTTTCTCCTTTGCGGAAATATCCCACGGATACGTCCATTGCCTGCGCCATTGGTTCAACCTCCAAGGGACGCGGGGGGTGTGAAACCCCCGGTCGCGGCCGGGCATGAGCGCGCTGCTTGACGTCATCCTGCCCGTCTTCCTGGTCATCGGCTTCGGCTATGGCGTGGTCCGCGCCCGGCTTCTGGCCGAGCCCGCGGTCGACGGCCTGATGCGCTTTGCGCAGAACTTCGCGGTGCCCTGTCTGCTTTTCCGCTCCATCGCGCATCTGGACCTTTCGGCCGCCTATGACATTGGCCTGATGACCAGTTTCTATAGCGGAGCCTTCGCGGGCTTCTTCGCCTGTTTCCTTGGCGCGATGCTGATCTTTCGTCGCCCGATGCCGGATGCCGTCGCCATCGGCTTCGCGGGGCTCTTCTCGAACTCGCTGCTCCTCGGCCTGGCCATCACCGAGCGCGCCTATGGGACCGAGGCGCTGCAAGGCAATTACGCGATCATCTCGCTGCATGCGCCGATGCTTTACGGATTCGGGATCGCGCTGATGGAATGGGCGAAAAGCCGAGGGCACGGGCTGTCGGGCGTGGCGCTGACGCGCCAGATCGGCCGGGCGATCCTGTCGCAATCGCTGGTGATCGGCATCCTTGCGGGCTTCGCGGTGAATCTGGCCGGCAATCCGCTGCCCGGATTCTTCTGGTCCGGCGTGGACATGATCGCGCGCGCCGCGATCCCGGTGGCGCTGTTCGGGCTGGGCGGGGTGCTGGTCCGCTACCGGATCGAGGGCGACCTTGGCCCGGTGCTGCTGGTGACCGCCGCCTCGTTGGTGCTGCATCCGGGGATCACCTGGGGTCTCGGGACGCAGGTCTTCCAGCTTGATCCGGCGGCGCTGCGCTCGGCCGTGGTGACCGCGGCGATGGCGCCGGGGGTCAACGCCTATATGTTCGCGCATATGTACGGGGTGGGGAAACGGGTGAACGCCTCCAGCGTGCTGGTCGCCACCGCGCTGTCCATCGTCACCGCCTGGGGCTGGTTGCACATCCTGCCATGACCGCTCCGCCATGACTTCGTCACTCGTCGCGACGCCCCGCCGCGACGAGAAGACGAAGTCACACGAGGAGCGCCCCCTCAGCGCCCGGTCACGCCCCGCAGCCGGTCCGACCGCCGCCGCAGCACCTCGACCGTGGCCAGCAGCAGGACCGAGATCACCACCAGGATCGTCGCCACCGCCAGGATCGCCGGAGAAATCGCCTCGCGGATGCCGTTGAACATCTGCCGCGGGATCGTCTGCTGGTCGGGGCCTGCGATGAACAGGACCGCCACCACTTCGTCGAACGAGGTGACAAAGGCAAACAGCGCGCCCGAGATCACGCCGGGCAGGATCAGCGGCATGATGACCTTGAAGAATGTCGTCCGCGGATTGGCCCCCAGCGACTGTGCCGCCCGGATCAGGGACTGGTCGAAGCCCGACAGCGTCGCCGTCACCGTGATGATCACGAAGGGAATCCCCAGCACCGCATGGGCCACGATCACCCCCAGATGCGAATTGGCCAGACACCCTTTCTCGGACAGCATCCAGCCGAAGATCAGGGCCATCGCACTGTCCGGCGCGACGCAGGCCTTGGCGTAGAAGAAGCTCATCCCCACGGCGATGATGATGATCGGCACGATCATCGGCGAAATCAGCAGCGCCATGATCAGGCGGCGATAGGGCATCTCGGGTCGGCTCAGCCCCAGTGCCGCGATCGTGCCCAGGGTGGTGGCCAGGATCGTCGCCCAAAGCCCGACCCAGAGCGAGTTCTTCGCCGCCTGCACCCAGGTCGACCGCTCCCACACCGCGTCCCACCAGGCACTGTCGCGCACCGCGCCCTCGGCGGCCGGGTGGCCCAGGGTCAAGAGCGTGTCGTACCAGCGCAAGGAATAGGTCGAGGGGTCCAGGAACTCGACCCCCAGGGTAAAGTCGGCGTCCGGATTGAAGGACAAGGGGATGACCACCAGGATCGGCGCGATCAGGAACAGGAAGATCAGCACGCAGATCGTCAGGTAGGTGTAATACCACAGGCGTTCCAGCGGCGAGGCATAGGTGGGCAGGGCCATGGGTTCCTCCGTCAGCCGAACTTGAGCCGGTCGATACCGACAAGCCGGTCGTAGACCCAGTACAGGACAAGGATCGCCGCGAGAAGCATCGCGGCAATCGCGGCGGCCAGCGACCAGTTGGACTTCGACATGTGGAACTGGATCAGGTTCGAGATCAGCTGCCCGTCCGCGCCGCCGACCAGGGCCGGGGTGATGTAGTAGCCAACCGCCAGGATGAAGACGAGGAGCGAGCCCGCTGCGATCCCTGGCAGGGTCTGCGGCAGATAGACGCGGCGGAAAGTGGTCCAGCTCGTCGCGCCAAGGCTGCGCGCCGCGCGGGCATAGCTGGGCGGGATCACCCGCATCACCGAATAAAGCGGCAGGATCATGAACGGCAGAAGCACATGGGTCATCGCCACGATGGTCCCGGTCATGTTGTACATCATGCTGAGCCGGCCCTCGTCGTCGATCAGACCCAGCGCCACCAGCAGGTTGTTGACCACTCCCTGCTCTTGCAGAAGCACGATCCAGGCCGTGGTCCGCACCAGTAGCGAGGTCCAGAACGGCAGAAGCACCAGGATCATCAAGAGCGCCGACTTCGACATCGGCAGCGTCGCCAGAAGATGCGCGACCGGAAAAGCCAGCAGAAGGCAGATCACCGTGATGAACGCCGAGATCAGGAAGGTCTTGCCGAAGAGGTAAAGGTAGATGCGCTCATTGTCGGCGCCCCGCGCCCAGCCGTCGTCGGTCAATTTCATGTCCGAGGCGACAAGGTAGAATTCCGGGGTATAGACATTGCTGGCCGAGACCATGCCGCGCCACAGGGCCGGCTTGCCCCAGTCGGCGTCGACGGCCAGCAGCGCCTCCTTGTAGGGCGGCTGCAGACCCTCGGCCTCGCGGGCGCCCTTCTTGAACATGCTGATCGAGCCGGGGACCGAATAGTTGATCCGGGTGCCCGCCATGCCGGTGGTCTTTTCCGCCTGCATCCGCGCCAGGTCCTGGACCAGAGCGGCATAGGCCGCTTCCGGTGGATTGGCGGGGTCGAAATCGGGGTTGGCTTCAAACCATTCGACCAGAGCAGGAGCCGAGGCGGCAAAGCCGTCATGCTCGGCCGAGCGCATCAGCATATAGCCGATGGGGACCAGGAAGGTCAGCAGCACGAAGCACAGAAGCGGCAGCACCAGCAGAAAGGCGCGGCGCTTGGCGCGGGCCTGGGCTGCGGCCAGCGCGGCCTTCAGCGGGCGGCCATCGGCGGTGGTCAGAAGGGTATCGGCTGCGTCGGCCATGCGGGAGGTCCCTGAAGTGGACCGGGCGCGACTGCCGCGCCCGGTCCGGGTCGTGTTATTGGGCCAGCCAGGCCTGGAAGCGCTCGTTCAGTTCCGCGTCATGGTCGACCCAGAAATCGGCCGAGGTCTCCAGCGCGTTCTTCATGTTTTCGGGCGCGGTCGGCAGATGCGGCGCCATCACGGTCTTGCCGTCCTTGTAGATGATCTCTTCGGCCATCGACGACTTGCGCGCCGGACCGTACGAAATCTGCTGGGCCGAGGCGCGCAGACCTTCGGTCGAGGTGGAGAAGCGGATGAACTCCAGCGCCTGCTCCATGTTCGGCGCGCCCTTCGGGATCACGAACATCTCGTTTTCGTAGATCTGACCGTCCCAGACGATCTGGAAGGGCTTGCCCTCGTTCTGGGCGGCGGCGAAGATCCGGCCGTTGTAGGCGGTGGTCATCACCACTTCGCCATCGGCCAGAAGCTGCGGCGCCTGGCTGCCGGCTTCCCACCAGACGACGTCGTTCTTGATCGTGTCCAGCTTGGCGAAGGCGCGCTCCACGCCCTCGGGCGTGGAGAGCACGTCATAGACTTCGGCCGCGGGGACACCGTCGCCCATCAGCGCGAATTCCAGTACCGCCTTGGCGCCCTTCTTCAGGCCGCGCTTGCCGGGGAATTTCTCCAGGTCGAAGAAGTCGGCGACCGTGGTCGGGCCTTCCGGGAACTTCGTGGTGTCATAGGCAAAGACGTTCGACCAGACGTCGGTCGAGACGCCGCATTCGGTGATCGCGCCCGGCAGGAAGTCGTCGATCGCCGGGGTGCCGTCCGCTCCGGGCGGCAGGGTGCTGGCGTCGATCGGTTCCAGGATGCCTTCGTCGCACAGGCGGATCGCGTCGGCATATTCGATGTTGGCCACGTCGACGGTGACGTTGCCCGATTCCACCATGGCCTTGACCGGGGTCGCCGGATTGTCGCTGTCCACCATGATGGTGTTGATGCCGGTCGCGGCCATGAACGGCTTCACGAAGGCTTCGGTCTGGGCTTCGCCATAGGCACCGCCCCAGGACATGACCGTCACATCGGCATTGGCGGCGACGCCAAAGCCGACCAGAGCGGTCGTCAGGATGAGGGTCTTCTTCATTTGCATGCTCCCTGTTTGATCTTGCAGTGCGTGTGGCCGGTCGTCGCGGCCTTCCTCAAGGATCCAGCGCGCGGGCATCCTGGGGATGCCAGCCCACCTTGATCTTCTGGCCGGGGGAAAGCCTGGTCTGCCCCAGCGTGTTGCGCATCTTCATGACGAAATCGCTGGACCCGGCGACCTTCAGGACCGCGCGCAGGATGTCGCCCATGTAGATGACCTCGATGACTTCGGCATCGATCATGTGGGCGCCCGGAGGCATCATCTCGGGCTTGAACTCCACCCGCTCGGGGCGGATCGAGACCAGCGTCTTGCCGCCCTTCTCCTTCACGTTCACCGGAGTGGCGTCGATCAGCTCGCCCGTGGCCAGCCGCACCAGCGCCTTGTCGCCCGACAACTCCTCGATGGTGCCGGGCAGCTTGTTGTTCTCGCCGATGAACTGGGCGACGAAGCTATTCTCGGGGCGTTCGTACAGGTCGGCCGGAGGCGCAAGTTGCTGGATGCGGCCGTCGTTGAAGACGGCGACGCGGTCCGACATGGTCAGCGCCTCGCCCTGGTCGTGGGTGACGTAAACCACGGTGATGCCAAGGTTTTCATGCAGGTGCTTGATCTCGAACTGCATGTGTTCGCGCAGCTGCTTGTCCAGCGCGCCCAGCGGTTCGTCCATCAGCACGAGCTTCGGATCGAAGACCAGCGCCCGGGCCAGCGCGATGCGCTGCTGCTGGCCGCCCGAAAGCTGCGCCGGGCGGCGGTTGGCGAAAGCGCCCATCTGCACCATGTCCAGCGCGCGCTTGATCTTGCTCTCGCGTTCCGTTTTGCCCATGCCCCGGACTTCCAGCGGGAAGGCCAGGTTCTCGCCCACCGTCATATGCGGGAACAGCGCATAGTTCTGGAACACCATCCCGATCCCGCGCTTGTGCGGCGGGACCTGGTTGATTGGTCGGCCATCCAGCCGGATCTCGCCATTGGTGGCCGTCTCGAAGCCCGCCAGCATCATCAGGCATGTCGTCTTGCCCGAGCCGGACGGCCCAAGCATCGTCAGGAACTCACCCTTTCCGATGTTCAGGTTCAGGTCTTTCACGACCAGCGTGACGCCGTCGTAGCTTTTCTGAACATGTTCGAATGCGACGAAAGCGTCGTTGCGGGCCTCGACCGTCACCCGTGTCTCCCTGATGGCTGGGCGCCAGCGCGCCTTCTGGATTGATTCGACTAAACCGAAAGGTGACCCCCATTGCAACGCAGTTTTTCGACCCGACGCCGACTTATCCGACCCCGACAGCGACCTATGCGTCCTTCCGGGAAAAAAGGCGACGATTCAGGCGTTACTGCCGCCAGTTCGCCTGCAAATCTGGCGATGTAAGACAGTATATCAGCGAAGGAGACTTTTCCGCAGCCAGAAAAAAGCGAAGGGCGCGGGGTGTTCCCGCGCCCTCTGGCATGTCCGACCGACCCTGGTGCGGATGAAAAGACTCGAACTTTCACTCCGGTTAAGGAACAGCGACCTCAACGCTGCGCGTCTACCAATTCCGCCACATCCGCACGGGGTCTGGTCTGAACGCCCGCTATCTAGCGGCAGTCGCGCGGGAAGGAAAGGGGCATTTTCACGCCCCTCGCCCCCGGCGGCGCGACGCGGTATAGGAAGGGACCCGAACCGAAGGCGCATCATGGTCGACTGGACCCATATCCCCGGACTTGCCCCCTATCCCGAGACGCTGGCCGCGATGGAGGCGCATGTCGCCGCCATGAACGAGGGCCGCGCGGGTGAGGCGATCTGGCTTCTGGAACATCCGCCGCTTTACACCGCCGGCACCTCGGCCCGGGCCGAGGACCTGGTCGACCCCGGTCGCTTTCCGGTCTACCCGGTGGGGCGCGGCGGGCAGTACACCTATCACGGGCCGGGCCAGCGGGTGATCTACACGATGCTTGACGTCAAGGCGCGGGGCCAGGACGTCCGCTGCTTCGTGCGCGAGCTGGAGCGCTGGGTGATCGACACCCTGGCCGAGTTCAACGTCACCGGCGAGATCCGCGACGGCCGTGTCGGCGTCTGGGTCCAGCGACCCGACCGCCCCGGCCCCGACGGCCGCCCGACCGAGGACAAGATCGCCGCCATCGGCATCAAGCTGCGCCGCTGGGTCAGCTTCCACGGCATCTCGATCAATGTGGAACCCGACCTCGGCCACTTCGCCGGAATCGTCCCCTGCGGCATCCGCGAGCATGGCGTGACCAGCCTGGTGGACCTCGGCCTGCCTGTCACCATGGCCGACCTCGACGCCGCCCTGATGGCCACCTTCCCGCGCCGGTTCCAGGGGGTCTCCTGCGCGGCATGACGGCGCATTACGTCAGCTTGCTATTGCATATCAGCCGCCCCGCCCCCCATCTTGCCCCCGTGGCAGCGCATGGCAGCTGCCTTGAAACATGAGGATACCATGAAGACGCTCAGCCTTCTCGCCACCGCCGCCGCGCTGCTTGCGGCGCCTGCCTTCGCTGCCGATCCCGCGGCGGGCGAGAACGGGTTCAAGAAGTGCAAGGCCTGCCACTCGATCGTCGCCCCCGACGGGACCGAGATCCAGAAGGGCGGCCGCACCGGGCCGAATCTCTATGGCGTGATCGGCCGGACCATCGCTTCGGACCCCGACTTTGCCTATGGCGATTCGCTCGCCGCCCTGGGCGCCACCGGCGCCGTCTGGGACGAGGCGAGCCTTGCGGCCTTTACCGCGAACCCGGTCGACTACCTCAAGACCGCACTTGGCGATCCCGCGGCCAAGTCGAAAATGTCCTTCAAGCTGGCCAGCGGGGGCGAGGACGTCGCCGCCTACCTCGCCTCGGTCGCACAGTAAGCGACCCCGGCCAGTGGGTTACCCAAGGGGCGCGGCGCCGGAACAGGCCCGTGCCCCTGCCGTTTTCCGGGGCAAATTCTGCCCCCTGCGGCAAAGTCATGCATTGCGACAACTCCGCACGGCCGCTAAAGACTTGGGAACAAGGGAACCGGGCGGCCTGTCTTCGGGCTGCACTGGCATGACACAGACGAAAAAGCGGGAGCAGCCCCATGGCGGACGCAGCCATTCACGGCCATGAGCATGACACACGCGGGTTCTTCACCCGCTGGTTCATGTCGACGAACCACAAGGACATCGGCATCCTCTACCTGTTCGCAGGCGGGATCGTCGGCCTGATCTCGGTCATCTTCACCGTCTACATGCGGATGGAGCTGATGGAGCCCGGTGTCCAGTACATGTGCCAGGAGGGCATGCGCCTGGTGGCCGATGGCGCCGCGACCTGCACCCCGAACGGGCATCTCTGGAACGTCACCGTCACGGCGCACGGCATCCTGATGATGTTCTTCGTCGTGATCCCGGCGCTGTTCGGCGGCTTCGGCAACTATTTCATGCCGCTGCAGATCGGCGCGCCGGACATGGCCTTCCCGCGCATGAACAACCTGTCGTTCTGGCTGTACATCGCCGGCACCTCGCTGGCGGTGGCCTCGCTTTTCGCCCCGGGCGGCGGCGGCGACCTCGGGACCGGTGCGGGCGTGGGCTGGGTGCTGTACCCGCCGCTGTCGACCACGGCCGAAGGCGGCTATGCGATGGACTTGGCGATCTTCGCCGTCCATCTGTCGGGCGCCTCGTCGATCCTGGGCGCGATCAACATCATCACCACCTTCCTGAACATGCGCGCGCCGGGCATGACCCTGCACAAGGTCCCGCTCTTCGCCTGGTCGATCTTCGTCACCGCCTGGATGATCCTGCTGGCCCTGCCGGTGCTGGCCGGTGCGATCACCATGCTGCTGACGGACCGCAACTTCGGCACCACCTTCTTCTCGCCCTCGGGCGGCGGTGACCCGGTCCTCTACCAGCACATCCTGTGGTTCTTCGGCCACCCGGAAGTCTACATCATCATCATCCCGGCCTTCGGGATCATCAGCCAGGTCATCGCGACCTTCTCGCGCAAGCCGATCTTCGGCTATCTGCCGATGGTCTACGCGATGGTGGCGATCGGTGTCCTGGGCTTCGTCGTCTGGGCGCACCACATGTACACCGCCGGCATGTCGCTGACCCAGCAGAGCTACTTCATGCTGGCGACGATGGTCATCGCGGTGCCGACCGGCGTGAAGATCTTCTCGTGGATCGCGACGATGTGGGGCGGCTCGGTCGAGTTCAAGACGCCGATGCTCTGGGCCTTCGGCTTCCTGTTCCTCTTCACCGTGGGCGGCGTCACCGGCATCGTCCTCAGCCAGGCCCCCGTGGACCGCGCCTATCACGACACCTACTATGTCGTGGCGCACTTCCACTATGTGATGAGCCTGGGCGCCGTGTTCGGGATCTTCGCCGGCATCTACTTCTGGATGGGCAAGATGTCGGGCCGGCAGTACCCGGAATGGGCGGGCAAGCTGCACTTCTGGATGATGTTCATCGGTTCGAACCTGACCTTCTTCCCGCAGCACTTCCTGGGCCGTCAGGGCATGCCGCGCCGCTACATCGACTACCCGGAGGCCTTCGCCTACTGGAACTGGTTCTCCTCGATCGGCGCCTTCCTGTCCTTCGCCTCGTTCGTGTTCTTCATCGGCATCGTGTTCTACACCCTGACCGCCGGTCGCCGCGTGACCGAGAAGAACTACTGGAACGAATATGCCGACACGCTGGAGTGGACCCTGCCCTCCCCGCCGCCCGAACACACGTTCGAGCAGCTGCCCAAGCGTGAGGATTGGGACAAGTCGCACGCCCACTAAGGCGCAGCGCACCGAAAGGCCCCGGGACGATCCCGGGGCCTTTTCCTTTGCAACGGAGTCCCCATGCGCCTGATCCTCGTCCTGGTCTTCATCCTGGCGCTTGCCGGGACGGGTTATGTCGCGCTGACCGGCTATTTCATTGCCCGCGCCGCGGCGCAGTTGCTGACCGTGGGCACCATCGCCTCGGCCATCGCGCTGGCCACCCCGCCCGAGGATCCGCTGGTCCTTGGCTACCGCGGCACCCCGGACAGGGCGCTGTCCCTGCCCTTCCAGACCCTGCCGATCGAGACGCCCCTCGGCCCGGCCGAGGCCTGGCTCGTCCCCGCCGCCGGGCCCGAGGTCGGCCGCGCGCTTTATGTCCACGGCATCGCCGGCGCGCGAGAGGATGGCTACCGCCACCTGTCCCTGTTGCATGAGGCGGGCTGGACCACGCTTCTGATCAGCTACCGCAACGACCCTTCCGCCCCCGCCACCCCGGACCGCCGCTACGCCTTCGGGCTGGAGGAATGGCCCGACCTCGAGGCCGCCGTCCTCCGCCTCTCCGGCCCCGAGGCTGCGCCGGTCCTGATCGTCGCCGAATCGATGGGGGCCGCCGTGCTGGGGCAGTTCCTGCAGCGCAGCGCCCATGCCGACCGGGTGCAGGCCATCGCACTGGACAGTCCCGCGCTCAGCTTCTCGGCCGTACTGGCGCATCTGGCCGAAACCAGCGGCAACCCCTTCCCCCGCCCGATGGCCTGGGCCGCCACGCTGATCCTGCCCGGCATGACCGGCCTCGACCTCGCGCAGGCCGAGGTCGGCGCGACCTATGCCGCCTTCCCCGGCCCCCTGTTCCTTGCCCATGGCACCGGCGACCGGATCACGCCCATCGGCCCCGCCGAGACCCTCGCGACTGCACGGACCGCGCCCACCGTGACCCTCTGGACCGGGGCCGACCACCTTGGCTCCCATGCCGAGGACCCGGCCGCCTACCGCACGGCCTTCCGCAGTTTCCTCGACCAGATCAAGGGCTGACCCCCCTTTTCCTTGGCCGCAGCACCTCTAGATTGCGCCCATGCCCTATGAATGGCTTCCCCCCGACGGCGGCGAGGACCGCCTGCATCTCTGGCCGCACCGTTCGCTGGACCAGCGCGGCTTCGTCTGGTTCGTCGGCCTGACCGCCGCCCTGATCGCGGTGCCGCTCTTCGGCATCCTCGGCAGTCCGGTGGTCTGGGCGCTCCTTCCCTTCCTGCTGGCCGCGATCTGGGCGATCTGGTTCGCGCTGCGCAAGAACGGTCGCGACCGCGATATCGTCGAGGACCTGCGCCTTGGCCGCGAGAGGATCACGCTGGTCCGCCACGGGCCGAGGGGCCGCCGCCAGGATTGGGAGGCGAATCCCTACTGGCTGCGCGTCACTCTGCACGAAAAGGGCGGCCCGGTGCCGAACTACCTGACGCTGAAGGGCGAGGGGCGCGAGGTCGAACTGGGTGCCTTCCTGTCCGAGGACGAACGCATCGCACTGAAGGACGAGCTGCAATCCAGGCTGCACACCTTGCGCTGACTTGATTCCGGTCAAGGCGCACGCGCCGAACCTGGGGCAAAAGGGGGCCAACGCCCTTGAAGGTCCGCCATGACCCAGACCGCTCGCTGGCCCCGCGCCATCGCCATCGCCGCCGCGCTCTTCGGCGTGCTGACCATCTTCAGCGGTGGCATGGTCCTCTTCGGCCCCAGGTCCGCGCAAGAGGCCGCGGGCGCAGTCGTTCCCTTCGTGGTGATCTTCAACACCGCAGCCGGTTTCGCCTATCTGGCGGGGGCCTATGCGCTTTGGCGGAACCTCCCCGCCGCGCGCTGGATCGCGCTGGCGATCGGCCTTGCGACCCTTGCCGTCTTCCTGGGCTTCACCCTCTACGCCCTGACCGGCGCCCCGGTCGAACTGCGCACCGCGCTTACCCTGCCCTTCCGCGCCGCCATCTGGCTGGCCATCGCCTGGCTGGCCGTCCGAGGGCCGCGGCCCTAGCCCAGCCGCCCCTTTACCAGCGCGCCAACCGCGCCGAAATCCATCTGGCCGGTGTAGCGCGCCTTCAGGGCTGCCATCACCTTGCCCACGTCGCGGATGCTGGCCGCACCCGTCTCGGCCACCGCCGCATCGACCGCCGCCGCGATCTCGGCCTCGGTCATCTGGCGCGGCAGGAACTCCTGGATCACCGCGATTTCCGCCAGTTCCTTCTCGGCCAGCTCCAGCCGCCCGCCTTCCTCATAGGCACGGGCCGATTCCTGGCGCTGCTTCACCATCTTGCCCATGATCTGCAGGATCTCGGCCTCACCGACCTCGCCCGCTTCGGCCTCGCCCCGGATGGCGATCTCGCGGTCCTTTATGGCGGCGTTGATCAGGCGCAGCGTGGACAGCCTGTCGGCCTCCTTCGCCTTCATGGCCTCTTTCAGAGCCGTCTGCAGCCGGTCGCGCAGAAGCATGTGCTGGTTTCCCCGTAGTTTCCCCAAGTTCCGCAGAATAGCCCGAACCGCGCCGGGCCGCAACCGGGGGCTCTTTTGCCAAACCATTGAATCTCAATGAAAAACCATTTCGCAGAATGACTTGACCCTTCCCACCCCTGCCCGTAGGTTCCGCGCAATTTGCCGATAGGAGAGTCGCCCATGCCTGCGCCGCAGAAGCCTACCGCCTGCCTGGCCCTTGCCGATGGCACCATCTTCTACGGCCGGGGCTTCGGCGCGACCGGGGAAACCGTGGCCGAACTGGTGTTCAACACCGCGATGACCGGGTATCAAGAGATCATGACCGACCCCTCCTATGCGGGCCAGGTCGTGACCTTCACCTTCCCGCACATCGGCAACACCGGCGTCACCGCCGAGGATGATGAGACCGGCACCCCCGCCGCTGCCGGCATGGTGGTGAAATGGGACCCGACGGAACCCTCGAACTGGCGCGCGACGGGTGAGCTGACGGACTGGCTGCGGAAGATCGGCCGGATCGGCATCGGCGGGATCGACACGCGGCGGCTGACCCGGGCGATCCGCCAGCAGGGCGCGCCACATGTGACCCTGGCACATGATCCCGAAGGCAACTTCGACATCGAGACGCTGGTTTCCAAGGCCCGCGCCTGGAAGGGCCTGGTCGGTCTTGATCTGGCGAAAGACGTGACCTGCGCGCAAAGCTACCGCTGGGACGAGAAACGCTGGGCCTGGCCCGAGGGCTATACCCGCCGCGAAGGGCCGGGCCTTCGCGTCGTCGCCATCGACTACGGCGCCAAGCGCAACATCCTGCGGTGCCTTGCCTCGGTCGGCTGCGAGGTCACCGTACTTCCCGCCACCGCCACCGCCGAAGAGGTCCTGGCCCATAATCCCGAAGGCGTGTTCCTCTCGAACGGCCCTGGTGACCCGGCCGCGACCGGCGAATACGCCGTGCCGATGATCCAGGGCGTTCTGGCCAGGGACCTGCCGCTGTTCGGGATCTGCCTGGGCCATCAGATGCTGGCGCTGGCGCTTGGCGCCAAGACCCGCAAGATGAACCACGGCCACCACGGCGCGAACCACCCGGTCAAGGACCTGACGACCGGCAAGGTCGAGATCACCTCGATGAATCACGGCTTTACCGTGGACGCCGACACCCTGCCCAAGGGCGTCAGCGAGACACATGTAAGCCTTTTCGACGGCACCAATTGCGGCATCGCGGTGGATGGCAAGCCGATCTATTCGGTCCAGTACCATCCCGAAGCCTCACCCGGCCCGCAGGACAGCTTCTACCTGTTCGAGCGTTTTGCCCAGGCGATGCAGGCCCGCCGCTAGGAAGTTAACCCTCTGTTAACCCGCGATGCGCTAGGTGCGAGGAATGAGCCTCGCGCAGCGCATCCCCCAGCCCGGCGTGCCGACCGCCCCGATCCGGCGGCTCGCAATGGGGGCTGCGCTGCTGCGCGACGGGGTCGTCGGGTCCGAGGATGTGGTCAGCGCCCTCTCGCACAAGGGGCGTGAAGCCGGGCGTCTGCCCGATGTCCTGCGTGCGCGCGGCCTGGTGGTGGAACGCGACCTCTTGTCCGTGCAGGCGCGGAACTGGGGCATGGGCCTCGTCGATCCGCTGGCTCAGCCGCCCGATGCACGCCTGGTCGACATGCTCGGCGCCGCCGACTGCCTGCGGCTCGGCCTTGTGCCCTGGCGCCGGGCGGGGGATGTGACCGTTGTCGCCACCTCACGCCCCGCAGAATTTCCCCGCCTGCGCGCCTGGCTGGAAGCCCGGCTTGGTCCCGTCTGCCCCGCCATGGCCGCCCCCCGCGCGGTCGAGGAAGCCGTGCACCACCTGGCTGGCCCCGCTCTCTCCCGCGCGGCCGAAACCCGCGTCGCGCTTGCGGAAAGCTGCCGCTCCTGGCCGCGCCTGACCCGCTCGCCGCGCGTTCTGGCCATCCTCCTGCTCTGCGCCACCCTTGCCTGGACCGCGCCGCTTGCCCTTGCGCTTTGCCTTCTCGCGCTCTTCGTCGGCAGCCTGTTCCTGCTTGTCGCGCTGAAAGTCCTGGCCATGGTCGCCGCCCTTACCCGGCCCAGCACCGCCTCCCCCACGCCCGACGGCGGGATCGACCCGATCATCACGCTGATCGTCGCGCTGTACCGCGAAAGCGACATCGCCCCGCGCCTCGTCGCCCGCCTGGCCCGGCTGGACTACCCGGAGGAGCTGCTCGACGTCCTCCTCGTGGTCGAGGAGGACGACCAGATGACCCGTGCCGCCCTTGCGGGGTCCGAGCTTCCGGCCTGGATGCGCGTCGTCACCGTCCCGCGCGGCACGGTCAAGACCAAGCCCCGTGCGCTGAACCACGCGCTCGTCTACGCCCGCGGCGCCATCGTCGGCGTCTACGACGCCGAGGACGCGCCCGACCCCGACCAGTTGAAGAAAGTCGTCGCCCAGTTCCAGCGTTCCGGCCCCGAGGTCGCCTGCCTGCAAGGCGTGCTTGACTATTACAACCCGACGACCAACTGGCTCAGCCGCTGTTTCACCATCGAATATGCCGGCTGGTTCCGCCTGATCCTGCCTGGTGTCGCCCGCCTTGGCCTCGTCGTGCCCCTGGGTGGCACGACGCTGTTCTTCCGCCGCGACGTGCTGGAGCGTCTGGGCGCCTGGGACGCCCATAACGTGACCGAGGATGCCGATCTTGGCCTTCGCCTCGCGCGGCATGGCTACCGTACCGATTTCGTCGACACCGTCACGGGAGAGGAGGCGAACTGCCGCGCCTTGCCCTGGATCAAGCAGCGATCGCGCTGGCTCAAAGGCTACATGATGACCTGGGCAATCCACATGCGCGACCCGGTTCTGCTCTGGCGCCAGCTTGGGCCCTGGCGCTTCTTCGGCGTGCAGGTCCTGTTCCTGGGCACCATCGCGCAATTCCTGCTGTCACCCATCGCCTGGACCTTCTGGCTCGTGCCCTTCGGTCTTGACCACCCGCTGCTCGCCGCCCTGCCGCCGGCCGCAGTCTGGGCCATGGTCACGATCTTCCTGCTGTCCGAGGCCGCGAATCTTGCAATCGGCATCCTCGGTCTGCGCCGCAGCGGCCAGAGGCTCAGCCTGCTCTGGGTGCCGACGATGAAGCTCTACTTCCCGCTGGCCTCGCTGGCCGGCTACAAGGGGCTATGGGAACTGGCGACCCGCCCCTTCTACTGGGACAAGACCACGCATGGCCTCTTTGACCACGCGGCCAAGTGATCAGCGCAGCTTCAACTCGCCCGCATCGACTCGCAGCCGCGTCTCGAAGGCCTTGCTGATATGCGATTTCAGCGCCTGATAGGCCGCCTCGCCATCCCCCGCCTCGATCGCCGCGACGATCTGGTCATGCTCTTCCAGCGCCACCTCGTCCCGCCCCTCGGCCGCGAAGGAGGTGTTGGTCATCAGCGCCATCGCCCGATGCACCAGATCCAGCTGCTGCACCAGAAAGCGGTTGTGACTGGCCAGGTGGATCTGCTTGTGGAACCGCTTGTTCGCCCGGGACAAGGCGCGCGGATCGCCACCCAGCAGCCCCCGATCCTCCGCCACCATGCTGCGCAGGACCCGCACCTCCTCGGGCGTCGCATGCCGCGCCGCCAGCCGTGCCGCCAGCCCTTCAAGCTCGGTCCGCACCGCGTAAAGCTCGGCCAGCTGGTTGTGGTCCAGCGAGGCCACGATCAGGCTGCGACCGTCCCGCGTCAGCATCGCCTGGGTCTCCAGCCGCTGCAGCGCCTCGCGCACCGGGGTGCGGCTGACCCCCAGCCGCTCGGCCAGTTCGCTTTCGACCAGCCGGTCGCCCGGCTTGTAGACCCCGGCCTCGATCGCCTCCAGGATCAAAGTATAGGCGTCTTTCTGCACTGGCCCGGCCCCCCGATTTCCATCCGGCGGACCCTATCCTGCGCGCCACACCACGATCAACCCTTCCAAAGGTCGCGCCCCGGCACTAGATCACGCCGATGACGCCCACATTCTCTCATGTCGCGACCTGGGTCTTCGACCTGGACAACACGCTTTACCCGCCGCACATGCGGCTCTTTGACCAGATCGAGGTCAGGATGACCGACTGGGTGATGCGCGCCCTGCAGGTCGACCGGGCCCGGGCCGACCATCTGCGGGCCTATTACTGGCAGACCTATGGCACCACACTCGCGGGCCTGATGACCGAACACGGCGTCGATCCCGGCCCCTATCTGACCGAGGTGCATGACATCGATTTCTCGGTCCTCACCCCCGATCCGGGCCTGGCACAAAGCATCCAGGACCTGCCCGGCCGCAAGATCGTCTATACCAACGGCTGCGCGCCCTATGCGGAAAAAGTCCTTTCGGCCCGGGGGCTTGCCGGTCTATTCGACGCGATCTACGGGGTCGAGCATGCCGAGTTCCACCCCAAGCCCGACGCCCGCGCCTTCGCCACCGTCTTTGGCAAGGACGGGCTCGACCCGACCCGCGCCGCCATGTTCGAGGATGACCCGCGCAACCTCGCCGTGCCGCATGACCTTGGCATGCGCACCGTCCATGTCGCCCCCGCGCCCGAGCCTGCGCCGCATATCCATCACCACACCGATGACCTCGCGGCCTTCCTTCGGCACCTGAAGGGGTGACGAAGCGTCACACTGACCTGGACCGCCGCCCGCCCCTATCTCCGGGAAAACGGAGACAGCCATGACCACCCAGAGTTTCGAGACGCTCACCCCCCGCCGCAGCACCCTGTCGCGCCTTGTGCGCTCCCTTCCCGTCGTCGGCCGCGTGGTCCGCGAGGTAGAGCGTGAGATCGACACGATCTATTATCTTGTCGTCATCGCCCTGACCGCGCTTGTCCTTGCGATCCAGGCCTGGGGCCTGCCCGCGCTGGTCCTGACCGCCGTGGCGCTGGTCCCGGTGATCTTCGTGCTGCTGATCTGGGTCACGGTGCCCTAGGACAACCTGTCCTCTGGTCCTTCCCCGCCCCCCGGCCTAATCTTGGCCAGCGGAGGGCAGATGATGCGCGAGACGACCGATATCCTGATTTCCGGCGGTGGCGTCGCGGGGCTGACCGCCGCCTGCGCCCTGGGCTCGGCCGGGTTCCGCGTGATCTGCGTCGATCCCACCCCCCCGGTGACCGAGGCCGCCGATGCCGGGGCCGATCTGCGCACCACCGCCTTCCTGCAACCGTCGCGCCAGGTGCTGGAGGGCGCGGGCCTCTGGGCCCGCCTTGCCCCCCACGCCGCACCTTTGCAGGTGATGCGGATCATCGACGCGGGCGGAGAGACGACCGAGGCGCGGCTGACCAAGGACTTCGACGCCGCCGACATCTCGGACGCGCCCTTCGGCTGGAACCTGCCGAACTGGCTTTTGCGGCGCGAGATGTTGGGCCGGATCGCGGAACTCCCCAATGTCTCCCTTCGGATCGGCACCGGCTTCGCCCGGCTTCTGACCCGCGAGACCGAGGCGCTGGTGACGCTTACCGACGGCTCCCAGGTCTCCGCCCGGCTGGTGATCGGCGCCGATGGCCGCGACTCCCCCGTGCGTGAGGCGCTGGGGATCGCCGCCCGCACCTTCCGCTACGGCCAGAAGGCGCTGGCCTTCGCCGTGACCCACCCGCTGCCGCACAGCAATGTCTCGACCGAGGTCCACCGCTCGGGCGGGCCCTTCACCCTGGTCCCCCTTCCCGACCGCGAGGGCCAGCCCGCCTCGGCCGTGGTCTGGATGGAACATGGCGATGAGGTCGCGCGCCTGGCCTCCCTCCCCGTCCCGGAATTCGAGGCCGAGATGACCGCCCGCTCCTCGGGCGTTCTCGGGCCGCTGACGCTGGTCAGCCGCCGCTCGGTCTGGCCGATCATCAGCCGGATCGCCGACCGCATGTCGGGCCAGCGCAGCATCCTGATGGCCGAGGCCGCCCATGTCGTCCCGCCGATCGGCGCGCAGGGGCTGAACATGTCGCTGGCCGACCTCGCCTGCCTTCTGGACCTTGCCCAGCAGCACCGCGAAGACCCCGGCGTCCCTGCGGTGACGGAAGCCTACCACCGCCGCCGCCACTGGGAGGTGCAGGCCCGCGTCACCGGGATCGACCTTCTGAACCGCGCCTCCATGGCCGGTGCGCAGCCCCTGCGCGACCTGCGCGCCAAGGCGCTGGACCTGCTCTACAGCGCCCGGCCGGTGCGCCAGACGCTGATGCGCGCGGGCCTTGGCGTCGGGCGACAGGCGCAGGGGTGACGCCGGGGCGCAAGGGCCCCGGCCGCCGTGATCACAGCACCGCGTCCACCGCCCGCTTCAGCCGCGCCACGGTCCCGTCCACGTCCTTCAGCTTGTCCAGCCCGAAGAGGCCCAGGCGGAAGGTCTTGAACTCGGGTCCCTCGCCGACCTGCAAGGGCACCCCGGCCGCGATCTGCAAGCCCTCGGCCCGGAATTTCGCGCCGTTATGCACCTCGGGATCGTTGGTATAGCTCACCACCACCCCCGGCGCCTGGAACCCCTCGGCCGCGACCGAGGCCACGCCCTTGCCGGCCAGCATCGCCCGCACCGCGCGTCCCAAGGCCCATTGCGCAGCCTTCGCCGCCTCGAACCCCATCGCCTGCGTCTCGACCATCGCATCGCGGAAGCCCAGGATCGCATCGGTCGGCATCGTGGCGTGATAGGCATGGCCGCCCTTCTCGTAGGCCTCCATGATCGACCGCCACTTCTTCAGATCCAGCGCAAAGCTGTTCGACGTCGTCTCGGCCAGCCGCGCCTCAGCCGCCGGGGACAGCACCACCACCCCCGCACTGGGAGAGGCAGACCAGCCCTTCTGCGGCGCCGAAATCAGCACATCCACGCCCGTCGCGGCCATGTCCACCCAGATGCACCCGCTTGCGATGCAGTCCAGCACCATCAGCGCGCCCACCTCATGCGCCGCCGCCGCCATCTGCGCGATGTAATCGTCGGGCAGGATGATCCCGGCCGAGGTCTCGACATGCGGCGCGAAGACCGCCTCGGGGCGAACCTCGCGGATCTTCGCCACCACCTCCTCGATCGGCGGCGGGGCGTAGGGTGCCCGGGCATCATTCCCGGTTTGCCGCGCCATCACCACCACCGTCTCGGCCGCGAAGCCGCCCGCCTCGAAGATCTGCGTCCAGCGATAGCTGAACCAGCCGTTGCGCACGATCAGCACGCGCCCCTTGCCGAACTGCCGGGCGACGGCCTCCATCGCATAGGATCCGCCCCCCGGAACCAACGCCACGGCCGAGCCCTTGTAGACCTCCTTCAGCATCCCCGAGACGTCGCGCATCACCTGCTGGAATCGCGCCGACATGTGGTTCAGTGAACGGTCGGTGAAGACAACCGAGAATTCCTCCAGTCCCTCGGGGTCGATATGGGCATGAAGTCCGGGCATCTCAGGTCCTTTCAGAAACACGGTGGCGGGCACGGGCCAGCCAGTCGGGGTTGATCTCGACGCCCCAGCCGGGCGCGTCCGTCACGATGGCATGACCATCCTCGATCCGGTAGGGGTCATCAAGAAAGAGGCCATCCTGCCAAGGATAATAGTCCAGCCCCTCGATCGAGAACTCCAGGTATTTCCCCGGATTGGGGATCGCGCGCAGAAGGTGCATGGTGCACATCGTCACCAGGCCCAGGTTCGCCGCATGCGGCGTGATCGGCAGGCCCGCCGCCTGCCCCATCCGGCAGACCTCCAGCGTACGGTACATGCCGCCCAGATACAGGATATCCGGCTGCAGGATGTCCACCGCCTTGTGCTCGATGGCCAGCTGCCAGGCTGTCAGCTCGCAATCCTGCTCGCCCCCCGCCACGTCCAGCGACAGGGCCGCGCGGACCTGAGCCGTCTGATCGACTTCCCAATAGGGGCACGGTTCCTCGAAATGGGTGATGCCGTTGTCCTCCAGCATCCGGCCGACTTCGATGGCGCGCTTCGGCGAATAGCAGGAGTTCCCATCAACCAGTTTCTCAACATCGTCGCCGAGTGCCTTGGAAACAATGGGAATAACGGCTTCTGTTCGCCCCGGCCATTCGTCCTGGTCGCGCCCCACTTCCGCACCGACGCGCCACTTGAAGGCATCGAAGCCGAAGTCGTCCCGCAGCTTCACGAAGCGCGCGGCCTCGTCCTCGGGCGTGATGTCTCGCTTCATCGAACTGGCATAGGCCCGCACGCGGCCGGGCGTCCCCCCCAGAAGCGAGACAACGGGCTTGCCCGCCACCTTGCCGCGCAGGTCCCAGACGGCCGTATCCAGCCCCGCCTGCGCCCGGCGCAGATAGCTGCCGGGAAACTTGTGTTCGCGCTCGTAGATCCGGCGCAGGGTGTCCTCAAGCTCGGCGACCTCGGTCCCCAGCGCATGGGGCGCGACCTGGCGGTGGAAGATCTCCGCCGTGATGTCGGCCTGATAGGTCGAGGTCTGGCCCCAGCCGACGTCGCCCGTGTCCGCGGTGACCTTCACGAAACAGACATGGGGCGTGTCAAAGGTTTCCAGCTTCGCAATCTTCATGGCGTCTCCAAGGGGCGGCTCTTCGTTCGACTTCGTCTCCTCATCGCGACGAATGCATGCAATGCGACGAGGAGCGGCCCCGACCCTAGCCGCGCCGGATCACGGATTCGCAACCGTTTCCGCCACGCCCAGGGGTCCGGGGCGACGTTCCTCGGTCAGAAGGACATTCGCCTCGACGTTACCCACCCCCGGCAGCGTCATGATCCGGCGTCGCAGAACGCGCTCGAAGTCCGCGATGTCCCGCGCCACCACCCGCAGGCGATAATCGAACAGGCCCAGCACATGCTGCACCACTTGCACCTCTGGGATCGCCTGCACCGCGCGTTCGAAATCCTCCAGGCTCACCCGGCCCTTGGTGGCCAGCTTCACGCCCAGGAACACCGTGACCCCGAAGCCCAGCTTCTCGCGGTCGACCTCCACCGCCAGCCCTCTGATGACGCCGGCCTCCTCCAACCGCCGCACCCGCCGCCAGGCCGCGGGCTGGGACAGGCCAAGGCGGCGCCCCAGCTCTCCGGCCGAAAGCGTCCCGTCCGCGACCAGCGTCCGCAGGATCGCCCGGTCGGTATCGTCCAGATCGATCATAACGGCAGCCCCCCGCTGTCCTTGATGGTCGAGACCAGCATCAGCGCCTCCACCTCGGCGATATGGGGCAGCGTCAGGATGCGGTCGCGGTAGATCCCGGTCCAGTGCCCCATGTCGCGGGCGATGACGTTCAGGCGCACATCGACGCGGCCGAGGAAGGTCTCGATCCCGATCACCTCGGGCACGTCGCGCGCCGCCACGATGAACTCATCAAAGGCCCGCGGGTTGGTCTTGTCCAGCGTGAAGCGCAGCGAGACCTCGACCGCGAAGCCCAAGGCCCGCCAGTCGATCGCCGCCCCCTCGGACCGGATCACCCCGGCGCTGCGCAGCCGGTCCAGCCACCGCCACAGCGTCGCCGCCGTGACCCCCGCCCGTTCGGCCAGCGCCGCGCGCTCCAGTGACGGCTCCGCCAGCCAGTGCCGCAGGATCCGGCGGTCGGTGTCATCCAGTTGCATGATATTTTCACCTGATGCCGGAAACGAGAATGAGTTTTCGCAGAAAACTCGTGCGCCGTCAAAGATTGCACGGTCCGCGCCGGGAAAACCCCTATTGTGCCGCCATCAACACCAAGGAGGACGCCAGAATGCGCGTTTACTACGATCGCGATTGCGATGTGAACCTGATCAAGGACAAGAAGGTCGCCATCCTCGGCTACGGCTCGCAGGGCCACGCCCATGCGCTGAACCTGCGCGATTCGGGCGCGAAGAACGTCGTCGTCGCCCTGCGCGAGGGCAGCCCCTCGGCGAAGAAGGCCGAAGCCGAGGGCCTGAAGGTCATGGGCATCGCCGAAGCGGCCGCCTGGTGCGACCTGATCATGTTCACCATGCCCGACGAGCTGCAGGCCGCGACCTACAAGCAGTACGTCCACGACAACCTGCGCGAAGGCGCCGCCATCGCCTTCGCCCACGGCCTGAACGTGCACTTCGGCCTGATTGAGCCGAAGAAGGGCGTCGACGTCATCATGATGGCGCCGAAGGGCCCCGGCCACACCGTGCGCGGCGAATATGTCAAGGGCGGCGGCGTGCCCTGCCTCGTCGCGGTCCACCAGGACGCGACCGGCAAGGCGATGGAAATCGGCCTCTCCTACTGCTCCGCCATCGGCGGCGGCCGCTCGGGCATCATCGAGACCAACTTCCGCCAGGAATGTGAAACCGACCTCTTCGGTGAGCAGGCTGTCCTCTGCGGCGGCCTTGTCGAGCTGATCCGCATGGGCTTCGAGACCCTGGTGGAAGCCGGGTATGAGCCCGAGATGGCCTATTTCGAATGCCTGCACGAAGTGAAGCTGATCGTGGACCTGATCTACGAAGGCGGCATCGCGAACATGAACTACTCGATCTCCAACACCGCCGAATATGGCGAATATGTCTCGGGCCCGCGCATCCTGCCCTATGACGAGACCAAGAAGCGCATGAAGGAAGTCCTCCGCGACATCCAGACCGGCAAGTTCGTCCGCGACTTCATGCAGGAAAACGCTGTCGGCCAGCCCTTCTTCAAGGCGACCCGCCGCATCAACGACGAGCATCAGATCGAACAGGTCGGCGAGAAGCTGCGCGCGATGATGCCCTGGATCTCCAAGGGCAAGATGGTCGACAAGGCTCGCAACTAAGGGCTCGCAACTAAGGGCCCGCAACCAACGGCCCTCAGACAAGGGTGTGCTGCAAGCACACCCTACGCAGGGGCGCCCCGTCGCGCCCCTGTTTCCGACCGGAGAACCCGATGCGCAAGTGGATCCCCGTCGCCCTGATCGTCCTCGCCGTCCTCTGGTTCGCCCTGACGAACCTCGGCTCCGCCCTCGCGCTGAGCGAGCTTGGCACCCGCCCGATCCTCGCCTTGACCCGCGCTGACGAGCGGATCCCGACCCAGCTTCCGATCCGCGGCCCCCTGCCGGACGAGGCCCGTCTGATCGAAGCCCGCGCCATCCAGTTCGGCTACAGCACCAGTTTTCGCCTGCCCGAGGGCAGCACCGTCACCTGTCGCTTCCGCTTCCGCTTGGTCGCCTGCGACGGCGGCTGGGTGCCGGAACGGCCGCCCGCAGCTCAGTAACGCCGCGCGTCCAGCAGCACCGCCCGGTTCATCGGATCGCGCGGAACGACGACCCGCACGGCGAGCGGCTGCAGAAAGGCCAGGCCGCCGTATTTCCCATCCTTCGCCAGGGTCGAAATCGGCGCATTCGGGTCGCGCTTGCGGTCCAGCGTGCGCTCCTTTCTGATCAGGGCCAGCACGACCACGGCCAGAAAGGTGAACAACGCCAGCAGCGGTATCATCTCCTCGAACATCTCGGGATCTCCATGCAAGGGGGGCCGGATCGGCACCCGGTTGCTGGACCAACCCGCCCGCGCGGCAGATGGTTCCCGGCGCGGCTGCGCCCGGCCCCCCTGAGGGCGGCAGGGAGGGCGGGTGGGCGCCGCCTGA
>JBKHWC010000033.1:0-32650 GCA_046569765.1 Alphaproteobacteria bacterium | reverse complement strand
AGATTCGTTAAAGCGCGCGACCAAGTCCTTGAAATCGCTGGGCCTGACTTACCCGCCACGCGTGGACATCATCCGGCCCGTTTCGCCTCGATCACCTCCCAGATCCGAGCCGCCGCATTGGTCCCGTCGAACCTCTCCAGCTCCTGGATCCCGGTGGGCGAGGTCACGTTGATCTCGGTCAGCCAGTCGCCGATCACGTCGATCCCGACAAAGACCTGCCCCTTCTCACGCAGGACCGGCCCGATCACCCGGCAAATCTCGCGATCCCGCTCGGTCAGTCCCACCTTCTCCGGCCGCCCGCCGACATGCATGTTCGACCGCGTCTCCCCCGCCTGCGGGACCCGGTTGATGGCCCCCACCGGCTCGCCATCCACCAGAATCACCCGCTTGTCCCCCTTCTCGACCGCCGGCAGGAATTTCTGCACGATCAGGGGCTCGCGATTGATCCCCATGAACAGCTCATGCAGACTGGAAAGGTTGCGGTCGTTCGGGTCCAGCCGAAACACACCAGCCCCGCCGTTGCCATAGAGCGGTTTCAGAATGATATCCCCATGCCGGGCCTTGAAGGCCCGGATCGTCTCCAGATCGCGGGCGATGGCCGTGGGGGGGGTCAACGTGGGGAAGCGCAGCACCAGGAGTTTCTCTGGCGAGTTCCGGACCCAGAATGGATCGTTCACCACCAGCGTCTTCGGATGGATCATCTCAAGCAAATGGGTTGTGGTGATATAGCCCATGTCGAAGGGCGGATCCTGGCGCAGCCAGACCACGTCCATCTCTCCCAGGTCGACCTCGGTCTCGGCTCCGAAGCTGACATGGTTGCCAACTTCGCGCCGCACCTCGATCCACCAGCCTCGGGCGAGGACCCGACCCTCGACGAAGGCGAGCCGGTCCGGCGTGTAATAAAAGAGCCTGTGCCCGCGGGCCTGAGCTTCCAACGCGATGCGGAAGGTCGAATCGGCGTTGATGTTGACTGACCCGATCGGGTCCATCTGCAGGGCGACTTTCAGGGACATCTCACTCTCCGGCGTTTGTCGCCACAGTGATGGCGGAAGCCAGGGGAAGATGCAATTCAGCCCGCGAAAGCGTTCTCCACCACTTCGATCCGACCCAGCCCGTCGACCAGGGCCAAGTCGATTCGCACATCGGTGAGCAGACCCTTCGGTTCGCCGCCAAGGAATTCATCGACCGTGGCGAAGATGCGCGCGATCTGGCCAGGGGTGATGTAGGAGGCCGCGAGGTCATGCGTGCGGCTGTACTTCACCTCGACAAAGATCACCTCGTCGCCGTTACGGCCGATCAGGTCGATCTCGCCGCCCGAGCCGCGCCAGTTGCGGGCACAGATCGGGATACCCCGGTCTTCGTAATGCCGGGCGACGGCAGCCTCGGCGGCATGGCCGGCACGGTAATTGGCAAGACCGCGCGCCGAACGCTGTCGCTGGATTGGGGCGGGGACAAAGTCGAAGGGCATGGCTAATCCTGACTGCGCGACAGGGCGATACTGTACACGATCTTGCGCGACACCTTCAGAGTTTGCGACACGAAAGTTGCAGCATCCTTAACAGACATGGTGGCCAACGCCGAATCCAGGGCGGCGGCAATCTGGTCTTCGGTCGCGGCGCTGGGGGCGGCACGGTCGATGAGCACGACGATCTCGCCCTTGAGGTCGCGCGCGGAGGTCGCCTCGGCCAGCTCGGCCAGGGTGCCGCGCAGCACCTCCTCGAAACGCTTGGTCAGTTCGCGGCAGATGGCGGCCTGCCGCGCGCCGCCTAAAGTGGACGCGGCGTCCGCCAGCAAAGCCGCCAGACGCTTGGGGCTTTCGTAAAGGATCAGCGTTGCCTGCACGCCCGCAAGTTCCTCGAGCGCCGTGCGGCGGGCCGAGGCGGTGGCGGGCAGGAATCCCGCGAACAGAAAGCGGTCCGACGGCAGTCCTGACAGGGTCAGGGCGCAGATCGCCGCTGTCGGGCCCGGTGCGGCGGTCATCGGCAGACCGGCCGCCGCCACGGCGCGCGCCAGTTCGAAACCGGGATCGGAGATCAGCGGCGTTCCGGCCTCGGAGGCATAGGCCACGCTTTTGCCCTCGGCGATCAGCGCGAGAAGGCGCTGCAACTGCCCCTCGCCGGAATGGTCGTGGTAGGCGATCACCGGGCGCCCCGAGAGCGGGATGCCGTGAATCTCCATCAGGTGGCGCAGGGTCCGCGTGTCCTCGGCCACCAGCACGTCCGCCCCAGCCAGGACGTCCAGAGCGCGCAAGGTGATGTCGCGGGCCGCGCCGATCGGGGTCGAGACCAGGTGCAGGCCCGGCGGAATTGCGCGCAGGGGCGCTGACACCGGGGGCGCTGTGGGGTCGGCTGTCTGCCTCACAAGTTTACTTCCCTTTCCGAACCCTTTACCCTTCCAGACTGAATGCCGTCGCGGCCTGAAACGAGGAAATCTCATGTTGTCCCTATTCCGCCGGGCCCGCAAGTCGCTGGGCAAGACCGTCCTTGTGCTCTGCGCCGCGGTCGTTTCGGCCTGTGTTCCGGCTGGCGGACCCTCTACCGGCCCCGCCCAGGGCAGCGGCGGCGCGGTGCAGGTCGCGTTGCTGATCCCCTCGGGCTCGGGCCAGGCGCAGGATGAGCTTTTCGGCAAGAACCTGGAAAATGCCGCGCGGCTGGCGATGGCGGACCTGTCGGGGGTGAAGGTCGATCTGCGCGTCTACCGCACCGGCGGCAGCCCCGCGAAGGCGAGCGCGCTGGCCAAACAGGCGGTGGATGAGGGCGCGCAGGTGATCCTGGGGCCGTTCTATTCGGAAGAGGCCAATGCGGCCGGTGTCGCGGTGGCGAATTCCGGGGTGAACGTCCTGGCCTTCTCGAACAACGCGGCCATTGCGGGGGGCAATGTCTTTGTCCTTGGCCAGACCTTCGACAACACCGCGCGGCGGCTGGCGAATTACGCCGTGCGCAACGGCAAGTCACGGATCCTGGTCGTGCATGACCGCAACGTCGCGGGTGAGGTCGGCAAGGCCGCGATCGAGCGCGGTGTCTCGGCGGCCGGTGGGTCGGTCGTGGGCGTAACCTCGTATGAATTCTCGCAGAACGGGATCGTCCAGGCGGCCTCGGGCATCGTGAGCACCGCCCGGTCCTCGGGCGCGACGGCGCTGTTCCTGACGGCCGATACGGCGGGCGCGCTGCCGCTGCTGAGCCAACTTCTGGTCGACAACGGGATCGACCGCAGCACCACCCAGTTCATCGGCCTGACCCGCTGGGACATTCCGCCCGCGGCGCTGGCCCTGCCGGGCGTGCAAGGGGGCTGGTTCGCCATGCCGGACCCGGGCCGTTATGCGCAGTTCCAGTCGCGCTACCAGGCGGCCTATGGCAGCCAGCCCGTCGCCGTAGCGGGGCTGGCCTATGACGGGATCGCCGCGATCGGTGCCTTGGCGCGCCGGTCGAACGGGGCTCCGATCACCCGCGACGCGCTGACCCAGTCGGCGGGATATGCGGGCGTCTCGGGCATCTTCCGCCTGCTGCCGAACGGCACGAACGAGCGTGGCCTGGCCGTGGCGACGATCCGCGGCGGGCAGGTCGTGGTGATCGACAGCGCGCCGCGCAGCTTCGGCGGCGCCGGGTTCTGATATCGTGAGCCTGACCGCCGAGACCCTGCCTGCCCCCGTGGCGGGGTCCGACCACCCGATCCCGGACCCCGAGGCGCTGCTTGCGACCGTCCGGCAGGACCTGGTCGAATCCGGCGACCCAAAGTCCGCGCGGGCGGCGGTGGTGCGGCATCTGCTGGCGGCGAAGGCCGCTGCCAATGCGGCGCTGGAAGCGCGGTTTCTGGCCACGCCCCGCTCCGCGCGGGCGCTGATCTCGGCCCAGGCGGCGCTGACCGATGTTCTGGTCCGCGTGGCGCTGGAGGCGGCGATGCTGATCCATCCGCTTGCCAACCCGACCGAGGCCGAGCGGATCGCGGTCCTCGCCGTGGGCGGCTATGGCCGGGCCGAGATGGCGCCGCAATCCGACGTGGACCTGCTGTTCCTGTCGCCCTGGAAAGTCACCCCCTGGGCCGAGAGCGTGATCGAGACCATGCTCTACATCCTGTGGGACCTGAAGCTGAAGGTGGGCCATTCAAGCCGCACGGTGAAGGACTGCATCCGTCTGGGACGCGAGGATGTGACGATCCGCACCGCGCTGCTGGAGCATCGCTACATCTGCGGCGATGTCGAACTGGCGACCGACCTGGACCAGAAGCTCTGGTCCGAACTCTTCCGCAACTCTGGCCCCGAATTCATCGAGGCCAAGCTCGCCGAGCGGGCGGAACGGCACAAACGGCAGGGCGGCCAGCGCTATGTGCTTGAGCCGAACGTCAAGGAAGGCAAGGGCGGTCTGCGCGACCTGCAGACGCTGTACTGGATCGGGAAGTATCTGCACCGCGTGCCCTCGGCCGAGGGGCTGGTCGGCGCGGGGCTTCTGTCGCGCGAGGAATTCGACAGCTTCGCCCAGGCCGAGGACTTCCTCTGGGCGGTGCGCTGCCATCTGCACTACATCGCCAAACGCCCAAGCGACACGCTGACCTTCGACCTTCAGGTCGAGGTGGCGGCGCGGATGGGCTATCGCGACACGGGCGGGCGGCGGGCGGTCGAGCATTTCATGCAGGACTATTTCCGCCTGGCCACGCGGGTGGGAGAGCTGACGCGGATCTTCCTGACCGAACTCGAGGCCCGCCACGCCAAGCGCGAGGCCAGCCTTTTCGGGATCTTCAAGCTGACCAAACGCGTCCGCAAGGGCTACAAGCTGGTGCAGGGGCGGATCGACGTGGCCGATCCCCAGGCCTTCCTGGCCGACAAGCTGAACCTCCTGCGCGTCTTCGAAGAGGCGCTGCGGACCGGATATCTGCTGCATCCGAACATCATGCGGCTGGTGGCTGCGAACCTGCATCTGATCGACGACGAGATGCGCGAGAGCCCCGAAGCGCGGCAACTGTTCCTGGACCTGCTGCTGAAGCACGGGAACCCCGAACGCTCCTTGCGGCGAATGAACGAGCTGGGGGTCCTGTCGGCCTTCATCCCGGAATTCGAGCCGATCGTCGCGATGATGCAGTTCAACGTCTACCATCATTACACGGTCGACGAGCACATCATCCAGACGATCAGCTGTCTGGCGCAGATCGAACGCGGCGAGCTGGTCGAGGATCTGCCGCTGTCCTCCTCGATCCTCAAGGGCGGGATCAGCCGGCGGGTGCTGTATGTCGCGCTCCTCCTGCACGATATCGGCAAGGGGCGGCCAGAGGACCATTCGATCCTTGGCGCACAGATCGCGCGGCGGGTCTGCCCCCGGTTGGGGCTGGAGCCCGAGGAATGTGAGACAGTGGAATGGCTGGTGCGGTACCACCTTCTCATGTCCGACACGGCGCAGAAGCGGGATATCGGCGATCCGCGCACGGTGCGGGACTTTGCCAAGGCGGTGAAGTCGCGCAGGCGGTTGGACCTGCTGACAGTACTGACAGTCTGCGATATCCGCGGGGTTGGCCCCGGCACCTGGAACAACTGGAAGGCCATGCTGCTGCGTCAGTTGTACAAGCAGGCCTCCGACGCGCTTGAGGGCGGGCTTGAGACGCTGAACCGCGAGAACCGGATGGTCGACGCGACGCGGGCCCTGCGCGAGCGGCTGTCCGACTGGGACCCGGCCGATCTGGAGCACGAGACGACGCGGCATTACGCGCCCTACTGGCAGGGTCTGTCCACCGACACGCATGAGGTCTTCGCCCAGCTTCTGCGCGGAATCGGCGATGACGAGATCCGCATCGACCTGCACCCCGACCCCGACCGCGACGCCACGCGCGCTTGTTTCGCGCTTGCCGACCATCCCGGCATCTTCAGCCGGCTCGCCGGGGCGCTGGCGCTGGTGGGGGCAAACGTCGTGGACGCGCGGACCTATACCTCGAAGGACGGCTATGCCACTGCCGTCTTCTGGGTCCAGGATATCGAGGGCCACCCCTACGAGATCAGCCGCCTACCCCGCCTGAGGCAGATGATCGACAAGACGCTGAAGGGCGAGGTCGTGGCGCGCGAGGCGCTGAAGGACCGCGACAAGCTGAAGAAGCGCGACCGCGAGTTCCGCTTCCCGACGCATATCACCTTCGACAACGAAGGCTCGGACATCTACACGATCATCGAGGTCGATACCCGCGACCGGCCGGGCCTGCTGTATGACCTGACCCGGACGCTGGCCAGCAACAACATCTACATTGCCTCTGCCGTGATCGCGACCTATGGCGCACAGGTGGTGGACAGCTTCTACGTCAAGGACATGTTCGGCCTGAAACTGCACCAGAAGCACCGGCAGGAGGCGCTCGAAAAGAAGCTGCGCGCCGCCATTACCGAGGGCGCGGAGCGCGCCCAGGCATGACCCGGGGCCGCTCGTCGAGCTCTTCGTGCACTCCTCGCAGAGTGCCGTCCTCGCGAGGAGTGCACGAAGCGCTCGACGCGCCGTCCCAACGTTTCAGGAAAGACCGCACGCCATGAAACCCGTCCGCCTGGTCAAGGGCTTTGTCACCGTGGGCTTCTGGACCCTGGTCAGCCGGGTCGCGGGCCTGGTGCGCGACATCTTCCTGGCGCGCTACCTGGGCGACGGGACGGTGGCGCAGGCCTTTGTCGTGGCGCAGTCGCTGCCCAACATGTTCCGCCGCTTCTTCGCCGAGGGCGCCTTCAACTTCGCCTTCGTGCCGATGTTCGCCAAGAAGGTCGAGGCGGACGAGGACGCAGAGGGCTTTGCCAGAGATGCCTTCTGGGGCATGGCGGCCTTTCTGACGCTGTTTTCGGTCCTGGGCATCGTCTTCATGCCGGGGCTGGTGGTCCTGATGGCCTCGGGCTTCATCGGCGATGAACGGTTCGACGTGGCGGTGACGCTGGGCCGGATCGCCTTTGCCTATATCCTGTTCATCTCGCTAACCGCGCTTTTGTCCGGGATGCTGAACGCCGCCGGCAAGTTCGTGATCACCTCGGTCGTGACGGTGCTTCTGTCGCTCAGCATGATCGGCGGGATGCTTCTGGCCGAGCGCATGGGCTGGGACATGGGGCGGACGCTGGCCTGGTCGGTCACCGTCTCGGGCGTGCTGCAGCTTCTGGCGACCTGGGCGGCGGTGCGGCATCTGGGGTACCGGCTGCCCTTCCGCTGGCCGCACCTGACCCCGGACCTGAAGCGCCTGGCCGTGATCGCTGCCCCGGCCGTGCTGGCGGGGGGCGTCGTCCAGATCAACCTGATCGTCGGTCGCCAGGTCGCCAGCCTGACCGATGGCGCGGTGGTGTGGCTTTACAACGCCGACCGGATCTACCAGTTGCCGCTGGGGGTCGTCGGGATCGCCATTGGCATCGTCCTCCTTCCCGACCTTTCGCGCCGTCTGCGGGCCGCGGATCACGAGGGCTCGCGCGCCTCGTTCAACCGGGGGACGGAGTTCGCACTGCTGCTGACGCTGCCTGCAGCCGTGGCGCTGATGGTGATCGCCCTGCCGATCATCAGCGTCCTCTTCCAGCGTGGCGAATATGGCCCCGAGGCGACCGCGAACACCGCCTGGGCGCTGGCCGCCTATGGCGCGGGGCTGCCGGCATTCGTTCTGCACAAGGTCCTGCAGCCCCTGTTCTACGCGCGTGAGGATACGCGGTCGCCCTTTCGCTATGCCGTCGTCTCGATGGTGGTGAACGCGGCGCTGGCCATCGGGCTTTTGCCGCTGATCGGCTGGCTGGCGGCGGCGGTGGCAACGACCGTTTCAGCCTGGGTCATGGTGTGGCAGTTGTGGCATGGCAGCCGCGCCATGGGCGATGCCGCTCGGCTGGACGAACGGTTCCGCTATCGCCTGCCCCGCATCGCCTTCGCCTCGATCCTGATGGGCGCGGTGCTCTGGGGGCTGACCCTGGCCCTGGGAGACGCGCTTTCCACCCCCGGCCTGCGCACGCCCGCACTGGGGGCGGTGGTGCTGGCCGGGATGGCGGTCTATTTCGGCACCGTGCTGACCATCGGCGGGATGAGCTGGGTCGAGCTGAAGGGCGCCTTCCGCCGTCAGCGCTGACGGATCTTCTGCATCACCCGGGCCCAGCCGCCCGGGCTGACCACGAAGGACAGAAGGAACCCGGCCGCGAAGCCCGAGACATCGGCGACCCAGTCCCAGTTGCCGCCAAAGAGGACGCCGAACACCAGCTGGAAGAACAGGAGGAACCCGATCAGGCTGAAGGCGCGGTACTTGTTCGCCCCGCTCCGCGCCAGGTTCACCCAAAGCAGGAAGGTGAAGGCTCCGATCATGCCGTAGACGGGCGGATAGGCCCCGATCAGCGGCGCGCGCAGGCCGGGAACCAGGAAGCCATAGGCCAGGGCGCCCAAGATCGACGAGCCCGCAAAAACCACCAGCACCGCCCACCAGCGGAAGACCTCGCCCACCATCTTGCCAAGCGCCAGCAGGATCACCACGGCGAACAGCGCATGGGTGAAACTGCCATGCACGATGGGATAGGTTACCAGCCGATGCAGCTCCTCCAGCGGGTAGCCGCCGGTTTCCCATTGGTGGCGCAGAAGCTCGGGGAAGGCGCCGAAAGTCTCGACCGCCTGCAGCCGCCAGCCCACGCCCTGCGCCCCGCCGACCAGCCCGCGTTCGGCGAGCGTCAGCAGCAGCTCCATCGCGATCAGCGGCAGGGCCAGGATCCAGACCACCGCCGGCAAGGGGTTGATCGGCGCAGCATTGTAGTCGCGGTTCATGTCGGGCCTGCCCTGATTGACGCCTGTTGCCCCTTGGATTACGCGGGATCGGCAGCTTTTTCCAGACGGAGCCAACCCATGTCCACCCAGGCCTCGGCGGTCCAAACGCCGACATCCTTCAAGCGGCGCATCTTCTCGGGCATCCAGCCCTCGGGCGGGCTGACGCTTGGCAACTATCTTGGCGCGCTGAAACGCTTTGTCGAAAAGCAGGACGAGGGGATCGAGACGATCTACTGCCTGGTCGACATGCACGCGATCACCGTCTGGCAGGACCCGGCGAAACTGCGCCAGCAGACCCGCGAGGGGGCGGCCGCCTTCCTCGCCGCCGGGATCGACCCGAAACGCTCCATTCTCTTCAACCAGTCCCAGGTCACGGCTCATGCCGAACTGGGCTGGATTTTCAACTGCGTCGCGCGGATGGGCTGGATGAGCCGCATGACCCAGTTCAAGGACAAGGCTGGCAAGAATTCCGAGAACGTCTCGCTGGGCCTCTTCGCCTATCCCGCGCTGATGGCGGCTGACATCCTGGCCTATCATGCGACGATGGTCCCGGTGGGCGAGGACCAGAAGCAGCATCTGGAACTGACGCGCGACATCGCGATCAAGTTCAACAACGACTATGGCGTGAACTTCTTCCCCGTTGTCGAACCCCTGATCGAGGGCGCGGCGACACGTGTCATGTCGCTGCGCGACGGCACCAAGAAGATGTCGAAGTCCGACCCCTCGGATCAAAGCCGGATCAACCTGACCGACGATGCCGACGCCATCGCCGCCAAGATCCGCAAGGCCAAGACCGACCCCGAACCCCTGCCCGAGAGCGTCGAGGGGCTGAAGGACCGGCCCGAGGCGCGGAACCTGGTGAACATCTATGCCGCGCTTGCGGGCCACTCGGTGGATCAGGTTGTCCGCGACTTTGCCGGGGCGCAGTTCGGGACCTTCAAGCCGGCGCTGGCCGATCTGGCGGTGGCGAAGCTGGCCCCGATCACCGAGGAGATGAACCGGCTGATGGCCGACCCCGGCGAGATCGACCGCATCCTCGGCGACGGGGCCGAACGCGCCGACGCCATCGCCCGGCCGATCCTGGAGCAGGTCTATGACATCACCGGGATGATCCGGTCACGTCGGCGCTGACTGTCACATGACCGATTCAAGCCCGCCCTAGGGTTGGCTTGTT
The DNA here is from genome assembly GCA_046569765.1 of Alphaproteobacteria bacterium. GTDB lineage: Bacteria > Pseudomonadota > Alphaproteobacteria > Rhodobacterales > Rhodobacteraceae > Tabrizicola. The sequence continues at coordinate 22,759 of JBKHWC010000033.1, read as the reverse complement.
CGGAGATGCGATCTGTCCCCATCGCCCGGCCCCGCCCACTGTCCCCTGAGCGGCAGGGCCCACCCGACATGCCCCCGTGCCCCCGTGCACGGGGGTTTTTTCTGGGTGCGCATCCTCCAGCTACAGTTCGCGCGACCGCCGCACGTCCGGGCGAACGCTCGCAGCGTTACCGCGTCGAGCTTCCAGAGCAGGAGCGAACCTTGTTCATAGCCTTTGGATCCCTTCGGTGCCGAGCAGTGGGATGCGCTGGATCATGTCCACAAGCTGGAAGAGCAGCTGATCCAGCAGCTCGTCGACCCCCAGCAGGTGCGGTTCCTGAAGGCCGTCCTGGGGCAGGTGGACGAACTTCTGGGAGAGGCAGCATGACCGCCATGCAGCTGGGGCTGACCATCGACGCCTTGTCGAGCGCCCCGGCGCCGAAGCCCGAGGCCAAGGTGGTCCGGGCGCAGTTCGGCAAGCCGGTGCCCGAGGCAACGGCCCGCGCCAGTGGATCGCCGCCCATCGACCCGGGCACCGTCGAGCGCATTCAGGCGGGCGTGGTGGCCAATCTCGATGCGGCCCGGGCTGGCAAAGCACCGGCCGCCACGGCCGAGGAAACCGCCCGGGACCGCTTCAAGCGCGCCCTGGACATCGAGCGGCGGCTTGAGGCCGGGCAGCCGGTGACACGCGACCAGCAGCGCTGGCTAAGCCAGTTCCAGAACACCTCGGAATACCGCTCGGAGCGCCTGCTCTGGGACGATTTCGGGGATGCGATTTTCGGATGAGGGGTGCCGCCGGGGGCGGGATAGGCCCCACGGCGGCGGTAGTGAGCAGGAGAAGAAAGTGACAGACAAAGGGGAACTTTACAACACGGTCGCGCCGCTGGCGAATGTGACGCGCCTGGTGGCGCTGATCGACCGTGCGCAGAACCGGGGGCCGGGTCTTCCGGGCCTCGGCTGCTTCTACGGCCGCGCGGGTCTGGGTAAGACCACGGCCGGGATCTACGCGACGAACACGCTGAACGCTTGCCACATCGAGGCGCTGCCGTTTGGCGGGCCGCGCGATCTGGGCGGGCGTTTAAATGCCTGTAAAACGGGGCTTTTCAGGCATAGCAGGGCTGCTCATGCAATCAAAAGGGCCTCAGGCTGCGCCTCGGAACATGCAAATGGGGCCGCCGGTCGCAGGTGGCGTTTGCGTGTTGCGTTTAAAGGCTTGATATGACGGCAGATTTGCCCTGCAAGGCGAGCTGTCAGGGGCCTGTGGAACGTGCAACCGGCCTTCGGAACTGGGAAATCGAGCACCAAGTTCGGCGGCCAGTTCCCAGAATGACGCAAGCCTCTGAAAAGGCGAGGTTTAGTGCAGAAGGTCGGGCAAGATGCCCGACCTCGAACTGGGAACTGGTTTCCGCTCAATCGGGAGGCAGACCGTTGGTCAGGAAGCTGTCGACGCAGACCTGGTTGGTCATTGCAGCCACTTGGTCGCGGGCGAGGAGATCGGTGCAGGAGAGGTAGACGAGGGTGGCGACACGTTCGGCGTTGGCAGTCCGAGCAGCCGCCTCATCCGCCACCGCTTGGCTCGCAGCCTGTCGGGCGTTCTTCCTGGGCGTCTACCAGGCCGAGTACGAAAAGCTGCACCCGGAGACCAAGGGCGGTGTGGCGGGCGCGCTGGCCCGGCATGGTGTGCAACGTGCAAATCCGCATTTTGCAGAACTGGTCGCGGAGACCCGTCAGATCACGCCTGGGCAGGTTCGCCGGATCATCGCCGCCGGTCGGTCCCTGACCCGCGACGAGCGCGATGCGCTGCAATCCGTCAGCCACCGGATTGCGATCAGCGAGATCGAGAAGCTGGGCAAGATCGGCGACCAGCCTCTGCGCGCCCGGGCCGTGGAGGCCCTGCTAGAAGGCAAGAAGGTTGCCGCCGCGATCCGTGCCGCCAAGGCCGAGGAGAGCGGCCTTGACGGGGTCGAGAAAGACCCCGTTGAAGAAGCGTTCATCGCCCTTTCGAAGGCCTGGGCCCGCGCGCCGATGGCGGCGAAGAAGCGGTTCGTGTCGGAGCATTATGGCGAGCTCGACGACATGACCGCCGCTGCGCTTAAGGACCGTGGCGACGCAATGGAGGGTGACGCGAAGTGACCCTCACCCCCGCCCAGGAATGGTGGACGCCGGAGCAGATCGCCGAAAGCGGTCTGCCGGACCTGCCGTCGACCAAGCGCGGCGTGAACGCGCTCGCCGACCGGCTGAACTGGCGCGGAACCACGAAGTTCGCCCGGCGCCGGGCTGGCAAGGGTGGGGGCTGGGAGTATAGCTGGAAGCTCTTCCCGAACTCCGCGCAGCGCGCCCTGATCAAGCAGGCGGTCGCCCCGAAGGTGGCCGCTGCCCGGGCGCGGGACGAGGTCTGGGCCTGGTATGAGGCGCTGCCGCAGGGGGTGAAGGACAAGGCCGAGGCGCGGCTTCTGGTGATCCAGAAAGTCGAGGCGCTGGAAGGTGCCATCGGCCGCTTCCTGGCGGTCGAGCAGGTCGCGAAGATGGACGGCGTCGGTGCCCGCACCGTCTGGTCCTGGTTCCAGATGATCGAGGGCATCGCCGCCCATGACCGGCTGGCCTACCTCGCCCCCCGGAACCGCGCGGCCGAGAAGCGGCCCCGCGCCAAGGAGTGCAGCCCGGAGTTCTTCGAGATCCTCAAGTCGGACTTCCTGCGCCTGGAGGCCCCGCCCTTCACAGACTGCTACCGCCGCGCCGTTCGCGTGGCCAAGGAGAAGGGGCTGGACATCCTGCCGGAGCGGACGATGCGGCGGCATCTCGATGCCCAAGTCAGCCGACCCACCCAGGTATACGCTCGGCAGGGGCCAGACGCGGTCAAGCGCCTGTTCCCGTCCCAGGTCCGGGACAAGACCTGCCTGCATGCCTTGCAGGCGGTGAACGCCGACTTCCACAAGTTCGACGTCTTCGTCCGCTGGCCGTCTGTTGCCGGTGAACCCGGCCTGGTCAGCCTTCGCGCAGGTTGGCGACCTGGCCTTGATCGAAGTCTCGGAGGGCTATGCGCTTGGCGTGGTCGCGGGCGAGCTTCTGGCTTGCCTGAACCCGCAGGGGCTGGCCTGGATGCCCCGTAGCGCCGCTGTCGCGGCCTGGACCGTGCCGTGATGCGCGCCCTGTCCTTCGCCTTCTCTGTTTCCCTCTGGCTCGCGATGCTGGCGAGCCCGGCCGAGGCCGCCGCCCTCATTGCGGCGATCGGGGCGTTCTTCACCTCGGGCACGATCGTTGCGCAGGTGGTCGGCCGCATCCTGGTCTCGGTCGCGGCTTCGGCCCTGATGCAGGCGCTGGCCCCGAAGCCCCGCCCGGGATCCGGACCGAAGTCACCCAGAATGGCGGCACGAACCCCTGCGCCTTCGTGCTGATGACCTATGCCACCGCCGGGCAAAGGGTCTGCCCGCCGATGAGCCATGGCAGCGTCGGCAAGACCCCGAACGCCTATCTCACCGAGGTGATCGAGCTGGGCGACATTCCGGGCCAGGAACTGCTGCGGGTGATGGTGAACGACGAGTATGTGACGCTTGGGCCGACGCCGCATCCCGACTACGGCTTTCCGGTCCAGGGCGATTTGGCGGGGTTCTGCTGGGTCAAGTATTACGACGGAACCCAGACCGCCGCCGATCCGATGCTGCTGGCCAAGTACGGCACCTACCCCGAGCGGCCCTGGACCTCGGAAATGATCGGCCGCGGGATCTGCTACGCGATCGTCACCTGCCGGTTCAGCCGCAAACGGTGGAACGCCATGCCGCGCTTCCGCTTCGAGATGGCTGGCATCCCGCTCTACGACCCACGCAAGGACACGACAGTCGGCGGATCCGGCACCCAGCGCTGGAACGACACGGCGACCTGGCAGCCGTCCACCAACCCGGTTGTCGGGATCTACAACATCCTGCGCGGCATCGCCTTGCAGGACGGCAGTGTCTGGGGCGGCGGCTTTCCGGCGGCTGATCTGCCGCTGTCGAACTGGTTCGCCGCCATGAACGAGTGCGACGTCCTTGTCGACAACGGTGCCGGGGGGACCGAACGTCAGTACCGGGCAGGGTTCGAGGTCAATGTCGACGACGAGCCGGCCGATATTATTGCCGAACTGCTGAAGGCCTGCTCAGGCCAGATGACCGAGGTGGCCGGAACCTGGAAGATCCGTGTGGGCGCGCCGGGCCTGCCTGTCCTGACGATCAGCGACGACGACGTGGTGATCACCAGCGCCCGCGACCTCACGCCCTTCCCGGGCTTCACCGCCAGCTACAACGGTGTCCACGCCACCTATCCCGAGCCAGGAATGCTTTGGGAGCCGAAGGAAGCGCCGCCGCTCTACAATGCGACCTGGGAGGCCGAGGATCAGGGCCAGCGTCTGATCGCCGACCTTGGGATGCCCGCCGTGCCCTATGGCGCCCAGGTCCGCCGATTGATGGATTCCTACATCCGCGAGGAACGCCGGTTCCGCCGCCACGGCCAGACCCTGCCGCCCGATGCCGTGATCCTCGAGCCGCTGGATTCCCTCGCCTGGACCAGCTCCGCCAATGGCTACAGCGGCAAGGTGTTCGAGATCGCCGAGGTGGCGGACGATCTCTACACCTGCCTGCAGACCGTCGCCCTGCGCGAACGCGATCCGGCCGACTATGTGAGCACCGCACCAGCGGCGCCCGAGTTCCCCTCTCCGGTTGTCGTTCTGCCCGCCCCGCAGGACGTGCCCAATTTCGCAGTGACAGGCGTTTCGATCACCGACGCGACCGGCGCTGACCGCCGCCCTGCGCTGCAGCTCACCTGGGAGCCGGATCTGGACGATGTCAGGGGCATCATGTGGGAGGTCCGCGTCCAGGCCACGTCCGTGATCGTGGCGCGCGGATCGACCCAGGACGTGACATCCGGCGCACTGATCGTCGCCGAAGGCCTGGTCGCCTCGACAGCCTACGAGGTGCGCGCGCAGCCCGTAGTGGACCGGCCCGCGGCCTGGACATCCTGGATTCCGGCGACCACGCCCACCACCCTGATCAGTCGGCCGGATCTCGCGGAGGGTGCGGTCAGCGACCAGTTCCAGGCGGTGGTTCTGGGCCCCCTTCGATGGCAGGACACCCCGAATGGAACCGTAATCGCCAGCGTGAACTTGGGGGCGATTCCTCCCGGCACGATCTGGCGGCGAGCGCTACATTTCGACATGTACGTAGCCACGGGTGTCACAGCAGATATGCTGGCATGGCAATATCGCGTCCGGGAGTTCGGCAGCCCGACGTGGTCGCCCTGGATCACCACAGCAACTTTCCATAAAGAAGTGACCGGGGCGTGGAAGCAGAACGCCGCGAGCGGTGGCACCGCCGGAGCCTACGACGAATTGGAAAGCCGCCTCGTTGTTCTCCAAAGGCCCATCGCCGGGCAGGACGACTGGCTTCGCAACATCTATCTCACCTGGGCGCGGGTGACGAAATGATCATCTCCTATGTCTTCCTGGACGCGAACGGCATTCCCACCGGCGGCGGCAGCAATCGCCAACTCCCCGAGGGCGCAATCCCGCTTCCGCCTCCTTTCACCACCATGGACCTGCCGCGCCTGCGGTACCACGATGGGGTCTGGACCTTGCGCGACCTGCCCGCGCCGTCCCCTCCCACGGCTGAGGAGACGGCCGCCATTGCCTTGGCCCAGCTCGCAATCGCACGGACGCGAGCCGTCGAGACAGTCAATAAGCGCGCCGGAGATCTGCGCAAGCGGATCTACACCGACATCGCGGGGCAGGACACGCTCTATCTTGAAAAGCGCGCCGAGGCCGTAGCCTATGTCGCCGCGACCGAGGTCCAGGGTGAGCCGCTCACCCTGGAGGACTATCCCCTCATTGAGAACGAGGTCGGCATAACCGCGCCGACCCCTTGGCAGCTGGCACAGATCTGGCTGCACCGCTCCGACCAGTTCAAGTCCGCGGGCGCGGCCACCGAACGGCTACGCATGCGCGCCTTGATCGCGGTGGATGCCGCCCCCGACTTCGACGCCCTCGACACCATTCTCGCCGACTTCACCGAGGCCCTGGACGGCCTTCCCATCTGACTAAAGGACACACCCATGGCCTTCCAGCTCTCCACCACCCTCCGCAACGCCGCCCTCGACGCGATCGAGGCCGCGATCGGGGCCTCGCCCACGCTCGAGCTGCGCAGCGGCCCGCCGCCCGCCAGCTGCGCCGCGGCCGACAGCGGCATCCTTCTGGCCAGCATGGCGCTGCCTGCCGACTTCCTTGCCGCGGCCTCCGGCGGGTCGAAGGCTCTGGCCGGCATCTGGCAGGACGCCGCCGCAGATGCCGCGGGCACCGTGGGTCACTTCCGCATCAAGCAGGGCGCAACCTGCCATGTGCAGGGCACGGTCACCGGAACCGGGGGCGGCGGCGACATGACGATCGACAACCCGGTCCTGGCCCTCGGTCAGCAGGTCAGCGTCACCGCCTTCACCCTGACCGCCGGGGGCGCCTGACCATGGCCGACATCGACCTTGCTACGCTGACGCCCCGCGCCCGCCTGTCAGGGGACCATGTCGTCGTCTACCGTGACGCGGTGACCGACGAGATCGGGATCATCCCGGTCACCGATTTCCTGTCGGCCATCTCCGGCCTGACCGGAAAGCTCCTGTTCAACGACGCCGGGCAGCCCGTCGTCGCATCCGACGTGGAAATCGAAGGTGGCCAGCTTCGCCTGCCAGTCATCGCGACCCCAGCTGTTCCTGCGGCGGGCGGGGTCAAGATGTTCGGCGCCAGCGTCGGCGGTCGGGCGATCCCTGCGTTCATGGGTCCGAGCGGGCTGGATAGCCCGGTCCAGCCTCATACCGGCGTCAACCGCGTGTCGTGGTGGCTCCCGCAGGGCAACAACACCACGGCTTTGGGCTTTGGCTTTGGTGCCAGCGCGACTGGTACGCCAACGATACTAGATGTTGGCACCGGGTCGCTCTTCGAGCAGATGCGGCGGGTCGGATTTCACGTTATCACCCCATCTGCTACGGCTGTGGTGGCGTTTCGCGGATCGTCGAACCAATTGACGGTAGGCGGTGCCAGTCCCGGCCGTGGCGGCTTCCACTTCATCGCGCGGTTCGGTCATTCCCTTGGGCTGCCGAACGCTTCGCAACGTGCGTTCCTCGGGATGCGGCCGACGGGCACCCCGGCCGATACAGAGCCGTCCACGTTCCTCAACATGGTTGGCGTCGGCTATGATGCGGCCGACGCCAACTGGCAGGTCATGCACAACGACGGGACGGGCACGGCTACAAAGGTGGACCTTGGGCCCAGCTTCCCCAAGCCCAGCGTCAACGAGCAAGACCCCTACGAACTGGCGCTGTTTTCACCGCCCGGCACGACCCAGCTGGTCAGCTATCGTTTCCGCAACCTGCGCACCGGGGCCGAAGCGACTGGTACGATCACGACCGATCTGCCCGGGGCGACCACGCTGATCGCCCCGCTCTTGCAGGTCAGCGTTGGCGGCGTTTCCAGCGCGGTCGGCGTCGCAATCATGGGCATCTATATCGAGACGGATTACTAACATGACCCTGCACGTCGTTTTCACCCCCGAGGGGATTCCTGGCTGGATCGGCAATGCGCCCCGAGACGGCTCAGAGCCGGTCGAAGGGCTGAGCATCGCCTTTCTCGCCGCGCACCGCCGCACTGCCGAGGGGGATTGGGTCAAGCGCGATCCCGTCGTGCCTGTCCCACCCACAGCCGAAGAGATCGCCGCGCAGGAGGCCGCGCGCCTGGCTTCGGAGAGAGAAGCGGCAGAACGAGAGCGCAAGATCGCAGGAGTCGAGTTTGAGGGCGTCATGTGCAGTGCTACGGCTGAGGACCAGGCCGGGCTTGCTGCAGTTCTAGTGGCAATCCAGATGCAAGGCGCGGCCTTCCAGCCAACGCTCTTCCATTTCGAGAACGGGTCGCGCCTCGTGATCCACCTGGGCAACTGGCAGGCTTTCGCCGCGACATGGCTGCCGTTCCGCCAGTCGTTCTTCCTGGTCGGGGCAGATTGATATGGGCCTCCTTGTCCTCAATGGTGACCGGATCGTCCTGAACGGCGATACCGTCAGCCTTGGGGGGCCGAGCGCCAGTTCAGCCGTCGCTGCGGGGACCGTCGCGCTCACCGGCGCGGCCACGGCCAAGGCCCGCGCCGCCGCTGCCGCTGCTGGCCTGCTGGCGCTGTCCGGGACGGCCGTGGCCCAGGCCCGCGCGGCTGCAAGCGCATCCGGCACCATTGCCCTTTCCGGCACCGCCAGCGCCGCCGCGCGGGCCGCAGCCGCCGCCTCCGGCCTGCTGGACATCGCCGGTTCAGCCGAGGGTCGGCTCCTTGCCACTGCCCTCGCCTCGGGCCTGATCGCGCTGGATGGTGCGGCCACCGCGATTGCCGCCCCGCCGGTGGACTATTCGACCGGCAGGCTGGCCTTTGCCACCGCTGCCCCGCGCCGGGGCACGATCCTTGCCACCGCCCGGCGGGGCGGGACGATCCTCAACCCCACCCGCCAGGGCCGCATTCTGGAGCTGACCCCATGAGCAAGATCTTCTCCATCCGCGCAGGTGATCGGCGCCCGTTCTTCGCCTACAAGTTCCCCTTCAGCCTGGAGACCGCCGTCTCGGTCAGCTTCTCGGCGCGGGACGTCGACGCGGGGGTGGTCTTCATCGACCGCCAGCCCGCCCAGATCGCCGATGGGACCTATGAGATCGACGGCCAGTCAGTGACCTATACCCCGGCCGACGGGGTGGTGTTCTACCCCTGGGCGGCCAGCGACACGGCCGTCGCGCGCAAGGGCTGCCAGGCGCTGTTCCACGTCACCTGGCCGGGCAACCTGGCCGAGACCGTGCCCTCCGAGGGCTATGAGCGCTTCGTGATCGCCGAGAATTTCTGACGCCTTCAACGGGCGTTTGAAGGGGTGTTGGAGCACCCCTTCAAAACGGGGTCCAGCATCACCCGACCCCCGCCGACCAGCAGAACCTTTTGGTCGCACCCGCACCCTCGAGGGCGGGGCAAAAGTCAGCGGGAATCGCCCCTCATGTCCATGTCTGAAATCCAGCCAATTCGACCGATTGCCCCCTACCTGGGCGGCAAGAAGAACCTTGCCAAGCGCATCTGCGCCATCATCGACCGAGACACGCACGAGACCTATGCCGAGCCCTTCGTGGGCATGGGCGGGATCTTCCTGCGGCGGACACGACGTCCGCGGTCAGAGTTCATCAACGACCGGGGCCGCGAGGTCTATACCCTCTTCCGGATGCTCCAGGAGCACTACGTCGCCTTCCTCGATCTGTTGCGCTTCCAGATCACGACGCAGGCCAACTTCGAGCGCCTGGTGGCGGTGGACCCCGAGACCCTGACCGACCTGCAGCGCGCCGCCCGCTTCCTCTACCTCCAGCGCCTGGCCTTCGGCGGCAAGATCAGCGGTCGGAACTTCGGCGTGGCGACCGAGCGCCCGGCGCGATTCAACCTGACCACGTTGGAGCCCGATCTGGAGGCCCTGCACACCCGCCTCTCCGGTGTCACGGTGATGAACCTGGACTACGCCGCCTTCATCGATCGGCTGGACCGGCCGGGGACGCTCTTCTACCTCGACCCGCCCTACTACGGGAACGAGGGCGACTATGGTCCGGGCCTGTTTTCCCGGGAGCGGTTCGAGGAGATGGCCGAGCAGCTCGCCCGCCTTAAGGGCCGGTTCCTGCTGTCCCTGAACGACCACCCCGACGTCCGCCAGATCTTCAGCCGGTTCCACCTGACCGAGGTCCGGACGACCTACTCGGTCGGGTCGAAGAAGACGCTGGAGGACGCCAGCCGGGGTGAGCTGATCATTGCGAATTGGGTGATCCCTGAGCGATGAAGGGGGTCGATCCACTTGCAGACTGTGCTGTCAAACAAAATTTGCGCCGCCGGGTGGTCGCGCCCGGGTCCGGTCCGGTAAAATCGGTGACAGAATCCGGCTGCGGACCGACCGCCCGGCATCTCGCTATTTGACAAATCAGGCGAACCGCCGCATCTTGGGGACCGTTCGGAAGCGCCTTCACAAGCGCCCCGAACGGGAACACCGAAGGCGGTTACGCCCCGACAAGGCGTCTCACCAGAGACGATCTTCATCCGGGTGGCATGTGCAATGTCCAAGGCGAAAGCCTAAAGGCGCATGCGGGCTGTCCTTCGGCGGTCTTGTGAACACCCGGAGCCGTTTCGGCCCGGCGTAACCGAAGGAGAAACTCAATGACCAAGGATGAAAAGAGGCGCCTGTTTTGCGAGCGCCTGCATAGCTTGATGGAAGATGAGGTCGCTGCGGCGATTAAGCTGGAAGATGATGACCACGCTTTGTGGGTCGTGACGGAGATTGCCGGGGTCCTGGGCCAGGCTATCGTTACAGCAAGTGAGAGGGACGAGGAATTCGTCAACGATGCGACTTACGCCGCAGCGATGATTGTCAACGACGAGATTGAGGCAGGTTTCGGTCTGCCTAGGTCTTTCCTTCTTAATCGCGTGAAGTTGGAGAGACTGTCATGAGCGTCATCGCCAAGCCGAAAGCGGAGGTCTGAGCATGTGCAACCATTGTTCCCCAGACCCGCGTGACGCAGTTGGGCAAGCAGGCGATGCGCTTCTTGGCCTGAGCATCCTCATCAACGAACTGCCTGCGGACGGTAGCGTCGATGTCAGGGGACTAGGCGCGATCCTTGGCCTCATTCACGACCGCCTCAACCCTGCGGCCGATAAGCTTCAAGACTACGTTCCGCGATTGCCCGCATAGTCCGGCTGGCCAGAAACCGAAGAACAGAAGGCCCCCGATCTGGGGGCCTTTTTCTTGGGTTGCTGCGATACGCTTCCCGTTCTATCAATGGCCATCCCCCAAAATCGCTCTGCTGCAGACTCTGGTGACAATCCCTGCCAACTCTGGTGGCGAGCCACACACAGGCGGCTTTTCCACAGAAACTTTGCCAAGAAATCACTTTACAGACTTCCGCTTTGGGCACACCATATCTAGTAAGGTCAACGTGTGGCGAACGCTGACCTTTGCCAGACACCCAGCTTCTTGTGGGTCACGGCCCGCCTGAAGCAGTATCATGAGGCCGGGCAATGTCGCTTTCCGAAGACTACGCGGCGATGGAGGATCTGCACCCCATCGACATCGTCGAGACCCTGGCCGAACACCACGCCTGGGAATTCGATCGCGTGACCGACGACCAGATCGCAATGGCGGTCGAAGGTCAATGGCGCACCTATTCGCTGACCCTCGCCTGGAGCCCGCAGGACGAAACCCTGCGCCTGATCTGCACCTTCGAGATGGAGCCGCCCGAGGAGAAGATTCCCGCGCTCTACGACGTGCTGAACCGCTGCAATGACATGGTCTGGACCGGCGCCTTCACCTGGTGGGCCGAGCAGAAGCTGATGGTCTGGCGCTATGGCCTGGTGCTGTCGGGCGGGCAGATGGCAGGGCCAGAACAGATCGACCGGCTGATCTCCAGTGCCGTTCTGGCGGCCGAGCGCTTCTACCCGGCGTTCCAACTGGTCTCCTGGGGCGACCAGTCCCCGGCCCAGGCGATGAAAGTCGCCATTGCCGAGGCTTACGGCCGCGCCTAACCTCTCTCCCGATTGAAGGGGGGTTCCATGACATTGGATCGCGTGGCCCGGGACGGGCTGGTGCTGCTTGGCTGCGGCAAGATGGGGACGGCCTTGCTGACAGGCTGGCTGGCAGCGGGGGTACCGGCGGCCTCGGTCTGGGTGATCGAGCCGAACCCCTCGGACTGGCTGAAGGAGACGGGTGTTCATCTGAACCAGGGGGTTCCGCCGGCGCCCGCCGTGGCGTTGCTGGCGGTGAAGCCCCAGATGATGGGCGCGGCACTTCCTGCGCTGCAGGCGCTGGGGAACGGCAAGACGCTGTTCGTATCGATCGCCGCAGGCACCACGATCGCCACCTTCGAGAAGGTGCTGGGCACCCGAACGCCCATCGTCCGCACCATGCCCAACACGCCCGCCATGGTCGGGCGGGGGATCACCGCGATCTGCCGCAACGCCCATGTGTCGGATGCCGACTTTGCGCTGGCCCGTGACCTGATGGCCGCCGTCGGACAGGTGGTTGACCTGACCGGCGAGGACCAGATCGACGCCGTGACCGCCGTTTCCGGCTCGGGCCCGGCTTACGTCTTCCATCTGATCGAGACGCTTGCCGCCGGAGGCGAAGCCGAAGGTCTGCCCGCCGATGTGGCGATGCAGCTCGCCCGCGCGACAGTATGCGGGGCCGGGGAACTGGCCTTCCAAAGCTCCGAAAGCGCCGCGCAGCTGCGGATCAACGTCACCTCTCCCGGAGGAACCACGGCAGCCGCGCTGGGGGTGCTGATGGACCCGGAAACCGGCTTCCCCGCGCTGCTTCGCCGCGCCGTGAAGGCCGCCGCCGACCGCGGACGGGAGCTTGGCAAATGACCATCACCTACGCCGATTTCGAAAAGGTCGACATCCGTGTCGGCCGCATCACCCGCGCCGAACCCTTCCCCGAGGCGCGCAAGCCTGCCTACAAGCTCTGGGTCGATTTCGGACCAGAGATCGGCGAGAAACGCTCCTCGGCGCAGATCACCAAGCACTACACCATCGATCAACTGATCGGCCGTCAGGTCCTGGGCGTCGTCAACTTCCCGCCGCGCCAGATCGGGCCGGTGCTGTCCGAGGTCCTGGTCCTGGGCCTGCCGGACGAAGAGGGCGCGGTCGTGCTGATCGGGCCGGGGCATGAGGTTCCATTGGGAGGAAAACTGTTCTGATGCAGAAGCTGCTGATCACCCGCCGCCTGCCGGACCGCGTGCTGGATGCCGCTCGCGCCCGGTTCGACGTTACGCTGCGCGACCGGACCGACGTCTTGTCGCCCGAAGAGTTGCGCGCCGCGCTGCGCGACTATGACGCGGTGCTGCCGACGCTTGGGGACCGCTTCCAGGCGGACGTCTTCGCCGATGTTCCGCAGCCCCGTGCGAAAATCCTTGCGAATTTCGGGGTGGGCTACAACCACATCGACGCCGAGGCCGCCAAGGGTGCCGGGATCGCGGTGACCAACACCCCCGGCGCGGTGACCGATGCCACTGCCGATATCGCTCTAAGCCTGATCCTGATGACCGCCCGCCGCCTGGGCGAAGGCGAGCGCATCCTGCGCGCCGGCAAGTGGGAGGGCTGGGGACCAGTGCAGATGCTTGGCACCCACGTCACGGGCAAGCGGCTTGGCGTGATCGGCATGGGCCGGATCGGCAAGGCCATCGCCAAGCGCTGCCACTACGGCTTTGACATGGAGGTCGTGTTTTACAACCGCTCCCGCGTCGAGGACCCGGGCCTGCCCGCGCGTCAGGTCGACATGGCCGAGGCGATGGCGGCGGATTTCGTCGTGGTGGCGGTGCCGGGGGGCAAGGCGACCTATCACCTGATCGACGCCAAGGTCCTCGGGATGATGAAACGCTCGGGCATCTTCGTGAATATCTCGCGCGGGGATGTGGTGGACGAGACGGCCCTGATCGAGACACTCCAGGCAGGCCGGATCGCCGGGGCGGGGCTCGACGTCTACGAATTCGAGCCGAAGGTCCCCGCTGCGCTGATGGGGATGGAGAACGTGACGCTTCTCCCGCATCTCGGCACGGCCTGTCTGGAAGTGCGCGAGGCCATGGGGATGATGGCGGTGGCAAACCTGACCGCCTGGGCCGGGGGCAAACCCCTGCCGAACCAGGTCAACTGAGCGTTGGAGCAGGGTGGGCGATATCGCCCACCCTACGCTTGCGCATCACGCGGCAGCCTTCTCGCCCGCGAACCGGCCGTAGAAGGTCTCGCCCTTCTCTGCCATCTCGCGCAGCAGCGCCGGGGCATGGAATCGCGGCCCGAACTGCGCGGTCAGGCCCCGGCAGATCTCCACCGCCCGGGCCGCACCGATCATGTCCAGCCACGAGAACGGCCCGCCCGACCAGGGCGCGAAGCCCCAGCCCAGGATCGCCCCCACGTCGCCCTCGCGGATGTCGGTAAGGACTCCCTCTTCCAGCGCGCGGACCGCCTCCAGCACCTGGGCAAACAGAAGCCGGTGCTGCACGTCGGCGAGCGATGGCTGCACCTTGTCCAGCGGATACTTGTGGTCGAGGCCCTCCCACAGGCCCAGCCGCTCCCCCTTGTCGCTGTAGGCGTAGAACCCCGCGTTGGCCTTCTTGCCCAGACGTCCCTGGTCGGCCATCCAGAACAGCACATGGTCCACCGCCTCGTCCGGGTAATCCTTGCCCATCGCAGCCTTGGTGGCCTTGGCGATCTTCACGCCCAGATCGATGGACGTCTCGTCGACCAACTGCAGAGGGCCAAGCGGCATCCCGACCAGCTTCGCGGCATTCTCGACCAGCGCGGGTTCGACCCCTTCGGCCACCATGCGGATGCCTTCGTTGATGTAGGGGATGATGCAGCGGTTGGCGTAGAAGAAGCGAGCGTCGTTGACGACAATGGGGGTCTTGCGGATCTGGCGGACGAAATCCAGCGCCTTGGCCACCGCGCGGTCGCCGGTCGCCTGGCCCCGGATGATCTCGACCAGCATCATCTTGTCCACGGGGCTGAAGAAGTGGATGCCGATGAACTGCTCCGGCCGCTTGCTCGCCGCCGCCAACCCGGTGATCGGCAGGGTCGAGGTGTTGGTCGCATAGATGCAGTCCGCACCCACGGCGGCCTCGACCTTCGCCGTCACCTCGGCCTTGACCTTCGGGTCCTCGAACACCGCCTCGACCACCAGATCGACGCCGCCAAGAGCCGCATAATCCGTGGTTGCGGTGATCCGGCCCAGCACCTCGGCCTTCTTCTCGGCCGTCACCTTGCCGCGCTTCATGCCCTTGTCGAGGATGCCTTCCGAATACCCCTTCCCCCGATCCGCCGCCTCTTGCGTGGCGTCGATCAGCACGACATCGATCCCGGCATTGGCCGCGACATAGGCGATGCCCGCCCCCATCATCCCGGCCCCGATCACGCCCAGCTTCTTCACGGCCATATCCTCGACCTTCGGCCGGTTCGCGCCCTTCTCCAGCGCCTCCTTGTTGATGAAGAGGCTGCGGATCATCGCGCTGGACGACGGGTTCATCAGGACCGAGGTGAAGTGCCGCGCCTCGATCCTCAGCGCCGTGTCAAAGGGCACCAGCGCTCCTTCATAGACCGCCGCCAGCAGCGCCTTCGCCGCCGGATAGACGCCCATCGTCTTGCCATGCACCATCGCGCTGGCACCGACAAAGGTCATGAAGCCCGCCGGATGATAGGGCGCACCGCCGGGCATCTTGTAGCCCTTGGCGTCCCAGGGCTTCACCAGGTCGGCGTCCGAGGCCGAAAGCACCCACTCTTTCGCCCGTTTCAGCAAGTCCTCGGGCGCCACGACCTCGTCGATGATCCCGGCGGCCTTGGCTTCCTTCGGAGACGACAGCTTCCCCTCAAGCAGGAACGGAGCCGCCATCATCGCGCCCAGCTTGCGCACCAGACGCGTCGTCCCGCCCGCGCCGGGAAAGATGCCAACCATGATTTCCGGCAGACCGATCTTGGCCTTCGGGTTGTCGGCTGCGATGATCCGGTGGCAGGACAGGGGCAGCTCCAGCCCGATGCCAAGCGCGGTGCCGGGCAGAGCGGCGACGATGGGCTTGCCCCCCTTCAGCGTCTTCGGGTCCATGCCCGCACGCTCGATCTTCCGCAGGACATGGTGCATCTGCATCACGCCGTCGAAAATGGCCTTAGCCCCGCCCGCCCGCATCTGCGCGATGACGTTCAGGTCCATCCCTCCAGCGAAATCCTTCTTTCCGCTGGTAAGGATCACCCCCCGGACCGAGCTATCGGCCAGCGCCTGGTCGATCAGCTTCGACAGCAGCTGGAAAGCCTCGGTCGACATCACGTTCATCGACTTGGACGCAACGTCCCAGGTAATGGTTGCAACGCCCTCGGCGTCGGTCGTCATGGTAAAGTCGGTCATGTCAAGTCTCCTCGATCGGCCAGGGTTCGGACGCAAGCCGGGTCAGCAGGATCGGCCAGCGAGCGGCTTTGGTGGTGTTGTGAATCTTGATGGCCTTCCAGATGCCGTCGTAGCAGCCGATCCACATCTTCGAATGGAAGCTCGGCAACACCTGGACGGCTTCGGCCATCAGCCGGGTTTCATAGATCCCCACGACATGCGTATTGCCCTGGAACACCGCCGCCTTGACGGTGCGCACCATGTCGGTGACGCCGTTGCTCTGAAGCATCTCGACGAAATCGTCGAACCCGTCCTGCAGGTCCTCGATGGTGTCGATCCTCAGGTTGGCCGAGGACGTAAGGATGCGCAGCGGCAGTTGGACCCGTGCGGCATAATCATCGAACCGCTCGGCCATCACGGCACGGCCGATTTCGTCCAGATAGACTTGCAGGATCGTGGTGGGTTGCATGCTGAAATCCCTGCTGTTCGGCCAGCAGACCCCCTGAAAAGGCCGACGCCGAAAGTTCACGTCTCCGATCACCGGATCAGACAAGGGAACACAGTTAGGATCACAATTCCAGATAGCATGTTGATACATGACATTCACGCCACGCGTGAAAGTCATCGGCCTGTCACAGGACGGCAGGATCATCGTTCGCCCCCCCGCGGCCAGCCCGGATACGGAGTGCCGTCCTTGTGTGACAGGCTGCGCAGACCGTCGCGGCGGGCATAGTGCAGGTCAATGTCGGGATAGGTCACCTCATCCTCGGGCAGCCGAGAGCCCGCAACGAAATAGGTGACAGGCTGCGACGTACGGTTTTCCAGGCAATGGGCGTTCGGCACGCCGGCGGGCCAGCAGGCGCAGCTCCCTGGGGGCAGGTCATGCGGGCCGTCGTCTTCGTGCAAGGTGACGACGCCGTCCAGGGTATACAGGAACTCGTCCTCGTCCGAATGCCAATGGCGGTGACTGGAGCGCGCGCCGGGCATCAGCGTCTCGGTGAAGGCGCCGAACTGCGTCAGGCCACCCGCGTCCGAAAGCGGATGCGCCAGATAGTCGCCCAGCGCGTCAAAGGGCGCGGGGAGCGAGCCGGGGTCCGAGACGCCCGGCACGCTTCCCGCCCGGATCACGACCGGATGGACCGTTCCGTCCCAGCTTTTCCCCCAGGGTGCGCGCAGGTTCAGCAGTTCGTGCGGAAGCTGGCCGCTGCGGCTGACGCTGCCATCGGCTTCGACCATCTGCCAGGTGGTCGCGTGGTTGACCTGACGATGGCCCGCGTCAGGATAAGTGCAGATATCCCCCCGCGCCCGGGCGCCAAGGATCAGATAGCGGCAGGCTGCCTCGCCCCGGTTCACCAGCCGATGGGCATTCGGGCGACCATGCGGCCAGGCGACGGCATCGCCGGGGCCCAGGTCCTGCAGTCCAGCATCGTCGTGCAGCGTGACCGTACCTTCCAGCACATAGGCGAATTCGTCCTCGGCCGAATGCCAGTGCCGCTCGCTGGACGTGGCGCCGGGATGCAGGATCTGCAGATGGACCCCGAATTGCCGCAGCCCACCCGCATCCGACAGATGCAACGTCTCGGCCTGACCCAGGCGGGGCTGGTCGGCCTTGGGCGTGAGGCTGCGGCGGATCTGGCCAGGGTCCAGGATCATGGCTCCTGGACCTTTCGAATACCGAATTGGTCCAGCAGGGTTTCTTTCGTGACCGGCCAGCGATCGGCATGGATCGCGTAATGCGACTCGGAGAACAGCCACCGCTCGCCGCGCCGCACGAGGAAATGGCGCGAGTCATGCGGTTGCTTGATCCGTTCGCCATTCGAGATCAGATGCGTATGATGCCAGCCCTCGATCCTGTCGCGCCCCACATAGTCCGCCTCGCGGGCCACGCGTTCGTAATGGGTGACGCCTTGCGACTCCAGCGCCTGATGCAAGGCAAGGAAGGTTGGGCGCAGGTCCTTGCGCGCGGTCACCAGCAGGCGCGCGTTCGTCGTGTGGACCAGGTAGGGCAGATCGATCTGGTCGGCATAAGTGTCGAAATCCCCGGCCAGAGCGGCGACAGAAACACGGTTCAGCGCCTCCTGGTAGATGTCGATCGGGTTCATCGCGGTCCTGTCCAGTCTGTCCCATCCTTGTAAGTGAACCGCGCGCGGCCGCCCTCCAACTCGAGCTTCAGATCGACGTCGGAATAGGTCGCCACCTCGCGCGGGGCCTTGGTGCCGACGACAAGGAACCGCGCGATGCTGCCCGAACGGTTGATGAAATGATGCCCGTCCGGGGACCCGGCCGGGAAGGCGGCACAATCGCCCACCCGCATCACGGTTTCGCCCGCGTCCTGGACCAGGGTACATTCCCCCTCGGTCACCATCACGAATTCGTCTTCCTGCTGGTGCCAGTGCCGCAGCGACGACAGCGCGCCCGGCTCCAGGCTGACGAGGTTGACACCGAACTGCGTCAGCCCGCCCGCATCGCCTAGCCTCAGGGAAGAACGCCCCTGCATCAGGCTGGCGTAGGGCTCGGGGTAGATGCTGCCGGTCTTGACCGGCACCTTGGCAGGATCGATCACAGGCATCGCAGGGCTCCTTCCGTCGGGCGATGACCCGACCGGAGCCGCCCGATCAGGCCGACATGGCGAGTACGGCGAAGCTCGAATTCAACTCGGGCATCGACAGCCGGGTGTAGGTGACCATCTCGGTCTGCATTCCTGACGGTGTCAACCGGCAGTAGTAGAGGGCCGAGGAAACCCGCGTCACATCGGGAGCGATCTCGTGCCAATCCACCCAAAGACGGATCCGATCGGACCGCGGCAGGTCCAGGGCAACAACCTGCGGCTCGACCGCATCGACGCCGCGGCCGAGAAGCGCGTTTCGCAGCAGGGCCAGCATGGCCTGCGCATCGTCCTGGCTGCGCACGATCACACGGCCGCGGCCCATATGCAGCGGCATCGGATAGCGATACTGGCGCGCCAACTCGTCCAAATGCCCGGCCAGAAGCAGGTCGGCCCGCATGCGCAACTGCGCCTGCACTTTCGCAAACATGGCATCCCGACCTTTCACCCCGAACCGTACAAGCAGCGATCTTGGGAGAATCACTGTTAGCACGGCGAACAGATACGACAATGGCTTGCCGGAAAGCGACATCATATCGGGGATGCGGCCCGTGCATGACGCTGGAATCGGCAAGCGGCATATGGTCAGACCCGCTCGATGATCGTGGCGGCGCCCATACCGCTGGCAATGCACAGCGTCGCCAGACCCAGTTCCTTGTCCTGCCGCTCCAGCTCGTCCAGAAGCGTGCCAATGATGATCGCTCCCGTCGCGCCTAGCGGATGCCCCATCGCGATGGCGCCGCCGTTGACGTTGACCAGGGCAGGATCCACGTCGAAGGCTTGCTGGAAACGCAGGACCACGCTGGCGAAGGCTTCGTTCACCTCGAAAAGGTCGATGTCGCGGATGCCGATTCCGCTGTCCTTCAGGATCTTCTGCGTCGCCGGAACCGGGCCGGTCAGCATGATCGTCGGGTCGGTCCCGATCTTCGCCGTCGCGCGGATCCGGGCGCGGGGCTTCAGGCCGTGGGCCTTGCCGAACTCGGCATTGCCGATCAGCACCGCCGCCGACCCGTCCACGATCCCGCTGGAGTTCCCGGCGTGGTGGATGTGGTTGATCCGCTCCAGATGCGGGTATTTCATCAGCGCGACCTTGTCGAAGCCGGGCATCACTTCGCCCATGTCCTTGAAGGCCGGCCGCAAGGCGCCAAGCGCCTGCATGTCGGTGCCGGGGCGCATGTATTCGTCGCGGTCCAGGATCGGCAGGCCGTTCTGGTCGCTGATCGTCAGGACCGATTTGGCAAACCGCCCCTCGGCCCAGGCCAGTGCGGCGCGGCGCTGGGATTCGACCGCCAGCGCGTCGGCCTGGTCGCGCGTGAACCCGTATTCGGTGGCGATGATGTCCGCCGAAATCCCCTGCGGCACGAAATAGGTCTTCATCGCCAGCGTCGGATCGACGGCAATCGCCGCCCCGTCGCTGCCCATCGCCACGCGCCCCATCATCTCCACGCCCCCGGCGATATAGGCCGCGCCGGCGCCGCCCTTTACCTGGTTCGCCGCCAGGTTCACCGCCTCCATGCCTGACGCGCAGAAGCGGTTGATCGCAAGGCCCGGGATGCGTTCGTCCAGGTCGCTGGCCAGCACCGCCGACCGCGCCAGGCAGCCGCCCTGTTCGCCGACCTGAGTGACGTTGCCCCAGATCACATCCTCGACCGCGTGGCCTTCCAGCCCGTTCCGCGCCTTGATCGCGTTCAGCACCTTGGCCGACAGCGCGACCGAGGTGAGTTCGTGCAGCGACCCGTCGGGACGGCCCTTGCCGCGGGGCGAGCGGACGGCGTCGTAGATGTAGGCGTCGGTCATCGTGGTCTCCTTACGCGGGGAAGGCCCGCTGCATCAGGTCGTAGGGGTGTTTCCAGCCGGGCAGGGCGCTGATCCGGTCCAGCCAGGCGTCGATATGGGGCCAGTCGGCGCGGGCAAACCCGAAGGGCTCGGGGTAGTAGAGATAGCCACAGCAACTCAGGTCCGCGATGGTGGGGCCGTCGCCGACGATCCAGTCACGGCCCGCGAGGTGGTCGTTCAAGACGGTGTAGGCGGCCTTCAGGCGCCCCTGCAGGAAGGGGATCACCCCCTCGGGCCGCTTCTCGGGCGGCAGGAAGTTCATCAGGAAGCGGCAGGTGCCGATGGTCGTGGACAGCTTGTGGTTGTCCCAAAACAGCCAGCGCAGAACCTCGCGGCGTTCGGCGGCAGAGCGGCCGCCGAGCTTGCCGGTCTTGGAACTGATGTAGTCGAGGATCACACCAGACTGGGTCAGCGTCAGGTCGCCGTCGACCAGCACCGGCACTTCGCCCATCTCGTTGATCTTCTTGAACGCCGGCGACCGCGCCTCGCCCTTGAAGAAGTCGACGAAGACCGGCTCCCAGTCCAGGTCCGCCAGTTCCAGCGCCAGGGCGCATTTGTAGGCGTTGCCGCTTTCACCGAAGCAGTACAGTTTCATGCCGTCCCTCCCAAGACTGCCGGACGGGCCTTTTGGCCCGCCCCGAAGGGCAAAGCCTAGAACGCCTCGGCGGCCAGCGCCATCACGGTATCAGCGCCGCTTTCGATGCGGGCCAGATGCATCGCGCAGGCAGGCAGCTGGCGGGCCATGTAGAAGCGGCCCGTGGCGATCTTCGCCTCGTAGAAGTCGCGGTCCTGCGCGCCCGCGTCGAGCGCGTCATACGCTGCCTTGGCCATCCGGGTCCACATCAGGCCAAGGCAGACATGGCCCATCATGTGCATGAAATCATAGGACCCGGCCAGCGCCGCATTGGGGTTCTTCATGCCCTGGGCCATGAAGAACATCCCCGCCTGCTGCAACTGCTTCGACGCGGCCTTCAAGGGCTCCACGAACCCCTTCATCCGCTCGTCGCCGTCATGCGCCTTGCATTCGGCCTTCACCATTTCAAAGAAGGCCATCACATGCTTGCCGCCGTCCGTGGCCAGCTTCCGGCCCACCAGATCCAGCGCCTGCACCCCGTTCGCGCCTTCGTAGATCATCGCGATCCGGGCGTCGCGGGCGAACTGCGACATGCCCCATTCCTCGATATAGCCGTGCCCGCCATAGACCTGCTGGGCCTGCACTGCCATCTCGAAGCCCTTGTCGGTCTGGAAGCCCTTCAAGACAGGGGTCAGCAACCCGATCAGCCCATCAGCCGCCATGTCGCCCTTGTGGGCGCGGTCGATCAGCGTGGCCCCCCAATAGGTCAGCGCGCGCGCGCCTTCGACGAAGCTCTTCTGCTCCATCAGGTTGCGGCGGATGTCGGGGTGGACGATCAGCGGGTCGGCCGGGCCGTTGGGGTTCTTGACCCCGGTCACGTCGCGACCCTGCAGGCGGTCCTTCGCATAGGCCAGGGCGTTCTGATACGCCGCCTCGGCCACCGCATAGCCCTGCAGTGCCACGCCAAGCCGGGCCTCGTTCATCATCGTGAACATGGCCTTCATGCCCTTGTGGAGGTCGCCGAGCAGCCAGCCGGTCGCCCCGTCGTAGTTCATCACGCAGGTCGCGTTGCCGTGAATGCCCATCTTCTCCTCGACCTTGCCGACCGAGACGGCATTGCGGTCGCCCAGCGAGCCGTCCTCATTCACCAGGAACTTCGGCACGATGAAAAGGCTGATCCCCTTCGTCCCCTCGCCGCCGCCCGGAGCCTTGGCCAGCACCAGATGCACGATGTTTTCCGCCATGTCGTGATCGCCGGCCGAGATGAAGATCTTCTGCCCGGTGATCTTGTAGGACCCGTCCGCCTGCGGCTCGGCCTTCGTCCGCAGAAGCCCAAGGTCGGTGCCGCAATGCGGCTCGGTCAGGTTCATGGTGCCGGTCCAGTCGCAGGTGACCAGCTTCGGCAGCCACTTCTGCTTCTGCTCTTCCGTGCCATGCACAAGGATCGCGGAATAGGCGCCATGCGTCAGGCCCTGGTACATGTTGAAGGCCATGTTGGCCGAGACGAATGTCTCGTTCACCGCCGCGTGCATCAGGTAGGGCAGCCCCTGCCCGCCATACTCCGGGGCGGCGTCCAAGGACATCCAGCCGCCTTCGGAGAGAGTACGGAACGCCTCCTTGAACCCCTTCGGCGTGCGCACGACGCCGTTCTCCAGCACGCAGCCTTCCACATCGCCCACCGCGTTCAGTGGCGTCAGGATGTCCTGCGCCACCTTGGCGGCTTCCCCCAACACCGCCTCGGTGAAGCTGCGGTCGAGATCAGAGTAGCCGGGGATATCGGCCTCGCTGACCTTGAGCAGATCGTGCAGCAGGAACTGCATGTCCTTCACGGGGGCGGTGTAGCTGGGCATT
>JBKHWC010000032.1:0-32727 GCA_046569765.1 Alphaproteobacteria bacterium | reverse complement strand
CATCCGCCGGGCGAGATCGGGGTCGAGCGTTGTGACGCTGATCGAGACCGCCGCCAGCCCCAGCGCGGCAAGTGGGGCGATACTCGGCGGCGATCCAGACCTCGGGGCAATGCGCGTCGATGTCGTCGCAGAGGTCGGGCAGCGAGAAGCCCCCGCCTCCCGGCTCGGTCCGTGCCGGGAAGCCCGCGATCTGGACATGGTTGATCCGGTGGCGGTGGGCGGCCCAGACCGCGCCCGCATCGCCATGCAGCCGCGCCGCGTGCCAGAGGTCGAACTGGATCCCGATCCGCGGGTTCGCAAGGTCGTCCAGGATCCGGGCGGCGTCGTCGAAGTCGTTCAGGAAGTAGCCTGGCATGTCGTCGGGATTCAAAGGCTCGATGGTCAGCGTCAGGTCGGGCGCCTCGGCCAGCGCCCAGGAGAGGTTCTCCATGTAGCACTGTTCCGCCTGCGGCCCCTTGGCGACGCCCGCCATCACATGCACCCGCCCCGCGTTCAGGCGTGAGGCATATTCGGCCGCCCGCAGAAAGCTGTCGCGGAAGCGCAGCTCCATCCCCGGCACCGCGGCAAAGCCCCGGTCGCCGCTGGCCCAATCGCCCGGCGGCGTGTTGATCAGCGCCAGCGGCAGGCCGTTCAGCGCGCGCTCCCATTCCGCCATCGGCTGGTCATAGGGGAACAGCACCTCGACCCCGTCAAAGCCGCAGCGGGCGGCCCAGTCCGGGCGCTCGAGCATCGCCACTTCGGTGAAGAGGTAGGTCAGGTTGGCGGCGAAGCGGGGCATGTCTGTTCAGGGCAATTCCGACGAAGGGATGACCGGGAAGAACTGCCCCGAGGACCAAAGCCCGAACCACTTATGCCCGTCGTGGTCCTCATGGCAACCCAGATCGATCAGCCTGTAGAAGGATTTCCGGTCGATCAGCGCCCAGAGATTGCTGCGGATCAGGATATAGGGAGAGGGCTCGCCCGTCGCCGGGTCCCGCTCCACCCGAAGCGGGTGGTCCGGGCCAAGCACGGCCGTGTCCTCGGTCTTCGTGGTGAAGGTCAGCACCTGCGCGCGGCCCTCGCCCGTCCCCTCGAAGTCGATCGCATGGAGGGGCGCGTCGTCGACGGTGATCCTCACTTTCTCGACCGGAGTGACAAGGAAATAGCTGTCGCCCTCGCGCTTCAGGATCGAGGAGAAGAGCTTGACCAGCGGCGCGCGGCCGATCGGGGTGCCCAGGTAGAACCAGGTTCCGTCGCGGGCGATGCGCATGTCGATGTCACCGCAGAAGGGCGGGTTCCACAGATGGACCGGGGGCGGGCCCTTCTGCCCGGCAGCCTTGGCGGCTGCGGCGAGTGTGTCGGCACTTGGCTTCGTCATGGGCGCAGTCTAGCGGGGCTTCCCGCAGGTGCAACGGGCTGTGGAGCGGGCGGTTCCGTCGCGGCAGGGCGCAAATCTTTTCGAAAAAGATTTGTAAAAGCCTTCGAAGGCTTTTGGTCACGGTTACGGCCGTCTCACGATCATTTGTGTCAAGTCGCCTTTTGCCATTTGTGCCGTGCAGGATAGTTCGCTTTACTGACCGGGTATCACCCTTGCAGGGAGGAAAAGGCATGGCCGACACCAAGGCGCTTGTGGCGGAAATCGAGGCGCTGGGCGCGACGCTGGGGCAGGCCAAGGCCTCGATCAACCGCCGGTTCATCGGGCAGGAGCGGGTGGTGGACCTGGTCCTTGCCAGCATGTTGTGCGGCGGCCATGCGCTGCTGGTCGGCCTGCCGGGGCTTGGGAAGACGCGGCTGGTCGACACTCTGGGCACGGTGATGGGCCTGAAGGCCAACCGGATCCAGTTCACGCCCGACCTGATGCCCGCCGATATCCTGGGGTCGGAGGTGCTGGAGACCGCGGCGGATGGCGGCCGGGCCTTCCGTTTCGTCGAAGGTCCGATCTTCTGCCAGCTTCTCATGGCCGACGAGATCAACCGCGCTTCGCCCCGCACCCAGTCCGCGCTGCTGCAGGCCATGCAGGAGAAAGAGGTCACCATCGCCGGCCAGCATCGGCCCTTGGGCAAGCCCTTCCACGTCCTGGCCACCCAGAACCCGATCGAGCAGGAGGGGACCTATCCCCTGCCCGAGGCGCAGCTTGACCGTTTCCTCGTGCAGGTCGACGTCGAATACCCGACCCGCCAGACCGAGCGTGACATCCTGATCGCCACCACCGGGGCCGAAGAGGCCGAGGCGCATCAGGTGTTTACCGCCGAGGAGCTGATCAAGGCGCAGGGCGTCATCCGCCGGATGCCGGTGGGCGAGCAGGTGGTCGAGGCGATCCTTGACCTCGTCCGCGCCTGCCGCCCCGGGGAGCCTGAGGGGCGCGATCTGGCCGACTCGCTGTCCTGGGGTCCCGGACCCCGCGCCGCGCAGGCGTTGATGCTGACGGTGCGGGCCCGGGCGCTGCTGGACGGGCGGCTTGCGCCCTCGGTCGGCGATGTGGCGGACCTGGCGCAGGCGGTGCTGGTCCACCGGATGGCGCTGAGCTTCGCCGCCCGCGCCCGGGGCGAGACGCTGGCGGGCATCATCTCTCGGGTCACCCAGCGCACGCTGGGGCTTGAGGCGGCAGCGTGAGCGCAGCCCCCGATCTGCGCGCCCGCGCCGAGGCGCTGGGGCAGACGCTGCCCCCGCTTCTGGCCGAGGCCGAGATGCTGGCCGCGACCGTCATGCTGGGCGAGCATGGCCGCAGGCGCGCCGGTCTGGGGGATGAATTCTGGCAATACCGTCCGGCGCATCAGGGCGACTCCGCCCGGATGATCGACTGGAGGCGCAGCGCCCGCAGCGACGCGCATTTCGTGCGCGAACGCGAATGGCAGGCGGCACAATCGGTGACGATCTGGGTCGACCCGTCGAAGTCGATGCAGTTCACCGGCGACAAATCCCGCGCGCCCAAGGCGGACCGGGCCAAACTGCTGGCCCTGGCGCTGGCGGTCCTGCTTCTGCGCGGCGGCGAACGGGTGGGGCTGGCCGGGCTGGCCCATCCCCGCGCGGGGCGGACGCAGCTTTTGCGGCTGGCGGCCCGGTTGTCGGGCGAGGAGACCGAGGCCGAATACGGCGCGCCCGAGACCGAGGGCATGGTCAGCCACGGCCGCGCGGTGTTCCTGTCGGATTTCCTGGGCGACCTTGCGATGGTCGAGGCGGGGCTCTCGCGCGCGGCGGATCGGGGGGTGAAGGGCGCACTGATCCAGATCCTGGACCCGGCCGAGGAAGAGTTCCCCTTCGACGGCCGCACGATCTTTGAATCGATGGGCGGTAGCCTGCGGCACGAGACGCAGCAGGCCGGAGAGTTGCGCGCCCGCTACCTGGCGCGGCTGGCGGAGCGCAAGGATCGGCTGGCCGGGCTGGCCCGCGCGGTCGGCTGGCATTTCACCACGCATCACACCGGCCAC
Organism: Alphaproteobacteria bacterium; assembly: GCA_046569765.1. Classification (GTDB taxonomy): domain Bacteria; phylum Pseudomonadota; class Alphaproteobacteria; order Rhodobacterales; family Rhodobacteraceae; genus Tabrizicola. Next base: position 29,320 of record JBKHWC010000032.1, on the reverse strand, counting down.
CCCGCGCAATCGGCGCTGCTGTGGGCCTATGCGGCCCTGCAGGGGGGGCGGTAGATGGTCACGCTTGGCCCCCTCGGTTTCGCGGTCCCCTGGCTTTTGCTGGCGCTGGTCGCCCTGCCGATACTGTGGTTCCTCCTCCGCGCCGTGCCGCCCGCGCCGACCCGACGGCGGTTCCCCGGCGTGGCCCTGCTGCTGGGCCTGAAGGATGACGAGGCCGAGACGGACAAGACGCCGTGGTGGCTTTTGCTGCTGCGGATGCTGGCGGTGGCGGCGGCGATCATCGCCTTTGCCGGTCCGATCCTGAACCCGGACGTGCGCGCCGCGGGCTCGGGTCCGCTGCTGGTGGTGGTCGATGGCTCCTGGGCCGATGCCCGCGACTGGCCGCGCCGGGTGGAGCGGGCCGAGGCGCTGGTCGCCGAAGCCGGAGCCGAAGGGCGCCCCGTCGCGCTGGTCCGGCTGACCGATGCGCCGGATGCGGTGGAGTTTCAGACCGCCGAGGCCTGGGCTGGCCGGGTCGCCGGGCTGCAGCCGCAGGCATGGGCTCCGGCGCTGGCCGATTGGGCCGGGGCGCTGCCCGAGGGGCGGTTTGAAACCGTCTGGCTGTCGGACGGGCTGGACCATCCGGGGCGCGACCTGCTGCTGGGGGCCTTGCAGGACCGGGGCACGGTCCGGGTCATCGAAAGCCCCCGCCCGGTTCTGGCGCTGCATCCCGCCCGGTTCGAGGAGGGCGCGGTCGTCGTGGCCGCCAGCCGGATGCCGGTCGCCGATTCGGTCGAGGTCGAGGTTATCGCGCGCGGCCCGGACCCTGCGGGGATCGAGCGCGAGCTTGCCCGCGTGACCCTGTCCTTCCCGGCTGGCGAGGCGCGGGCCGAGGCCGAACTGGACCTGCCGCCGGAACTGCGTAACCGGATCACCCGCTTCGAGATGGAGGCCGCGCGCACTGCCGGGGCGGTCAGCCTGGCCGATGACAGCCTGAAACGGCGCAAGATCGCGCTGATCGGGGCGGGGCCGGATCAGGAGGGGCTGCAGCTTCTGTCGCCCTTGCACTACCTGCGCCAGGCGCTGGAGCCGGTTGCGGAACTGATCGAGGGCAGTCTGTCCGACGTGATCCTGGCCAATCCCGATGTGGTGATCCTGGCCGATGTGGCGCGGCTGACTCAGACCGAATCCGACGCGCTGATCGAATGGGTCGAGGAGGGCGGGCTTCTGTTGCGCTTCGCGGGTCCGCGTCTGGCCGCCAGCGATGTAAGCCGGTTCGAGGAGGACGCGCTGCTGCCCGTCCGCCTGCGCGAAGGTGGCCGCACGGTGGGCGGCGCGATGAGCTGGGGCGAGCCGAAGGCGCTGGCGCCCTTTGCCGAGGGCTCGCCCTTCTATGGGCTGGTCGCCCCGTCTGACGTGGTGGTGCGGGCGCAGGTGCTGGCCCAGCCCGACCCGCAGCTGGCCGAACGCACCATCGCCGCGCTGGACGATGGCACGCCGCTGGTCACCCGCAAGGGCCTGGGCGACGGGCAGGTGGTGCTGGTGCATGTGACGGCGAACGCCGAATGGTCCTCGCTGCCCCTTTCGGGCCTCTTCGTGCAGATGCTGGAACGGCTCGCCGTCTCTACTCGCCCGGCGCTGCCGGGGGCGGCGGATCTGGCCGGGCAGACCTGGGTGCCCGAGATGCTGCTGGACGCCTATGGCCAGACCCAGGACGCGGGCGAGATGGGCGGGGTCGAGGGCGAGACTCTGGCCGCAGCCATCGCTGCCGGTCCGACGCAAGCCCTGCCGCCCGGCCTTTATGCCGGAGAGGAACGGCGCGTGGCGCTGAACGTGATGGGGCCGGAGACGACGCTTCTGCCCGCCGCCTGGCCGCCCTCGGTTCCGGTCGAGGGGCTGGAGGGCCGCGAGGCGCAGGCGCTGAAAGGCGCGTTCCTGACGGCGGCGCTGGGCCTGCTGCTTCTGGACGTGCTGGCGGCGCTGTGGGTCGCGGGGCGGCTGTCCGGTCTGCGGCGCGGGGTGGCGGTGCTGGCCGTGGCGCTGGTCGCGGCGCAGCCGCAGGGCGCGCGGGCGCAGGAGGCGCTGCCCGACGACGCGCTGGCGCTGGAGGCGACGACGGCGGTGGTCCTGGCCCATGTCCTGACCGGCAACCCCCAGGTCGACGAGGTCGCGGCGGCGGGCCTTCTGGGCCTGGGCGACAAGCTCTGGCAGCGCACCTCGGTCGAGCCGCAACTGCCGATCGGCGTGGATATCGAGCGGGACGAGCTGGCCTTCTTCCCCTTCCTCTACTGGCCGGTGACGGCGGACCAGCCCACCCCCTCGGCCGAGGCCTATGAGAAGCTGAACCAGTATCTGCGGACCGGCGGGATGATCCTGTTCGACACGCGCGATGCGGATGTGGCGGGCTTTGGCGGCGCGACGCCGGAAGGTCAGGCCCTGCAACGCATCGCCGCCGGGCTGGACGTGCCCCCGCTGGAGCAGATGCCGCCCGACCATGTGCTGACCCGGACGTTCTACCTTCTCCAGGACTTCCCCGGCCGCCACCCGCGCGGCCCGATCTGGGTCGAGGCGGCGCCTCTGGCCGAGGATGAGGCGCCCGAGGGGATGCCCTTCCGCAACCTGAACGACGGGGTGACCCCTGTCGTCATCGGCGGCAATGACTGGGCTGGGGCCTGGGCGGTGGATGACATCGGCGTGCCGCTGCTGCCCGTGGGGCGCGGCTTCGCCGGGGAACAGCAGCGCGAGATCGCCTATCGCTTCGGGATCAACCTGATCATGCATGTGCTGACCGGCAACTACAAATCCGACCAGGTGCATGTGCCCGCTTTGCTGGAAAGGCTGGGGCAATGAGCACCTCGCTGGTCTATGCACCGCTGGTCGGCTGGTGGGTGATCGGGGCCTTGGCCGTGGTCGCGGTCGCGCTGGTCGCGCTGGCCTTGTGGCGTGGCCTTTCCGGCTGGTGGATCCGGGCGCTGGGCCTTGCCGCGCTGCTGGCCGCGCTGGTCAACCCCGCCCTGCAGGAAGAGGACCGCGCCGGGCTGTCGGACATCGTGGTGCTGGTGGTCGACGAAAGCGCAAGCCAGGCCCTGGGCGACCGGCAGGCGCAGACCGCAGCGGCGGTGGCAGCGGTCGAGGCCGAGGTCGCGGCGCTGCCCAATACCGAGCTGCGCGTCCACCGGCTGGGCGACGGGGAAGAGGACGCCGGAACGCTGGCGCTCACCGCCCTGGCCGAGGCGCTGGCGGAGGAACCGCGCGCCCGGGTGGCCGGCGCGATCCTGATCACTGACGGGCGCACGCATGACCTGGGGCTGGTCCCCAGCCTGCCCGCGCCGCTGCAAGTGCTGCTGACCGGCCGCGAGGCCGACTGGGACCGCCGCCTGGTCGTCAGGAACGCCCCCGCCTTCGCCATCATCGGCGAGGAGTTCGTCCTGGACCTGCGGATCGAGGATATCGGCGCCCCGCCCCCTGGCGCGGGGACCGAAGTTGCACTGACGATCACCGTCGATGCCGAGGAATCGGCGACCTACACCGTGCCCCTGAACACCGACCTGGAACTGCCGGTGACCCTGCCGCATGGCGGGGCGAACGTGCTGCAATTCAGCGTGGCCCCGGTCGAGGGCGAGCTGACCGACCGCAACAACGCCACCGCGATCCAGGTGAACGGCGTGCGCGACCGGCTGCGGGTGCTGCTGGTCAGTGGCGAGCCGCACGCGGGCGAACGGGTCTGGCGCAACCTTCTGAAATCGGATGCCAGCGTGGACCTGGTGCACTTCACCATCCTGCGCCCGCCGGAAAAGCAGGACGGGGTGCCGGTGGATGAACTTTCCCTCATCGCCTTCCCGACGCGCGAGTTGTTCATCGAGAAGATCGAGGAATTCGACCTCATCATCTTCGACCGCTACCGGATGCGGGGCATCCTGCCGATGTCCTATATCGAGAACGTGGTGAACTATGTCCGGGGCGGCGGCACGGTGCTGGTCGCGGCCGGGCCGGAATATGGCGCGGTGGACAGCCTCTACCGCTCGCCCCTGGCGCAGATCCTGCCGGTCGCGCCCACGGCGCAGGTGGTGGAAGAGGGCTTCCGCCCCGCGCTGACCGACCTTGGCCGCCGCCACCCGGTGACCGAGGGGCTGGAGGACGAGGCGCCCGAGGGTGGCTGGGGCCGCTGGTTCCGCGCGATCGAGGTGGAATATCTGGACGGCCAGATCCTGATGACCGGCCCGCGCGACCTGCCGCTTCTGGTGCTGAACCGGGTCGATCAGGGCCGGGTGGCGGTGCTGGCCTCGGACCATGCCTGGCTTTGGGGCCGGGGGTATGAGGGGGGCGGGCCGCAGCTGGAACTCTTGCGACGGCTGGCGCACTGGATGCTGAAGGAACCGGAGCTTGAGGAAGAGACCCTGACGGCGACGGTGCAGGGCGAGGCGATGACGATCACCCGCCGCTCCATGCTGGAGGAACCGCCGGGGCCGGTGACGATCACCGGACCGGACGGCGCGCAAACCGTGCTTGAAATGCCGCAGGCCAGCCCTGGCAAGTACGAGACCGTCTGGCAGGCCCCCATGCTTGGCCTTTACCGGCTGGAGCAGGGCGATCTGGTCCGCGTCATCGCCGTCGGCCCCGCCGCGCCGCGCGAGTTTGTCGAGACCATCGCCTCGGGCGTCGACCTTGCGCCCCTGGCCGAGGCGACGCAGGGCGGTGTGACGCGGATCGAGGACGGTCTTCCGGACATCCGCGCCGTGGCCGAAGGCCGCCCCGCCATCGGTCGCGGCTGGATCGGCATCACCCCGCGCGAGGCCTATGTGACCACCGATGTGAACGTCGTCGCCCTGCTGCCACCCTGGGCCTGGCTTTTGCTGGCGGCGGGCCTTGCCGTGCTGGCCTGGCTGGTCGAGGGGCGGAAGGGCGCGAAGGCCTGAGGTCCGGGCCTGCGGCAGGCGTCGGACCGGGGGTTTCACACCCCCCACAGCCTTGGTTTCTTGAACCAATGGCGCAACCAAGGCTGAACCCGTGGGATATTTTCACCAGTATGAAAGGCCAGGGTCGGCGCAGAAGGCCTGCGCTTGGCGCGAATCGCTGGGGCCTGCATGCTGCACGCATTTGAAATGCGGGAGATTGGATCATGTCGGATGTTGACGTGGTGGTCGTCGGCGCGGGTTGCGCCGGGTTGGCGGCGGCGAAGCGGCTTCTGGCGCAGGGCGTGACGGTCCAGGTGCTGGAGGCGATGGACCGGATCGGCGGCCGGGCCTGGACGACAAGCGCGGATTTCGGCGTGCCTTTCGACATCGGCTGCGCCTGGATCCATGCCGCCGACCGCAACCCGTTTTTCCCCGAGGCGGTGGCGGCGGGCTGGACCCTGCAGCATCACGACATGGCGCTGGATCACCTCTGGTTCGGCAAGCGCAAGGCCAGTCCGGCCGAGATGGCGGCCGAGGTCCGGGCGGCGGCCGAGCTTGCCGCCTGCATCGAGCGACACAAGGGAGAGAGCGACCGGCTGTCCACCCTGGTCGAGGCCTGTCACGGGCTGCGCGCCAGCGCGACCTTTTCCGGGCCGATGGACTATGGCGCGGATGATGACGAGATCAGCGTCACCGATTTCCGCAGCGCGGCAGAGCTGGACCCGAACTATTTCACGAAGGAAGGCTTCGGCGCTCTGATCCACCGCTGGGGGGCAGAGGTGCCGGTCAGCCTCTCCACCCCCGTCCGCCGCATCCGCTGGGACGGGCCGGGGGTCGAGGTCCAGACCGACCGCGGCACGATCCGGGCGCGGGCGGTGATCGTCACCGTCTCGACCGGGGTCCTGGCCTTTGAGGAGATCGCCTTCACCCCCGACCTGCCCGACGGGCATCTGGAGGCGATCTTCGACCTGCCGATGGGGCTGCTGACCAAGGTCCCCGTGAAGATCGAGGGCACGCGGCTGGGGCTGGAGCCCTTTGACGATGTCCTGTTGGAGCGCCATGCCCGGCACGATCTCTACTTCCTCGCCTTCCCCTTCGACCTGGACCTGATGGTCGGCTTTGTCGGCGGCGACTTCGCCTGGGAGATGGAGGCCGCGGGCCGCGCCGCGGCGGTGGATTTCGTCACCGACCGGCTGGTGGAGATCTTTGGATCGGACGTTCGCCGCGCGGTGACGGCGGGGATGATGACGAACTGGTCGGCCGAACGCTACGTCCGCGGCGCCTATGCCGCCGCCCGCCCCGGCAAGGCCCATGCGCGCGAGGTCCTGTCGCGCCCGGTGGGCGAGCGGATCTGGTTCGCGGGCGAGGCTTTGGCCGGGGGTCTCAAACAGACGGCAGGCGGGGCGCGGCTGTCCGGCGAGGCAGTGGCGGGGAAGGTGGCGCTATGGCTCTCGCATCAGGATGACGCGGCGTGACTGGCTGGCGAATTCGCGGCGCAGCAGGACCGCGGTCGCCAGCGTCACCCCCGCGACAAGGCCCCAGGGCCCCAGAAGCCAGACGAGGGATGCCAGCGCAAAGTAGATCGACCGCAGACCTCGGTTGAAACTTTTCGCCGCGGTGATGTTGATCTCGGCCGCCTGGCCCGCGCGGTGGAAGGCGAGGGGGTCGGTGGCCTCGTTCGGGACGGCGGCCATCAGGATCGAGCAATAGCCGAACAGCCGGTGTGCCCAGATGAATTTCAACAGGGCGTTGGCCAGGAAGCCGATCACCGGCAGCATCTTCAGCGCGACGTCCGGGCCCGCGCCGATCGGCAACTCCTCGGCCAGGCGCTGCACCGTCGCGGCATTGCCGATCAGCGCCACGCCGCCTCCGATGGCGATCATGCAGGCGCTGGCGAAAAAGGCGGTCCCCTGCCGCAGGCTGTCGATCAGGGTCGCGTCGAAAATCCGGGGCTGGCGCGTGACGAAGGTCCGCATCCAGTCGCGCCGGTAATCCTGCATGATCAGCGAGACCGAGGGCAGGCGGGCCGGTGGATGCTCGATCAAGCGGCTGGCCAGAAGCCAGGCCAGCAGCAGATAGACAAGCACGGCAGCGTCAAGCGGGGTCAGGGGGACGATGGGTAGCATGGGCAAAGCCTAGGCGGCGGCGCGGGATTCGGGAAGCGGGGGCGAATTCTCCTTGTGATCTGAGTAACTGGTTATATTATCTTACCAATATGAGCGAGAGGTTCCCCGATGCAGATGCCAGACCCGGATCAGGGCGTCCTTGCCCGCAAGGCCCGCATCGTGGCCCGGCTGCGCGCGGCTTTGCCTGACGACGCGGTGATCGACGCGCCCGAGGAGCTGCGGGTCTACGAATGTGACGCGCTGACCGCCTATCGCTGCCCGCCACTCGCCGCCCTTTTGCCGCGCACGACCGGGGAAGTCGCGGCTGCGCTGCGCATTTGCTGGGAGGAGGGCGTGCCGGTGGTGCCGCGCGGATCGGGGACCAGCCTGGCCGGGGGCGCGATGCCCACGGCGGATTCGGTGATCCTGGGTGTCGCGCGGATGAACGCGGTGCTTGAGACGGATTACGAGAACCGCTTCATCCGGGTACAGTCGGGGCGAACGAACCTGAGCGTGAGTGGCGCGGTCGAGGCCGAGGGGTTCTTCTATGCGCCCGACCCCTCCAGCCAGCTCGCCTGTGCGATTGCCGGGAATATCGCGATGAACTCGGGCGGGGCGCATTGCCTGAAATACGGGGTGACGACGAACAACCTGCTGGGCGTCACGCTGGTCAGGATGGACGGCACGGTGGTTACCCTCGGCGGACCCTGGGGCGAGCCTGCGGGGTTGGACCTGTTGGGCGTCGTCTGTGGCTCGGAGGGGCAGCTTGGGGTGGTGACCGAGGCCTGGCTGCGCATCCTGCCCAAGCCCGAGGGCGCGCGGCCGGTGCTGGTGGGGTTCAACAGCAACGAAGTGGCGGGGGCCTGCGTCAGCGACATCATCAAGGCGGGAATCCTGCCTGTCGCCATCGAGTTCATGGACCGCCCCTGCATCCGCGCGACCGAGGCTTTTGCAAAGGCCGGCTACCCGGACTGCGAGGCGCTCTTGATCATCGAGGTCGAGGGGTCTGAGGCCGAGATCACCGAGCAACTGGCCCGCATCCGTCAGATCGCCCTGGCGCATGATCCGGTGGAGTTCCGCGAGGCGGCGGATGAGGATCAGGCCAAGCGCATCTGGCTGGGACGGAAATCGGCCTTCGGGGCGATGGGGCAGATCAACGATTACATGTGTCTGGACGGGACGATTCCGGTGTCCTCGCTGCCCTTCGTGCTGAAGCGCATCGGCGAGATGAGCCGCGAGTTCGGGCTGGACGTCGGCAACGTCTTCCACGCGGGCGACGGCAACATGCACCCGCTGATCCTGTTCAACGCCAACAAGCCGGGCGATCTGGAGAAATGCGAGGCCTTCGGGGCCGAGATCCTGAAGCTCTGCGTCGAGGTCGGCGGCTGCCTCACCGGCGAGCATGGCGTGGGGATCGAGAAGCGCGACCTGATGGCGGTACAGTTTGCCGCGGCCGACATGGAGGCGCAGATGCGGGTGAAGGATGTGTTCGATCCGAAGTGGCTTCTGAACCCGGCGAAGGTGTTTCCCCTGGAGACAAGTGCCGGGCGGCGCGCTGGTTGACGCCCCGGGGGTTTTGCACCCCCGGACCCCCGCAGGATATTTGTGCAAAGATGAAAGGCGGGTCGATGCGGCCTTTGACTGAAGCGGAACTGGCGGAAGCCGTGGCGGGGGCCCGGGGGCCGCTTCTGGTGCGGGGCGGCGGCACTCGGACCATCGGGCATGCGGTGGGCGAGGTGCTGGAGACCTCGGGCCTTGCGGGGGTAGAGCTTTACGAGCCGGGCGCCCTGACGCTGGTGGTGCGGGCGGGGACGTCCCTGGCCGAGGTGGAGCGGGTGCTGGCCGCAGAACGCCAGCGGCTGGCCTTCGAAGTGCCGGATCTGCGCGGCCTGCTGGGCCGCGAGGGGGTGTCGACCATCGGGGGGGTGGTGGCCGCCAATGCTTCGGGCCCGCGGCGGGTGCAGGTGGGGGCCTGCCGGGATGCCTGCCTGGGGGTGCGGTTTGTCGATGGCTCCGGGACAGTGGTCAAGAACGGCGGGCGGGTGATGAAGAACGTCACCGGCTATGACCTGGTGAAGCTGCTGGCGGGAAGCCGGGGCGTGCTGGGGGTGTTGAGCGAGGTCAGCTTCAAGGTCCAGGCGCTGCCCGACGCCGAGGCGACCCTGGTCGTCGAGGGACTGGACGATACGGCGGGACTTGCGGCGCTGCGGGCGGCGCTGGGCTCGCCCTTCGATGTCTCGGGCGCGGCGCGGCACTCGGGGCGGAGCCTGGTCCGGGTCGAGGGGATGACGGGTTCGGTCGCCTATCGTGTCGGGCAATTGCGCGCGCGGTTGGGCGCGGACGTGATCGTGGTCGAGGGCGATGCCTCGGCCGTGCTTTGGCGCGAGGTGCGGGATGTGGTGCCCCTGCAGGGCAAGCCGGGCGATGTCTGGCGGATCGCCACGCTACCCACGGCGGCGGCCGAACTCGTGACCCAGCTGGAAGGCGAGGCGCTTTGGGACTGGGGCGGCGGGCTGGTCTGGCTGCGTCTGGAGCATGGTCGTGGGGCCGAGGTCGCGGCAGCTGTCGCCGGGCGGGGCCATGCCACGCTGATCAAGGGGGAGGGCGGTCCGGTCTTTCCCCCCGAGGCGGCCGAGGTGGTGGCCTTGTCGGCGGGGATCCGGGCGAAGTTCGACCCGCGCGGGATACTCAATCCGGGGATGATGGGCTGATGCAGACGAATTTCACCGCCGAGCAGCTTGCCGACCCCGGCATCCAGCGCGCGAACCAGATCCTGCGCTCTTGCGTGCATTGCGGCTTCTGCACGGCGACCTGCCCGACTTATCAGGTGCTTGGCGATGAGCTGGATTCGCCCAGGGGCCGGATCTATCTGATCAAGGACATGCTGGAAGCCGGGCGTCCGGCGGATGACAAGACGGTCAAGCATCTTGACCGCTGCCTGTCCTGCCTCGCCTGCATGACCACCTGCCCTTCCGGTGTGCATTACATGCACCTGATCGATCACGCCCGGGCGCATGTGGAAAAGACCTACAGGCGGCCCTTCATGGACCGGATGCTGCGGGCGGTGCTGGCGCGGATCATCCCCTATCCCGGCCGCTTCCGCCTGGCGTTGCTGGCGGCCAAGATCGGTCGGCCCTTTGCCTGGCTGGTCCCGGATGCCCGCGTGCAGGCCATGCTGCAGATGGCGCCAAAGACGATCCCTCCGGTCAGTCGCAACGACGACCCTCAGGTCTTCCCGGCGCAGGGCGAGCGCAAGCTGCGTGTCGCCCTGATGACCGGCTGCGCACAGAAGGCGCTGAACACCGACATCAATGACGCGACGATCCGGCTTCTGCGCCGGTTGGGATGCGAGGTTGTGATCGCCAAGGGGCAAGGCTGCTGCGGGGCGCTGACGCATCACATGGGGAAAGAGGACCTCTCTCACGCGCACGCCGCCGCGACGATCCGCGCCTTCATGGCCGAGCATCGGGCGGAGGGACTGGATGCCATCGTGATCAACACCTCGGGCTGCGGCACCACGGTCAAGGACTATGGCCACATGTTCCGTAACGACGCCCTGGCCGAGGACGCGGCGACTGTGGCCAGCCTGGCGAAGGATGTCAGCGAGGTGCTGACCCGGATCGGCCTGCCGCAGGGCGCACCCAAGGGCCTGCGCGTGGCCTACCACGCCGCCTGCAGCCTGCAGCACGGCCAGCAGATCAAGACCGCGCCGAAGGATCTGCTGCAGCGCGCGGGGTTCGAGGTGGTGGAGCCCGCCGACAGCCACCTCTGCTGCGGCAGCGCCGGGACCTACAATCTTCTCCAGCCCGAAATCAGCGCCCAGTTGAAGCGCCGCAAGGTGCAGACGCTGGAGGCGAAGGCGCCGCAGGTCATCGCGGCGGGGAACATCGGCTGCATGATGCAGATCGGCTCGGGCACCGCTGTCCCGGTGGTCCATACGGTGGAACTGCTCGACTGGGCCACAGGGGGGCCGAAACCTCGCGCCCTGGCCGAGCTTGAGCCTTGCGCAGCGGGCCCAAAAACCGCCTAACTTCCCCGGTAGGTCCACGTTCTGCCGAGGGAGGTTCGATGCGTCACCTGATTCCCGCGCTGCTCTCTCTGTCGCTGGCCCTGGCGGGGTCTGCCAAGGCGCAGGATGCCGCCATCGTCAGTCTGCAGACGGCCGACGATTCGCGTGGCTGGGACGCGGTGGGCAAGTTGATGCTGGGCGACCGGGGCTTCTGCACCGGGGCGCTGATCGCGCCGCAACTGGTGCTGACCGCAGCGCATTGCCTGTATGACAAGGCGACGGGCGTCCAGATGCGGCCCGAGGAGATCCAGTTCCAGGCCGGGTGGCGCAATGGCCGCGCGGTGGCCTACCGCAGCGTCGCCCGCGCCGTGACCCATCCCGACTACCGCTATGTCGCCGAGGACAAGCTGGAGCGGGTGACCGCCGATCTCGCGCTGCTGGAACTGAACCAGCCGATCCGCCTGCCTTCGCTGACCCCGTTCGAAACCGGCGCAACCCCGGTCGAAGGGGACCGGGTCGGTGTCGTCTCTTACGCGCAGGACCGGGCCGAGGCGCCCTCGATCCAGGAATTCTGCGAGGTGCTGGCCGGCCGCCGCCAGACGCTTATCCTGTCCTGCAACGTCGATTTCGGCTCCTCCGGCGCGCCGGTCTTTGCGGTGCATGACGGGGTGGCACGGGTGGTCTCGGTCATCTCGGCCAAGGCCGAGGTCGACGGGCGCAAGGTGGCGCTGGCCGTGCCGCTGGCCGAACCGCTGGACGCGCTTCACTCTGCGCTCGAGGCCAGCAAGGCCCGCAGCCGGGCCGGGGCCGGAACGGTCCGGCTGCTGTCGGGCGGCCAGGGCGAGGGCGCGAAGTTCATCAAGCCATGAGGGGGCTGGCGCTTCTGGCGGTGGTGGCGGCCTGGCCTGCCGCCGCGCAGAACGGCCTTGACCGCCTGACCACGCGCGACGACCTGCGCGGCTTTGAACCCGTGGGCCGCGTCGATGTCGCGGGTGGCGGCTTCTGCACTGGCGCGCTGATCGGTCCCGACCTGGTTCTGACCGCCGGTCATTGCATCCTGAACGACGACGGCAGCGCGATCCCCGCCCAGACCATCACCTTCCGCGCCGGTCTGGCCGACGGCGTCGCCCTGGTCGAGGCCCCGGTGGCCCGCACTGTCGTCGACCCGGCCTTTCGGATGCTGGACGGCGCGCCGCTGGAGATGCTGGAACTGGACGTGGCCCTCTTGGAACTGGTGCAGCCGATCCCGACCTCGGTCATCTCGCCCTTTGTCGTCGCCGCCCCCGGCAAGGGCGATGAGGTCAGCGTGGTCTCTTACGCGGCGGGGCGCGAGGAAGCCCTGTCCTGGCAACCCGTCTGCCATGCGCTTGACCGGCAGGGAGCGTTGCTCGCCTTCGACTGCGACGTGGCCCCCGGATCCTCGGGCGCGCCGGTGCTGGACCGGACGCAGTACCGGGCGCGGATCGTGTCGATCATCTCCTCCGGCAGCACGATGGACGGCCAGCCCATCGCCATCGGGATGGAACTTCCGGCCCGTGTGGCCGCGCTGAAGGCGGCGCTGCGCGGCGGGCGCGTGACCAGCGAGGCCCCGGTCGGGAAGGCGCGCCCCCTTGGCAAGCGCATCACCGTCGGCGGCGGTTCAGGTGATACGGGCGCGCGTTTCGTCAGGCCCTGAGCGGGTCTTGAAAGGCCGGTTTGCGCTTCTTACCTCACAGTCATCCGGGTGCCATGACGGGCCCGGACAACCTTGCCCAGCCCCCTGACGGGGTGGGCCCCATGACATCGCTTCCAGGAGGATGACAATGCGTAACCTCGATTTCGCGCCGCTTTACCGGGCTACCGTCGGCTTCGACCGGATCGCCGACCTGATGGACCGGGTCCTGTCCAATGACGTGGCGCAGCCGACCTATCCCCCTTACAACATCGAAAAGACCGCCGAGAATGCCTATCGCATCTCGATCGCCGTCGCGGGCTTCGCGCCCGAGGAACTGAGCGTCGAAGTCAGGGACGCCAACCTGCATGTTTCGGCCCGCAAATCCGCCGATGAGGCCGAGCGCAGCTATCTGCACCGCGGCATCGCGACCCGCGCCTTCGAGCGCCGCTTCGCCCTGGCCGACCATGTCCGCGTCGCGGGGGCAGTGCATGAAAACGGGATGCTGCATATCGACCTCGTCCGCGAAGTACCCGAGGCGATGAAGCCCCGCCGGATCGAGATCGCCCGTGCGAACGGGGCGACTCCTGTGCTGGAAGCCAAGGCCGAAACGGTCAACTGATCCTTCCCGACCGCAAGGCAGCGGCGCGCCCCGACCGGGACGCGCCGCTTTTTCTTCTGCGCCTGCTCGTCGATGACTTCGTCACTCCTCGCGCGACAGGAAGGCGAAGCCGCGCGAGGAGCCAACCCTATTGCCGCGCCAGGCTCGCCGCCAGCCGCATCAGCGTGACCGCCTCATTGCGATAGCCATAGGGGTCCTCGCCCCGAGCCGCGACCGCAAGCGCAATCGCCTCGTCCCAGCCCCAGTCGCCCAGATAGACCGAGCCCTGCAGCAGCTGGCCAAAGCCAGCGATGGCGGCGGCAAAGCGCGTCTCTTCGCTTGCCGCTTCCGCCCCGGTGATCGGTGTCTCGATCAGGGTCGAGTTTTCGATCCCCGGCGCCTTCCAGCGCAGCCGCAGGAAGCCCAGCTCGCCCTCCGCCGGCCCGGTCGCCGCCGTGCCATAGCGCAGCGGGTCGTTCAGCAAGGCTTCGGACCCCGGCGCGGTCACCTCGTAGATCGCGGTGACCTGCGTCCCGGCCCCGATCTCGCCCGCATCCACCCGGTCGTTGTTGAAGTCCTCGCGCCGCAGCGCCCGGGTCTCGTAGCCGATCAGCCGGTATTCCGCGACCGTGGCCGGGTTCCATTCGACCTGTATCTTCACGTCATCGGCAATCGGGAACAGCGAGCCGGTCAGCTGGTCGACCAGCACCTTCCGCGCCTCGCTCAGCGTGTCGATATAGGCCGCCTGGCCGTTTCCGTTCTGCGCCAGCGCCTGCATCACCGCATCGTCCAGGTTGCCCCGCCCGAAGCCCAGGACCGACAGATAGGTCCCCGTCTCGCGCTTCCTCGCGACATAGGCCGTCAGCGCCTCGGGGTCGCTGATCCCGACGTTGAAATCGCCGTCGGTGGCCAGCAGGATCCGGCTCACCTCGCCTTCGGCCTTCATGGTCTCGGCGATCTGATAGGCCAGTTCCAGCCCCTCCGCCCCGGCGGTGGACCCGCCCGCCGCCAGCCGGTCCAGCGCGGCCATGATCGTCGCGCGGTCCGCTGCCGGGGTCGGAGGCAGCACCTCGCCGGCCGATCCGGCATAGGCGACGATGGCGACCTGATCCTCGGGCCGCAGTTCCGGCAGCATCAGTGCCAGCGATTGCTTCAAGAGCCCCAGCTTGTTCGGATCCTCCATCGACCCCGAAGTGTCGACCAGGAACACCAGATTCAGCGGCGGCCGGTCCGCCACCGCCGGAAGCGCGCCCTGGATGCCGATCGTCACCAGCCGCGTGCCGGGGTTCCACGGCGTCTGCATCACCGCGATGCTGGTCGAGAAGGCCGTCTCGGGCGTCGGCGCGGCATAGGCATAGGGGAAATAGTTCACCATCTCCTCGATCCGCACCTGCTCTGGCGAGGGCAGCACCCCCAGGTTCAGCGAGGACCGGATCACCGCCCAGGAGGCCGTGTCCACGTCGATGGAAAAGGTCGAGACAGGCTCTTCCGCCGTCACCTTCACCGGGTTCGGATCGGCTTTGGCATAGGCCTCGGAATTCTCCGAAAGCTGCGGCCGTGCCAGTTCGGGCAGGGGGGCTGGCAGTGGCTCGAGGGCCAGCGGGACGCCCTCGGGCAGCGCCATCCGCTGCCGCGCATCGGCGGGGGCCGTCGCATCGGCGGCAAGATCGGCGGTCGCGCTTGCGGCGGCGTCTTCGGTCGGGGCCAGAGCCTCGGCCACCGGGGGCACCGCCTCGGCCTCCGGGGCCTTGGCCGTGGTTGCGGGGGTCTCACCGCGACCGGGCAGGTGCAGGTCCGTCACCGGCAGGATCACCGCCACGCCGATCAGCAGCGCGGCGGCCGAGGTGGTCAGGGCAAGGGCAGGGCGAGAGGTCAGATAGCCGATCATGCGACGCACTCCGTTCAGGGAACCCGCCCCCATCGGGCGGTCCTCACTGGAACGGGCGGGATCGGTCGATCCTTGGAGCCGGTCAAAATTTTCCATCGCCAGCGCCATGGCGCGGGCCTTCGCATCGGCCTCGGGCGCGGGGGCGGACTGCAGCCCACGGCGAAGGGCGTCGAGATCGTCGGTCATTTCGCCTCCTCCTTCGCCATGGCGCGCAGCCGTTTCTTCACTTCGCTCATCCGCCAGGCAATGGTGCCTTCCGATACGCCCAGCACAACCCCCGCTTCGGCTTGAGTCATCTCTTCGCCCAGCACCAGTGCCACGGTGTCGCGCAGCTCCGGCGACAGCCGCGTCATCGCCTGGGCCAGCCAGTCGGCAGCCTCGGCCTGGGCGGCGATCTCGTCCTGCCGCGCGATCTCCCAGTCGCCCCAGCCCGCCGCCGCGCGGGAGCGGGTGGCCTGACGGCGGCGCAGGTCGTGGGCGGCGTTCACCACCACCCGGTACAGCCAGGTGGTGAACCGCGCCTCGCCACGCCAGTTGCGCAGCTTGACCGGCAGCGCGGCGCAGATGTCCTGCGCCAGATCCTCGGCCTCGGCCTTCGATCCGGTCAGCCGCCAGGCCAGGCCGTGCACACGGTCGTAATGCCGCCCGACCAGGGTGGCAAAGGCCGCCCGGTCCCCCTGGGCGGCAGCAGCGGCAAGCATCTCGTCCGGCGTGTCCATCAGCATCACGCTATCTGTGACGTCCACCCCGGCGCAATCCTTGGCCCGGGCGCGGAAATCCTTACCCCGGACGAAAAGACCCCCGGTCCGGGGGGAAGCCGGTCCGGGGGTCGCAGGCCTGTTCAGGTCTTCCATCACCTGGGGAAAGGGGATCAGTAGAGCAGGCCGTCGTAGACGCCATAGGCGCTGGCGGTGGTGCGCAGCGACACGCCCTCGTCGCGGGCATAGGCGGTGATCGCGTTGTAGGTGCCGGGGCCGAACTTCCCGTCGATGGACGACCGATAGTAGCCCCACGCGCGCAGGTTGCGCTGGATCGCCTTGCGCTCGCTCAGCGAATAGCTCTGGAAGGCGCGGGCGGCCGGCGTGGCATAGATCGAGGTCGAGCCATGGACCGGCGCCCGATCGACATAGACCGGCGCGGGATCGGCATAGACGACCCGCGGCGCACGGCGCGATTCGCGGGCGATCCGGCCCTGTTTCAGAAGCTCGTCCACGATCACGGCGGTGGCGACACCGGCGACAAAGGCCTTGTCCTTCTCGCTCAGGGCCAGAGCCGGGGCCGCGGGAATGGCGATGGATGCAGCAGCCAGGCCAGCGATCAACGCGTTCCGGGCCTTGGTGACAGAGAGCAGCATGTCATGTCCTTTCGTAAAGACCCGGGCAGCTCCGGGTCGATGCCGGAAGGTATGGGTCTTTCGTCCACGTTAGGCAAAAGCGCCGCCCCGCTAGGCAAGAACGCTGCGCTGCTATCAGATAACACCTTTCGGATCAGAGGCTTGCGCGACTGCGAGCCATTGCGCTCGCCCCGGACTTTTCGAAAAGTCCGGAACGGAGCCTTCAAAGGCTCCGCCCCGATTTCTTCGAAGAAATCGGTCCCCCGGTTTCCACCGAAGGCCCCGTCTCAGGGCGCCTTGGGCAGTGCGTCGAAATCCGCCGCCGAGTGACGCTCGGGCAGCTTCTCCCAGTCCTCGCCCCACGAGCGGTTGACCATCCGCCCCCGGATCACCGCCGGGCGCGCATCGATACGCTTCGCCCAGGCAAGCACGTTCTTGTAGCTGTCCACATCCAGGAACTCGGCCGCGTTATAGGCCCGGCCCAGCACCATGTTGCCGTACCAGGCATAGATCGCCATGTCGGCCAGGGAATATTCCCCCGCCATCCATTCGTTTTCCGCCAGGTGCCGGTCCAGCACGTCCAGTTGCCGCTTCGTCTCCATCGCATAGCGGTTGATCGCATATTCGATCTTCACCGGCGCATAGGCGTAGAAATGCCCGAAGCCGCCGCCGACGAAGGGCGCGCTGCCCATCTGCCAGAAGAGCCACGAGAACATCTCGGTCCGCTGGCGCGGGTCCTTCGGAATGAAGGCGCCGCCGAACTTCTCGGCGAGATACAGCATGATGGATGCGCTTTCGAACACCCGCTGCGGCGGGTCGACCGAATGATCCATCAGCGCGGGGATCTTCGAATTCGGGTTCACCTCGACAAAACCGCTGCCGAACTGGTCGCCCCTGGAAATCTCGATCAGCCAGGCGTCGTATTCCGCGTCAAAGCCCGCCTCCAGCAGCTCTTCCAGCAGGATCGTCACCTTGACCCCGTTCGGCGTCGCCAGCGAGTACAGCTGCAGGGGATGCTTGCCGACCGGCAACTCCTTGTCATGCGTCGCGCCCGCGATGGGGCGATTGATGCTGGCGAAAGTGCCGCCCGAGGGCTGCTCCCATTTCCAGACCTTCGGCGGGGTATAGTCGTTCGACATCGGATGGTCCTTCCTTTCGGGGATCGGACATGGAAGCTAGTGCGTCCCGGCCCCGCTTGCCAGAGTCCCGGGCCGCGGAGGGGGACTGCCCAAATGCACAAAGGGCGGCCCGAAGACCGCCCTTTGCATCCTGTCCGGCCCGGTCAGATCGACAGGCAGACGTATTTCAGTTCCATGTAGTCATCCAGCCCGTGGCGGCTGCCCTCGCGGCCCAGGCCCGACTGCTTGACCCCGCCGAAGGGCGCCATCTCGTTCGAGATGAGGCCGGTGTTCACCCCGACCATCCCGTATTCCAGCGCCTCTTGCACGCGGGTGATGCGGCCGATGTCGCGGGCGTAGAAGTAGGAGGCCAGGCCGAAGATCGTGTTGTTGGCCAGCTCGATCACCTCTTCCTCGGTCTCGAACTTGAAAAGGGGCGCGAGGGGGCCGAAGGTCTCTTCCTGCGCGACCTTCATGTCGGGCTGGACGCCGGTCACGACGGTCGGCTCGAAGAAGGTGCCGCCCAGCTCATGCCGCTTGCCGCCGGTGACGACCTTGCCGCCGCCGGCCAGGACGTCCTGGATATGCTCCTCGACCTTCTCGACCGCGGCTTCGTTGATCAGCGGGCCGGTGGTGACGCCCGCCTTCAGGCCATCGCCGATCGACAGCTTCTTCACCGCCGCCGCCAGCTTTTCGGCGAAGGCATCATAGACGCCGGCCTGCACATAGATCCGGTTCGCGCAGACGCAGGTCTGGCCGTTGTTGCGGAACTTCGAGATCATCGCGCCTTCCACCGCCGCGTCCAGGTCGGCGTCGTCAAAGACGATGAAGGGCGCGTTGCCGCCGAGTTCCATCGAGCATTTCAGGATCTGGTCCGCCGCCTGCTTCAACAGGATGCGACCCACTTCCGTGGACCCGGTGAAGGTCAGCTTGCGGATCAGCGGGTTCTCGCAGAACTCTTTCCCGATATCCGACGATCGCTTCGAGGTGATGACCGAGAAGATGCCCGCCGGAACCCCGGCGCGTTCCGCCAGCACCGCCAGCGCCAGCGCGGACAGCGGAGTCTCCGCCGCCGGACGCGCGACGAAGCCGCAGCCCGCCGCCAGGGCAGGGGCCACCTTCCGCGCGATCATCGCATTCGGGAAGTTCCACGGCGTGATGGACGCGGCCACGCCGATCGGCTGCTTCAGCACATGGATGCGCTTGTCGCGCTGGTGGCCGGGGATGATGTCGCCATAGGTGCGCTTGGCCTCTTCCCCGTAGAATTCGATATAGCTGGAGCCATAGGCGATCTCGCCCTTGGCCTCGGCCAGGGGCTTGCCCATCTCGGCGGTCAGGATCGTCGCCAGGTCGTCCTGGTTCGCCATGCAAAGGTCGAACCACTTGCGCAGCACCTGGGCGCGTTCCTTGGCCGTGCGGGCGGCCCATTCGCGATGCGCCTTGTGCGCCGCCTTGATCGCGCGCGCCGTCTCGGCCCGGCCAAGGTTCGGCAGCTCGCAGATCACATCGCCCCGGGCGGGGTTGGTGACAGGGAAAGTCGTGCCGTCATCGGCCCCGACCCATTCCCCGGCGACGTAAGCCTTGGTCGCCAGCAGCGAGGGGTCTTTCAGAAGCGACGCGAGATCGGTCACGGAATCGAGCATGGGTGGGCCTCCAGATTGGTTGCCCAATGGCCTGCCATGCGGGGGGCCGCTTGTCCAGTTTTCCGCTTCGGGATCGGCCAGGTTTTGATCAAAACCGGCGCGATCTGGACCGATCAGGGCTGGTCGAACCGCGCCAGCGCCGCGCCGTCCAGCAGTCCTGCCACCTTGCGGATGGTCTCGGGGTCCCCGCCATTGACCGTGACCAGCAGGCGCTGGTCCACGATGGCCGTCATCGAGCCGCTCTGGTCGAAGAAGGTCAGCCCGCCCAACTCGACCTTCTGGCCCATGAAGGCGGCCATTTCGGGCGACAGCAGCGCGGGCATCAGCCCGGCGATCATCGGCGTGTCGATGTTCAGCATGACGGTGGCATAGCTGCCGTCCTCGGCGCTGTAGCTCGCCTCGGCGCCCGAGCCGCCGCCCATCATCGCCAGACCCGCCGCATAATCGGCCGAGACGGTCCGCGTCATGCCCTCGGGCGCCTCTGGCAAAAGCGCCTCGAGCCGCCGGTTGCGTTCGGCATCCACCGCCGCACTGGCCGCCGCCAGTTCCGCCGAAAGTGTCCTCAGGTCCCCCGCCGCCTGCGCCGCCAGCGCGGCTTCCAGCCGGGGCGTGATCTCATCCGCCGACAGCGGGGCGGCAAGGGTCAGGACGGCAAACGCGGTCAGGGCAAGGCGCATCGGGCTCTCCGTGATGAAATGCGGGCAGTATGAACCAGCCCGCGCTCACCGCACAAGGCCCTAGCCGTTGGCGTGCATCCGCTCGATATAGGCGCGCATTTCCTCGGCCTCGTGGCGGGCGTCGCGCAAGCCCTCCATCGCGGCCTTCAGCTCGGCCTCGGTCTGGCTGATGTGGTTCATCAGCTCGGCCTCGCGCTGTTCCATGTAGGCCAGCGCCTGGTCGCGCAACTCCTCGGCCTCGTGCAGGGACTGCGCCAGCTTGTCCATCTCGGCCATGTCGCCGCCCTTGACCCGGGTGAATCGGTGCAGAAGCCAGTGGGCGAACCAGCCCATCGCAAAGGCGACCAGCAGGATGATGGCGGTGGCGATGACGTATTCGGTGCGGTTCATGGGTCTTCCGCGGCCTCAAGGTCGGCGGGCCGTGGCAAGGGTCGTATCGTCTTTTCGGTCGGAGCAACAGAGGGGCTGGTGTCCACCGTGGCTGCGTCGGGGGTCGCGGTCTGCGCCTCGGCCGCAGCCTCTGCTGGGGCAGGGGTCCCGGCCTCGGGGTCCTGTGCCGCCCCAGCCTCGGGCGCCGCTGCATCGACCGCTTCCGCCGTCGCCGCCGGAACTCCCTTCAGCACGAATTCGATCCGCCGGTTCGCCTCGCGGCCTTCTTCGGTCTCGTTGTCGGCGATCGGGGTCGATTCGCCGTAGCCCACCGCCGTCATCCCGGTGATATCCACCCGCCGCCCCTGCAGGGCCAGCAGCACCGACTCGGCCCGAGCCTGGCTCAACGCCTGGTTCCCGCCTTCCGAGCCCTGGCTGTCGGTATGGCCGCCGATCTCCATCTGCATCGGGGGGCAGGCGGTCAGGATGCCCGCCAGTTCGTCCAGCACGGGCCGGGCCGGGGTCGCGATCTCGGCCGAGGCCGGGGTGAAGGTGATCTTCGTCCGCGCGATCACCGCGTTCACATCCGCCGCACATTCCTCGGGCGTGGGCAGGCTGGCGATCGGGTCCAGCGCCTCGTCATAGCGGACATTGACCCGGAAGGTCTGGCCCTGGCCCAGCTTGCCCGACAGAATCTGCGTGATCTTGCCCCGCGTCTCGGTCGATCCGGTGACCCCCGTCACCTCGACCAGATCCGCCCGCACCAGAAGCGAGCCGTTCTCGACCAGCGAAAGCGCCTCCAGCCCCGCCAGCACCCGGATCGGCCAGCCGTCCGGCAGCGTCTCGTCCACCCGGGTTGCCGTCACCACCTCGGCCCCTTCAAAGGCCGCGCGGGCAAAGGCGTCCACCGCCTGGCGCTGCATCTCGTCGGTCAGCCGTCCGCGCAGCGTGACCTTGCCATCCTCGGCCAGGGTCGCGGTGAACTCGGCCGGCCCTTGCGTGGCGCTTTCCTTCTTCTCCAGCGTCGAGGTCAGGGAAAAGGCGTCCGGCAGCCCGGTCTCCAGCTCCCCCACCACCTTGTCGAAGGTGGCCTGGCTGACGTCGCTGCCCGCCAAGAGCGTCACATCCCCGTCCGAGAAGGTGACCGAGCCCGAGCCCAGCTCCGCCACCGCCGCGATGGCCTTGACCACCGCCTCGGACCAGCGCGGCGTGGGCGTGCCAAGGCCGATGGTGCAGGCGGGTCGCCCCGTCACCCCCGCCGTCGCCGCCGCCGCCAGGATCTGGCGCCGCGCCCGGTCGGTATCGGCCGAGCAGCTGTCGAACCGCGCACCCTCGGCATCGACGACAAAGCGCAGGGTAAAGGGCGTGATCACCGGCCGGGGCGCCGAGATGTCCAGGACCAGCCGCACGCCCTCGGGCGTCTGGGCTTTCAACTCGCGCTCGAACTGCGCCTTCTGCGCCGCGCTGTCGGCAATCGCCGTGACCTCCACCAGATCGGCCGCGACCGAGACCTTGGACCGTGGCAGCCGTTGCAGCGCCTTCAGCCCGAAATTCAGCGCCGCGCCCCAGGTGTCCGGCGGGGGGTAATCGGCGGTTTCCAGGATGTTCGTTGGCTCGATGCCCGGGGTCAGCGCCGCTGCCGCTTCGGCCAGATCGGCCTCGGACAGGGCGCCTTCGGCCGGGTTCAGCGGCATCAGGCCGATCAGCTGCACGCCATCTTCCGTCCGCAGCATCTGGACCGAGAAATCCGGCGCCTCGATGGCCGAGGCCGGGGTCACGTCCAGCCCGTCGCGGATGCGCGAGCTGTCGATCATCGCGCCGACCAGGTTCACCGCGCGGAACCGCGCCGCCTCGTTCGGGGCGGTGCCAGTCAGATGCACCTGCAAGCCGTCGGTGCGGACGCTGATCCAGTCAATCTTCTGCTCGGCCAGCCGGGCCTCGACCGCGCGCTGGGTGCGCGATTCGATCACCAGGGCCGTGCCCCAGGCGACCGAGACCATAAGGATCGCCGCCAGCACGAAGGCCAGCAGCGCGAGGGTGGTCGACGAAAGTTTGCGGATCAGGGGCAGCACTTAAACCGGCAGGGGCGACTCAGGCGCGCTAGGGGCGCCCATGGCTTCCTAGGGGTTTGGGGCCTCGGGTTCAACCAAGCCATCCGGCGACGGCAAGAAACGGCACAGGGATCAGCCCCGCGTTGCGGTTGGCCCGGAACGCCGCCAGGCAGGATGCCGGATCGTCCAGGTCCAGCCGCAGCATCTGGCCCACGATATGCCAGCCCATCGCCCAGACACCCAAGAGACCCACGACCAGCGGCACCAGCCGCTCATGCGCCGCGACTACGGAGGCTCCGAACAGCAGGACGGTCAGCACGAAGAAGCCCCACAGCCAGGCCCGGCTTTGGTCGCCGAACAGCCGCGCGGTGGATTTGACCCCGATCAGCGCATCGTCCTCGCGGTCCTGATGGGCATAGATCGTGTCGTAATACAGCGTCCAGACGATCCCCGCCCCGTACAGCAGGACCGAGGCGAAGGGCACCGTCCCCGAATGGGCCGCCCACATCAGCACCGCGCCCCAGTTGAACGCCAGCCCCAGAAAGACCTGCGGCCACCAGGTGAAGCGTTTCGCGAAGGGATAGATCGCGACCAGCGCCAGCGAAGCGACGCCAAGGCCGATGGCCAGCCCGTTGTAGGTGAACAGGATCCCCGCCGCCAAGGCCGCCTGCACCGCCATCCAGACCAGCGCCTGCCGCACCGTCACCTGACCCGAGGGGATCGGACGGCTGCGCGTCCGGGTGACCGACCCGTCGATATGCCGGTCGGTGATGTCGTTCCAGGTGCAGCCCGCCCCCCGCATCAGGAAGGCCCCCACGCCCGAGGACACCGCCAGCCACAGATCCCACCCCGTGAACCCGCCCGCGCCCCCCGCCAGGGCAATCGCCCACAGGCACGGGAGCCACAGAAGCCAGGTCCCGATCGGCCGGTCCGCGCGGGCCAACCGCAGATAGGGCCGCGCCGCGGGCGGGGCATAGACATCCACCCAGTTGCCCTTCGGCGCATCCGCCACCACGCCCGCGGCTTCGGCCTCTGGAATTTGCGGCTTCGGGGTCATAGGGTCACGCTCATGTCGGAAATCAGGCTTCATGTAGACCAGCCGCTTGCCCCGGGGCAAGCCGTGGCCCTGTCGCAGGACCAGGCGCATTACCTTGTCGGCGTCATGCGCCTGACGGTTGGCGACCCGATCCTTCTCTTCAACGGCCGGGATGGTGAGTGGCGGGCGACCCTCACCCATGCCGCCAGGCGCGGTGCCATTGCCACCTGCGACCAGCAGACCCGACCCCTCCAGCTGCCGCCCGACCTCTGGCTCCTCTTCGCGCCGATCAAGAAGGCCCGCACCGATTTCATCGTGGAAAAGGCCGTCGAACTGGGCGTCGCCCGCATCCTGCCCGTCCAGACCCGCCACACCAATTCCGAACGCATCCGCCAGGACCGCCTGCAAGCCCACGCGCTGGAGGCCGCCGAACAATGCGGCGCGACCTATGTGCCCGAAGTCACGGACCTGCAGCACCTCGAAAAGCTCCTGTCGAAATGGCCCGAGGGCCGCCGCCTCTACTGGTGCGACGAGACCGCCGCCGGTCAGCCCGCCACCCTTGCCCCCGCCACAGGCCCCGCCGCCATCCTGATCGGCCCCGAAGGCGGCTTCTCGGCCGACGAGGCCGCCCGCCTCCGCGCCCGCCCCGGCACCGTGCCCCTCTCCCTCGGCCCCCGCATCCTGCGCGCCGACACCGCCGCGGTGGCTGCCATCACCCTCTGGCAGGCCGCCTGCGGGGACTGGCGATGATCCGGCCCGAGCTTCTGGCCCAGCTCCACCGCTGGCGCGAGGTGATCGCGGGCCTCGCCGTCGCCGCCATCGGCCTCTGGATCGCCTGGCAGGGCGGCTACCTCCTTTTGCCCCTGGGGCTGATCGTCGCGGCTCTGGGCATTGGCTGGGCGCTGCAATCCCTCCGCCGCCTCCGCTTTCACCAGGACGGCGAGGCCCCCGGCATCCTTCGCGTGACCGAGGCGCAGATCGCCTACATGGGCCCGCGCACCGGCGGCTTCATCGGCCTGCCCGACCTGGTCGAGATCCGCCTCCTCACCCTGCGCGGCCGACGGATCTGGCGGCTGAAACAGGCCGACGGCCAGCTTCTCCACATCCCGGTCGAGGCCGACGGGGCCGACGCCCTGTTCGACGCCTTCGCCGCGCTACCTGGCATGGACACGGCCGCCCTGGTGGCCGCCCTGGGAACCGAGGCCCCGACAGGCGGCACGGTGATCGCGATTGACGGGGCCGACCGTCTGATCTGGGCGCGCAAGGGGCGGGGGGTGGTCGTGCGCTGATGCACGCTTCGGCCCGCACCGGCCCCCTTGACTTGCCCCGCGCCGCTTGACACCTGTTGGCGCCCGGCCATCCTGCCGGAGCGACGCATCCACCCCCGGAGCCAGCCCATGTCCATTCCCCAGTCCGGCGGCGGACCGATCGAAAGTTTCGACCAGCTTGCCGGCCTTCTGGACTCCGGCTGCAAACCGCGCGCCCAGTGGCGCATCGGGGCCGAGCACGAGAAATTCGGCTGGCTCACCGACACCCGCGCGCCCTTGCCCTATGCCGGCGACCGTTCGATCTCGGCCATCTTCGCCGCGCTCGAATCGCGCTACGGCTGGGAGCCGGTCAGCGAGGGCGGCAATGTCATCGGCCTGACCCGCAACGGCGCCAACATCAGCCTGGAACCCGGCGGCCAGTTCGAGCTTTCGGGCGCCCCCCTGACTTCGACCGTCGAAGTCGCGGCCGAACTGCAGCAGCACCTGGACGAGGTCCGTGCGATCGCCGAACCGATGGGCGTCAGGTTCATGGGCATCGGCGCGCCGCCGGAATGGATGCATGATCAGATGCCGGTGATGCCCAAGGGACGCTACCGGCTGATGACCGATTACATGGGCCGCGTCGGCACCCACGGCACGCAGATGATGTACCGGACCTGCACCGTGCAGGTGAACCTCGACTACGCGTCCGAGGCCGACATGGTGAAGAAGCTGCGCGTGGCGCTGGCCCTGCAGCCGGTGGCGACGGCGCTTTTCGCCTCCTCCCCCTTCTTCGAGGGCAAGCCCAACGGCCATCGCAGCTGGCGCAGCCGGATCTGGCGCGGGCTGGACGACAGCCGCACCGGGATGCTGCCCTTCGCATTCGAGGACGGGATGGGCTTCCAAAGGTATGTCGACTGGGTGCTCGATGTGCCGATGTACTTCGTTTATCGTGACGGGAAATACATCAATGCGCTGGGCCAGTCCTTCCGCGATTTCCTGAAGGGCGAACTCCCCGCCCTGCCGGGCGAGAAGCCCACGCTGTCCGACTGGGCCGACCATCTGACCACCGTCTTTCCCGAGGCGCGGGTGAAGAAATACATCGAGATGCGCGGCGCCGATTGCGGCGATCAGGCGCATATCGCCGCACTCCCGGCCTTCTGGGTCGGGCTGATGTACGACCAGACTGCGCTGGATGCCGCCTGGGATCTGGTCAAGGGCTTCGACGCCGCCACGCGCGAAGGGCTGCGCGTCGCCGCTTCGGTCTCGGCCCTGGCGGGTGAGGCAGAGGGGGTGAAGCTCCTTGATCTTGCACGCGCAGCCGTGGGCCTGTCCCACGCCGGTCTTGCCGCGCGTGGGTTCGGCGAGGAAGCGCAGCTTTTGCCGCTGGTCGAAAGCCTCAAGACCGGCAAGGTCCAGGCTGACCGCTGGCTCGACCTCTACAACGGCGACTGGAACCGCGACCTCACCCCGATTTACGCCGCGTCCAGTCTTTGACGTCCCCTCACCGGGCCATCAAAAGACCTGGTCGCATCAGGTAAAGCTCAGCATGTTGCCCGCACTCCCTCCCGGTTGCCGCCTGTCCTGCGACTTTTCGGTCTCGGAGGGGATCGGCCACGTCATCATCTGGGTCCTGCTGGTGGTGGTGACGCTGGGCCTCGCGCTGTTCGTGGCGCCCTACTATTTCCTCAAGGCCCCGATCAACAAGACATCCGTGGTGGACGGATCGGGCGGGGTCGTGGGGCGGCTGCATGTCGACGTGAACCTGTCCGAGATCGTCGGCCATGCCTTTGTCTGGCTCCTCCTGACCCTTGTCACGTTCGGACTGGCCCTGATCCTGTACCAGTTCTCGGTCATCAAACGGCTGCTGAATGCCGTCGTGATCCAGCCGGTCTAGCCTTGCGGCCGTCAGCCCAGGAGGCGCGGGCTCGGGTTAACGTTCAGTAAACACGCGCCCGCAAGTGATTGTTTCCATTGAACCTGCCTGACTGTCCACGCTGGGCAGTCAGCCCCCGGCCGGCTTCTTCCGCCCGATTTTCGGCTCGGTCCCCGCCTTGATCCGCCGCATGTTCTCGGCATGGCGGACGTAGACCAGCACGGTCAGGACCATGCAGAGGGCCAGCAGCCGCCCTTCCTGGAACCAGACCAGCCACCCGGCGCTGGAGGCCGCCGCCACCAGCGCCGCGGCCGAGGAAATCCGCAGCACCGCCGCCGCCGCCAGCCAGGTCGCGCAGACCGCCAGCCCCACCGGCCAGGCCAGCGCCAGAAGCGTCCCCAGGAAGGTCGCCACCCCCTTGCCGCCCTTGAACCCCAGCCAGACCGGGAACAGATGTCCCAGGAACGAAGCCAGCCCCGCCAGCTGCGCAGCATCCTCCGCCAGCAGCGCCCGCGCGATCAACACCGCGATCCCGCCCTTTCCGGCGTCCAGCAGGAGCGTCGCCAGCGCCGCCCCCTTGCTGCCGGTCCGCAGCACATTCGTCGCCCCGATGTTCCCCGACCCGATCTTCCGCAGGTCGCCCAGCCCCAGGGCCCGCGTGATGACCAGGCCAAAGGGGATGGAGCCCAGAAGATAGGCCAGCACGGCCGTCAGAAGCAGAAGCTGGGGCGAGGTCACGATCTCGGGCATGGCTATTCCGCGGCGTAGACCTGGGTCCCGGCGACCCAGGTTGCCAGGACCTTACCCTCCATCCGCGCGCCGTCAAACGGGGTGTTCTTCGACTTTGACCGCAGCTTGAAGCGGTCCATCAGGAAGGGCGCCTCGGGGTCGAACAGGATCAGGTCCGCCGGAGCGCCCTCGGACAGCCGCCCCTGCGGCAGGCCCAGCCGGTTGGCCGGATTCAGCGCCATCGCGCGGAACAGGGCGGGCAGGTCCAGGTGCCCGGCATGATAAAGCCGCATCGCGGCGGGCAGGAAGGTCTCCAGCGCCACGGCCCCGGCGGCGGCCTCCTCGAACGGCAGCCGCTTCGATTCCTCGTCGGCCGGGGTATGAAAGGACGAGATCACGTCGATCGTCCCGTCCGCCACCGCCGCGACCATCGCCAGCCGGTCCTGTTCCGACCGCAGCGGAGGGGTCAGCTTGAAGAAGGTCCGGTAGTCCCCCACGTCGAACTCGTTCAGCGTCAGGTGGTGAATCGAGGTCCCGGCCGTCACGTCCAGCCCGGCGGCCTTGGCCCGGGCCAGCGCGGGCAGGGCCTTTCCGGTGGTGACCTGGTCGGCGTGGTAGCGCACCCCCGTCATCTCGACCAGCGCGAGGTCGCGCTCCAGGCCCATCCGCTCGGCCATGGGCGACACCGCCGGGATGCCGCGCAGCGAGGCGAACTTGCCAGAGGTCGCCGCCGCCCCCGAGGACAGGCCCGGGTCCTGCGGGTGGCCCACGACCAGCGCGCCCAGCGAGCGGGCGTAGGTCATCGCCCGGTTGATCGCCTTGGCATCTGTCGAGACCTGGAACACATCCGAAAAGGCGATCGCCCCGGCGTCGCGGAGGAAGCCGATCTCGGTCATCTCGCGCCCTTCGCGGCCCTTGGTCAGGGCAGCCATGTGGCGGATGCGGACCAGCGCCTCGGCGGCGCGGCGGGTGACGAATTCCAGCGTCTCGGGCGTGTCGATGGCGGGCAGGGTATCGGGTCGGGCGATGATCGTCGTCACGCCGCCTGCCGCCGCCGCCAGCCCGGCCGAGCGGAAGCTCTCGCGGTGGCGTTCCCCCGGTTCACCGATCTTGACGCCCCAGTCGACGATGCCGGGCGCCAGACACTTGCCGCCGCAATCGACGACCACCGCCCCCTTCGGCGCCTTGCCGTCGCGGCCGAGGATCGCCCCGTCCTTCACCGTCAGACTGCCGGGACTGTCGGTCCCGGCCTCGGGGTCGATCAGGCGGGCGTTGAGGAAATGCAGCGTGGTCATGGGCGGTCCGTCAGCGGCTTGCAGGCCGATATGCGACGGCGCGCGCGGCTTGTCCACCGGAACTCACCCGAAGGCGAGCCACAGCGCGACCGCCCCGGTCAGCGCAAGCGCCAGAAGCAGCAGGACAAAGGCCCCCGGCAGGCGGTGCGGACCGGGGGCGGGTGGCGGCGCGGTCAGCGTGCCTTGCGCGGCGGCGGTGGGCAGGGGCGTGAAATGGACGGGCGGCGACTCTTCGCGATAGCTGCCCAGCAGCGTCAGGCGCGGGTCGGGCGTCAGCGTCACCCCGCGCCCATGCAGCGCCTTGGACCGCAGGATCAGCACGGGTCCGGTCAGCGCCTCCAGCCGGGCACGGTCGGGAGCCACCGCGGCCTCGGAGATGCCGAGCCCCTCGACCAGATAGGTCGGCAGTCCCACCCCAGCGAGGTCGGCCAGATCGAACAGCTCCAGATGCGCGGGGTCGAGGTCCGGGTCGCCCAGAAGCCCGGTGGCCAGCCGCGCCTTGTCGCGCTGCATCTCCTCGGGCCCCAGCGCGGCCGAGAAGAGGTAAATCCCGTGGCGGTCATGCGGGGGGATGGTCAGGCGGCTCATCGGTCGCCCAGGATGCGGGCGGCCGTGGCGGCGGGGTCGGCCTGGTACTTGACCAGATGCCGGTCGCCCGTGGCCGTGGTGATCTGGACCGCGCCCAGGAAGGGCCGCGCGGCGCGGATCTGCGCCCGGGGAATCGCCCGCCCGCCGGGGCCCAGGAGCCTGCGGTCGGTCAGCCGCCAGACCTCTCCCAGCGCCTCGGAGGCCAGGAAGGCCGCCCGGGCAAAGATCGC
>JBKHWC010000031.1:0-33461 GCA_046569765.1 Alphaproteobacteria bacterium | reverse complement strand
CTGCGACCTGCGGGACGGTTGCCCGCCACGGAAAGCGGCCCGGGGCTGGCGCCGCGGGCCGTCGCAGGAGGGAGGGTCAGTTCGTCATCAGGTAGTAGCTGTTCCGCGACCCGCCCATGTTCTGGACAGTGACGTAGAAATACCCGTCCCAGGCCGGGGTCCAGTCGCAATACAGCTTGTCCGACCAGCTGACGTCATAGCAGATGACGTTCCCGTTCTCGTCCGTGATCGCCATGTCGAGGTTCGCGTCGCCATCGCCGACGACGGCCACTTCGGCATAGGAATTGCCGTAGAACGGGATCTCCCAGACATCGGTCTGCCCCGCAGGCAGGCGCGAGAGCCATTCCACGCCGCCACCGATCCGCCCGCGCGAGCCTTCGGCCAGGGCGTCCTCGATCAGGCCGAGCAGGGCCTCGTCACCGGCGGCGAGTTCGGTGGCCTTGGCGAACATCGTCTCGGCGCTGACCGGGGTGTTGGCGGCGCCTTCATCCTCGTTCGTGGCGCTGAAGAACGTCGCCTTGGCGGCCGCACGTGGAGTCCCGTCGTTCATCATGGGAGCGGGCGCAGCCGGAGCAGCAGGCGCGGCCTTTCTGGCCCGGAAGGTCTCTTGATCGCCACCTTCGCCGAAGGTGACTTTCGCCGGATCCAGCGCGGCGGGTTCGGCCGAGGCGAGTTCAACCGAGGCGGCGAGCCTTGCGGCGGCAAGCACGGTCACCGCATCGCCCTGGGCGACGCCGACTGCATAGAGCTCTTGCGCGAGCGCCATGGTCGCGGCGCCCCCGGGTGCGGGGGCCTCCGTCGCAGTGCCGACGTTCGGGCCGGACTTGTCCTGGGCGAGGGCGGGCAGGGAAAGCGCGGCCAGTGCGGTGGTGGCCAGCGCGAGGGAAAGCGACTTGAGATGCATTTTTTGAACCTATGGCCGACCGGCCCGGAATAGGCCGGAATGAGATGCATCCTTGCAGGTCTCGGCCCCGGTGAGAAGTCGGGTTTCCGTGACAAATGAGGTCATCTGCCCTAGTTCGCGAGCAGCCGGTAGCTGTTGACCGTGGGTCCCCTGTTGCTGACCCGGACGGTGAAGAAGCCGTTGCGCGCCGGGGTCAGGCTGCAGAGTGCGGGCTGACTGCTGGCAGGACGGGTGCAAAGCGGTGTCCCGCCTTCGTCCGCGACGGTCAGGGAGAGGGGGCTGTCGCCGTCGCCGATCAGCCCGATCTCGGCCAGGACCTCGCCGAACAGGGGCAGTGTCCAGACATCGGTCTGGCCGGGGCCGAGGTCGGAGGTGGCCACGAGGGCGGTATCCTGCTGCGTGCCGGGGACCTGGGCGTCCAGCGCATAGACCAGGTCCTGGAGGTCGGGGTCCTCTCCGGCGAGGTTGCGGGCGATGGTCATGGCGGCTTCGTCCGCCGGGTCGGGGGCGGCCGACAGGCCCGGCGGGGCGTCGGCGGCCTGCCCCTGTGTCTCCAGCGTCCAGCCTGTCGCCGGGCGCTGGGTGATGCCACGCGCGAGGTGGATCGCGGAGAGGAGCGCCAGCACCTCGCCCTGCCGCAGGGCGGTCTGATAGGCGCGCTGGGCGAGGATCAGTTGTGCCACGCTGCCGGGCTGCCCCTGAGCGCGGGAGGAGAGGTTCGGCTCCTCCGCGTGCAGCGGCGCGGTCAGGCAGGCGAGGATCAGGAGGCTGCGGGCAAGCATCTGGGGGGCCGGGGGCTGAAGGAAGGGGAACTGTCGCAAAAGCGCCGCGCGGGGGCAAGGTGCGACGCTTCCCGCCCGGTCGGTTTCGCGCTAGCAGGGGACAAAGGGAGATGGACATGCGCGAGATACTGGACCGGCTTCTGGCCTTCGACACGGTGAGTTCCAGACCGAACATGGCGTTGATGGGCTATGTGAAAGAGGTGCTGGAGGGTGCGGGGATCGCGGTCACGCTGGTGCCGGATGCGGATGGGGGGAAGGCGAACCTTTACGCCTCGACCGGGCCGAAGGGGCTGGGGGGCGTGATGCTGTCGGGGCATACGGATGTCGTGCCGGTGGAAGGCCAGGCCTGGACGAAGGCCCCCTTTGCGCTGACCGAGGAGGGCGGGCGCTATTACGGGCGCGGTGCGACGGACATGAAGGGGTTCGTGGCCTGCGCGATCGAGGCGATGGTGCTGGCGGCGCGGCGGCCGTTGCGGGTGCCGTTGCATCTGGCGCTGTCCTATGACGAGGAAGTGGGCTGCATGGGGGTCCGCAGCCTGATCGACCTGCTGGCGGCGGCTCCGGTGAAGCCGCGGTTCTGCATCGTGGGGGAACCCACGGCGATGCAGGTCGCGACGGGACACAAGGGGAAGGTGGCGCTGCGGGCAACCTGCACCGGGCGCGAGGGTCATTCGGCGCTGGCGCCGCTGGCGCTGAACGCGCTGCATCTGGCGGCGGATTTCCTGGGGGCTGTGCGGCACGTGCAGGCCGAGGTGGCGGCGACGGGGCTGAGGGACGGGGATTACGACGTTCCCTATACGACGATCCATGTCGGCAAGATGGCGGGCGGCGTACAGGTCAACATCGTGCCCAATCACGCGGTGCTGGATTTCGAGATCCGCGCGCTGGCGGGCGAGGATGTGGCGGGTCTGATCGCCCGGCTGGAGGCCGAGGCCGAGGCGATCGTCGCGCCTTTGCGGGCGGAGTTCCCCGAGGCCGCGATCCGGGTGGAGCGGCTGTGGGATTATCCGGGGCTCGGCACGCCCTCGGACGCGGGCGTGGTCAATTTCGTCAAGGGGCTGACCGGGGCGAACGGAACGATCAAGGTGGCCTATGGCACGGAGGGCGGGCTCTTCGACCAGCGCCTGGGGGTGCCCACGGTGATCTGCGGGCCGGGGTCGATGGCGCAGGGGCACAAGCCGGACGAGTTCGTGACGGTGGAGCAGATCGGGCTGTGCCGGATGATGCTGGCCCGGCTGGTCGACCGGCTGGAGGCTGGGATCTGAGGGACCGGTTTCTTCAAAGAAACCGGATCGGAAATCGAAGATTTCCAGTGCGGAGTTTTTGAAAACTCCGCTGCCCTGTTCAGGGGTCGGGGAGGCGGCTCAGCTCCTCCACCGCCGTTTCGCGCAGAGCGCGCAGGTCGGCGATGGTGGTGTCCAGCTCGGCCCGCTGCTTGTCCAGTTCGACAAGCTGGCGGTCGGCGAGGTCGAGCCAGGCCTGCAACTGCGGCCGTTCGCCCTTTTTTCCGTAGATCAGGAGCCATTGACGGATCTCCTCCAGCGAAAAGCCGAAGCGGCGGCCGCGGAGGATCAGCTTCATGCGCGCCACCTCACGCGGGCCGTAGAAGCGGGAGCGGCCTTCCTTTTCGGGGGCCAGAAGCTCGATGTATTCGTAGTAACGCAGGGTGCGCGGCGTCACGTCGAACCGGGCGCACATTTCCTTGAAGCTGAGGCGGGTTTCGGTCATGCGCTCTCCTCCCATCCGCAGCCTAGGCGCAAGGGGCTGGTTTTGGCAACGGTGACGCTGGGGCTTGCGTTCCCCCGCGGGCAGCGGTTTGATCGCGCCATGACCCGCGACACATTGACCATCGCCCGCCAGTTCATCGAGGCGCTGCCGCACAGCAAGGCCCTTGGCATGGTGCTGGAGGAGATGGGAGAGGGCTGGGCGCTCCTGACCATGCCCTATGACGCACGGCTGGTGGGGGACCCGTCGACCGGGGTGATCCATGGCGGCGCGGTCAGCGCGCTGATGGACACCGCGTCGGGGACGGCCGTGATGTGTCATCCGCAGGCGGGATTTTCCACGGCGACGCTGGATCTGCGGATCGACTACATGCGCCCCGCGACCCCCGGCCAGACCCTGCGCTGCCGGGCCGAGTGTCACCATGTCACCCGCACGGTCGCCTTTGTCCGGGCCGTCGCCACGGATGAGGACGAGGGGCGGCCGGTGGCGATGGCCACGGGGGCCTTCACGGTGGAACGGGGGGCGGCATGAAGCGGCCGGAGCCTGTGCATGTGGTGAAGCAGCGGCGCGAGGGGCTTTTGCGCGCGCTGGTCGATGCGGTGCCCTATATCGGTTTCCTGGGCATCCAGTTCGACCGCCGCGGGGATGAGCTGACGGCGGTCCTGCCCTATCATGACGATCTGATCGGCAATCCGATGCTGCCCGCCCTGCACGGCGGCGCCACGGCCGGGTTCCTGGAGATCGCCGCGATGATCGAGTTGTCCTGGTCCACGCTTTGGGAGGGTGTCGAGGCGCAGGGGGCGGTGCCCGAGGGTCCGCTGCGTTTGCCGAAGACGATCGACTTCACGGTGGATTACCTCCGCCCCGGCCTGCCGCGTGATGCCTATGCGCGGGCGCGGGTCAACCGCTCGGGGCGCCGCTATGCCAGCGTCCACGTCGAGGCCTGGCAGGACAACCGCGCGCGGCTGTTTGCGCAGGCGACCGGGCATTTCCTGATGCCGCCGCCAGAGCCCCTGAAGTGACCGAGATCACGCATGGCCGGGTGCTGCGGATCGCGGCGCCCATCGTGCTTTCCAATGCCACGGTTCCCCTGCTGGGGGCGGTCGATACGGCGGTCATCGGGCAGCTGGGCGACCCGGCAAGCCTGGGGGCGGTCGGGATCGGGGCAGTGATCCTGGCGACGCTGTACTGGGCCTTCGGGTTTCTGCGGATGTCGACCTCGGGCCTGGCGGCGCAGGCGCATGGCGCGGGGGACGGGGCGGAACGCTCGGCGGTGCTGCTGCGGGCGCTGATCGTGGGGGCGGTGGCGGGGCTGGTGCTGGTCGCGGTGCAGGTCCTGCTGTTCGCGGCGGCCTTTGCCGTGGCCCCGGCCAGCGAGGCGGTGGAGCGGCTGGCGGGGCAGTACCTCGCGATCCGCATCTGGGGCGCGCCCGCGACGATCGCGCTTTATGCGCTGAACGGCTGGCTGATCGGCCTGGGGCGCACGCGGGGCGTGCTGGTGCTGCAAGTCTGGCAGAACGGGGCGAATGTGGCGCTGGACCTGTGGTTCGTCCTGGGCCTTGGCTGGGGCGTGCCGGGAGTGGCGGCGGCCACGCTGATCGCGGAGTGGACCGGGCTTGCGCTGGCGCTGTTCCTTGCGCGGGACGCCTTCGGAACGGGTCTGCGTGAGGCCGTGGCACGGCTGCGCGACCGGGTGGCCTTGCGGCGGATGTTCACCGCCAGCCGCGACATCATGGGGCGGACGATTCTGTTGCAGCTGTCGTTCACCAGCTTTGTCTTCCTTGGCGCACGCTTGGGCGACGTGACGCTGGCGGCGAACCAGGTGCTGATGCAGTTCCTGGAGATCACGGCCTATGCGCTGGACGGCTTCGCCTTCGCGGCCGAGGCGCTGGTCGGGCAGGCGGTGGGGGCGAAGTCGGCCCGTCAGATCCGGGCGGCAAGCCGGATCTGCATGCAGCTTGGCGTGATCGGTGCCATCGGGCTGGCCGTGATCTTTGCGCTGACGGGGCCGTGGATCATCGACCTGCTGACCACCTCGCCCGAGGTGCGGGCCGAGGCGCGGGCCTATCTGCCCTGGCTGATCGCCGCGCCCGTGATCGGGATCGTGGCCTGGATCTATGACGACATCTTCATCGGCGCGATGCTGACCGGGGATATGCTGCGGGCGATGCTGGCCTCGGTCGCGGTCTATGCCGTGGCTTTGGTGGTGCTGGTGCCGCTGGCGGGCAACCATGGCCTGTGGGCCGGGCTGATGGTGCTGAACGCGACGCGGACGCTGACGCTTTGGCGACTGTTTCCCAAGGTGCCCGCGCTGGCGGCGGGCGCCTGAGGCTTGCCTTTTCCCGCTGGGAAAGGGCATGATCCGTCGGCCAAGGGGGAGAAGATGCGGAAATTCCTGGTCGTGCTGGACGACAGCCGCGAATGTCTGAACGCCATGCGCTATGCGGCGCTGCGGGCTTCGCATACCGGGGGTGGGGTGACCATCCTGTCGATCGTCTCGCCGGACGAGTTTCAGACCTGGGTGGGCGTGGCCGACCTGATGCGGGCCGAGGCGCGCGAGCGGATCGAGGCGCATTTCGAGGTCTTCGCCAAATGGATGCGCGACAAGCAGGGGGTCAACCCGGAACTCGTGATCCGCGAGGGCGATCCGGTGGCCGAGATCCTGGCCCAGGTCCAGGACGATCCGCAGATCAGCGTGCTGGTGCTGGGGGCGGGGACCGAAAAGTCGGGTCCGGGGCCGCTGGTGACGGCCATGTCGCGCAACTCGGGCAGCTTGCCGATCCCGATCACCATCGTGCCGGGCGACATGTCGAAGGAACGGCTGGAAAGCATCACATGATCGCGCGCCGGGGCTGAGCCGGGCCGGATTAAGCGCCCGCTTACAGCCAGCCGTCGCGGGATGGGCTAGATCGGGTCGCGAGGCCACGACACGGCCATTTGCGTCCCAGGACCCTTTCCATGACCCTTCCGCCGCTTGCCGGGCGCCGCCCGGAGCTTTCCGCCTTCGCCCTGAACCTTCTCGTCACGACCTATCTGCTGGCGCTTTGCAACGCGACCTTCTGGGGGCATCTGTTCCGCATCTTCGAGGGCCGCAGCGTCACGGCCATGGTCTTTGCCGGGGCGATCTGGGCGCTTCTGCTGCTGGTGGTGCAACTCCTTGCGGTGCGACGGTTGCAGAAGCCGGTGCTGGTGGCGCTGCTGCTGATCGCGGGGGTCAGTTCTTACTATGTCGAGGTTCTGGGCGTGGTGATCGACCGCGAGATGATCCAGAACGCGATGACGACGACCGTCGCCGAGTCGCGGCATCTGATAACCCCGCAATTCCTTGGGCACGTCGCGCTGTATGGTCTTCTGCCCGCGGGTCTGGTCCTGTCGGTGCAGGTCCGCCGCCGGACGCCCTGGCGCGACCTGGGGCTTTGGGCCCTGGTCACGACCGGGGCGGCGGCTTTGTTCGTGGGACTTATGTTCACCAACATGCGGGCCTATTCCTCGGTCCTGCGTTCCGACAAGGAACTGTTGGGCGCGGTTCAGCCGCTTGCCCCGCTGGCGGCCTCGGTGCGCTATGCGAAGATGATGCTGAAGACGACTCAGATCGTCCTCCAACCGACCGGCCGCGATGCGACGCCGGGGCAGCATCTGGCGGCGGCGGACAAGCCTGTGCTGATGGTCATCGTCGCGGGCGAGACGGCGCGGGCGCAGAACTGGTCGCTGGGCGGCTATGCGCGCGAGACGAACCCGGAACTGGCGAAGCGCGATATCCTGTACTACCCGAATGTCTCCAGCTGCGGGACGGCGACGGCGACCTCGCTGCCCTGCATGTTCTCGCCCCTGACCAAGGCGGACTATTCCTATGAGGGCGGGCTGTCGAACGAGAACCTGCTGGACGTGCTGGTCCATGCGGGGTTCCAGGTCGAATGGTGGGACAACAACACCGGCCACAAGAACATCGCCGACCGCGTGTCCTCGCGCAAGATGACGGCGGCGGACGGTGAGGAGTTCTGTGAGCCGGAATGTATCGACGGGGTGTTCCTGAAGTCCTTGCAGGAGAAGGCCGCGACGATCACGGGAAACACGGTCATCGTGCTGCACCAGATCGGCAGCCACGGGCCAAGCTACTGGCTGCGCTATCCGGCCGAGGACGAGAGGTTCCAGCCCGCCTGCCAGACGCCCGAATTTACCGAATGTTCGACCGAAGAGGTCGTGAACGCCTATGACAACACCATCGCCTATACCGACCGTTTCCTGGCGCAGGCCATCGACCTGCTCGAGGCCGAGGGGCGGGTGATCCCGGCGCTGTTCTATGTCTCGGACCATGGCGAAAGCCTGGGCGAGGGGGGCCTTTACCTGCACGGCGCGCCCGATTTCATGGCGCCGGAGGTTCAGACGCGGGTGCCGATGGTACTCTGGATGTCAGAGCGGTTCAGTGCCAGTCTTGCCCTTGACGCCAGATGCCTGGCGGCTGGGACGGGGGAGGCCTTGAGCCATGACAACATGTTTTCGACCGTGCTGGGGATGCTGGACGTGACGACGGTGGCGCGCGACGGGGCGCTGGACATCGCCGGGCGCTGCCGGGTCGGGGTCACCGGATGACCCTGCAGGAGAAGCCCGCGCGGAAATCCGGGATCGCGCATTTCTTCGCGGCGGCGAGCTATTCGGCGGCGGGCCTGCGCAGGCTGGCCCGGGAAAGCGCGTTCCGGCAGGAAGCGGCGCTGATCGCGGGGCTGCTGGTGCTGTTCGTCCTTCTG
This sequence comes from Alphaproteobacteria bacterium, assembly GCA_046569765.1. GTDB lineage: Bacteria > Pseudomonadota > Alphaproteobacteria > Rhodobacterales > Rhodobacteraceae > Tabrizicola. Next base: position 25,305 of record JBKHWC010000031.1, on the reverse strand, counting down.
GGCGCCTCGGGTCCCGAGGTGCTGGGGCTGGTGGGGATGGGTCTGCTGCTGATCGCGGTCGAGGCGCTGAACACGGCGATCGAGGTGCTGGTGGACCAGCTGTCTCCGGGCTGGTCGGCCTGGGCGAAAGAGGCCAAGGACCTGGGCTCGCTGGCGGTGGCTTGCGTGATCGGGCTGCTGCTGACCTATGCCGCGGTCGTGCTGATCTGGTAGGGCGTGCGGCGCAAGGCGGCCATGCGGAAACGGGGGTTGGGGTGGCCCCGGGGCGGGTCTATCTAGCGTCGCGGGAGGCGAGTGAAGCGAAAGGTTCGTCCGATGTCCGTCCATTCCCTGCCGCGCGCTGCCGCCGCTATCGCCGTGCCGGATCAATATTTCCAGGCCGCCCGTCCTGTGGCAGTCCCTGTCCTGCGGCCCCTGAGCGCGCTTGACCAGATGTATGCCTACTGGGGTTCGGATCGCGCCTGAGTTCAGGCCGCAAGCTGGGCGATATCGCCCACCCTACCCATCCTCGCAGCGCCAAGGGGTCGGCCGCGCGCGTCAGAGCCGCCCGGCCAGCAGGCCCGCCACCTTGGCCCGGAGGCCGAGGTCGGCGGTGATCAGCAGGTCATGCGCCTTCAGCAGCGCGGCCTTTTCCGGCGTCAGGGTCATCACGGTCTGGTAGAACTCGTCGATTATTGCGTCGCTGGCGCCCTCGAGATGGCTCCGCAGCTGGTTCTCCGTGTCATAGCGATAGCCACCATTGCGCAGCCGGTACGGCAGCTGTCGGCGCCAGATCTCCGGGTCCTGTGCGTGGAAATGCAGCACCCGCAGCTGCGGGTGGATCGGCCCACGCAGGCGGTCTCCGTTGAGGAACACCGAATGGAGGCCGATCTTCGCGCCCGGGAAACCGATCCGGCAGAAGCTCTTGCCGATGACATGGCCAAGGTTGCCCTTGGCGACGATATCGGACATCGGGCCGAAGATCGCCTGATGCAGCTCGGGATGCGCCTTGCCGAGCGGGCCACGGAAATGGCGCGCGGTGTAGATGTCGTCCGGCAGGCCGGGGTCGTGCAGCGCCTCGAACGGGGCCATCATCACGTTCGGCGCGTCCGAAGGCGCCTGGGCCAGGAAGTCGGCGACCGGACCCGGCGCATGGATGAATTCGTCCGCGTCGATATGGGCCAGCCAATCCAGTCGGCACCTGCGCTGCGCGTGGCAAGCATTGACGATCTGACGTTTATCAAGTGACTCGGGCCGCCCGCCGCGCATCGCCCAGTACCATCCGGTGCAGCGGACCGCCTTCACCCTGGGCAGGCGAGAAATCCGGGCATGGGCCGGATCGGCCGGGTCGTCGAAATAGATCCAGACGCCCGAGGCCCCCAGCGCCAGGTGATGGGCAATGAAGGCCAGTACCTGCTCTTCCGGCGCCTTGACGGTCGCCACCACGCCCCAGGTCGTCATCTCGTCTCTCCCAGAATTGTCTTCACCTTTTGCCGCAGATCGAGGTCGGCCACCACCACCCGACCGAATTCCTGCAGTTGTTCCGAGACCCCGGTCGCCAGGATCTGGGTGCGGCGGTAGAAGGTCTCGACCTCGTCGGGTGTGGCCAGAGACAGGAACTGCTGCAGCGCCGGGCGGAACTGGTAGGCGCCACGGGTCAGCCGATAGGGCAGCGCGGCCAGCCAGGCTGCGCGGTCCTGGGCGTGGAAGTGCAGAAGCCGCGCCTCGCCGCACCATTCGGGCGCGGGCAGGCGCTGGCCGTTGAGCATGACGCTGTGCAGCCGGGGCATGAGGCCGCGGATGCCGGTGCGGAACAGCACCTTGCCCACGGAATGGCTGAGGATCCCGTCGCGGATCACCCGCTTGTAGGGACCAAGCGCCGGGGTGCGATAGCGCCAGACGTCATGCGTCAGCGCGCCGCGGAACTCGCGTGCGGTGAAGATGTCATCGGGAAGCATCGGGTCATGCATCGCCTCGAACGGTTCCAGTTTGACCACGCGCTGCCCGGCCGGAACCGCGTCCAGGATCTGATCCAGAGGGCGGTCGACGTGGATGAACTCGTCCACGTCGATATGGCCCAGCCAGTCGGTCCGGGCGAGGGTATAGGCATGGCGGGCGTTGCGGCCCTGGCGGTTCTGGTGATTGTCGTGCCGTCGCTTGTCCGCCCAATAGGCCGCGTCGCACAGCGTCGCGGTGATCCGCGGATGCCCGCGCAGGACGGCGGGGACCGGGTCCTCGGGGTTGTCGAAATAGATCCAAAGATGCGAAGCCCCGATCGCCAGATGATGCGCGGCCCAGGCCATGACCTTGGCTTCGGGTGCCTTGACCGTGGCGACAAGGCCCCAGCTGGCCATCAGAGCGCGTCCAGCAGGTCCTGCGTGGGCCAGCCATCGGCAGGCAGGCCGAGCCGCTGCTGTTCCCGCTGCACCGCCGCCCGCGTTCCCGCGCCGAGGATGCCGTCGATCTTGCCCACGTCATGCCCCCGGGCGGCGAGTTTTTCCTGCAGGGCGACCATCTGGTCGGGGTCCAGCGCCGGGTCCGGTTTGCCCGCAACATAGGGGGCCGCGCCCTCGATCCGGGTGCCGAAATAGGCGGCGGTCGTGACGTAGACGAAGCTCTTGTTCCATTCGAAGAGCACGCGGAAGTTCGGATAGGCCAGGAAGGCCGGACCCTTGCGGCCCTGCGGCAGAAGGATCGAGCCGGTCAGTCCCCCGGCCAGCGCCCCGTTGCGCGGCGTGACGCCCAGGGCCTCCCACTCGGCGACTGGCCGTTCGGTCTCAAGCCCGGTGAGCGACCAGTCGAAATCTTCGGGCAGCGTGACCTCGGCCAGCCAGGGTTCGCCGGCGCGCCAGCCGTGGTGCTGCAGCATCCTCGCGCCGGAGAGGATCGCGTCGGCCTCGGAGGTTTTCAGCAGGATCAGCCCGTCGCCGTCGCCATCCACCCCGCGTTCCAGGATGTCCCTGGGCAGCATCTGGACCATCCCGATCTCGCCCGCCCAGGCGCCGGTGGTGTCGAGCGGGAAATCGTTCATCGCGTGAAGTTGCGCGGCGGCAAGGACCTGGGGCTGGAACAGGTCGGGCCGGCGGCAGTCATGGGCGAGGGTAAGCAGCGCGTTGCGGGTGTTGAAATCGCCCTGCACCTGGCCGAAGTCGGTCTCGAAGGCCCAGAAGGCCAGCAGGATCCCGCGGCTGACGCCGTAGTCGGCCTCGGCGCGGGCGAAGATGGCGTTCAGCGCCTCGGATTTCGCGCGGGCGGTGGAAAGCCGCTGCTTCGAGATCAGCGATTGCGAGAAGTCGAGGAAGGTCTTGCGAAAGACGCCCTGGTTGCGGTCGGCCTTCAGAACGTTTTCGTCGATCCGTGCCCCGGCGAAGAAGGCGGCGGCCTTGTCGGCGGGGACCCCGGCGGCGATGGCCTCGGCCTCCATCGCGGTGAGGAAGGCGCCGAAATCGCCACCGCAGGGGGCGGCCGCAGCGGGTGCGGCAAGCGTCAGGGCAAGAAGGGCAGCGCGCATGGTGTCCTCATGGTTCGAGGGGAGAACCTAGGCGAGCGCGACCAGCACGGCAACCGCCAGCACGGCCGCCCAGACCCGCCAGAGCGCATCGGCCGCCGCGTCGATATCGTCGGGGCCGGGGTCGCGGCGGCCCTCGGGCCAGACCCAGGGATAGTCCTTGCGCAGGCCGTTATAGCTGCGCGGGCCGGAGAGGGCGACGTTCAGCACCGGGGCAAGTGCGCTTTCCGGCCAGCCCGCGTTCGGGCTGCGATGCTTGGGCGCGTCACGCAGGATCGGGGCGGGGTCGGTCCAGCCATGCGTCAGCGCGATCAGAAGCGCGGTGAGTCGCGCGGGGATCAGGTTCAGCACATCGTCCAGCCGGGCCGAGGCCCAGCCGAATTCAGCGTATTTCGGCGTCAGATGGCCGATCATGCTGTCGGCGGTGTTGACCAGCTTGTAGGCGAGGATCCCCGGCAGGCCCAGCACGAGATACCAGAAGATCGGCGCGACGACGCCGTCCGACAGGTTCTCGGCCGCGCTTTCGATCGCGGCGCGGGCGACGTCGGGGCCGGTCATCTCGGCCGTGTCGCGGCCGACGATCATGGCGACCGCCTGCCGCCCCTCGCGCAAAGACCGGCGCAGGCCCTGGGCTACGGCGCGGACATGGTCCACCAGGCTTTTCTGCGCGATCAGAATGGCAAGGGTCACGACCTCGAAGAGCCCGTGGTCGGGGATCGCCTGGATCAGTGCGCCGAGGGTCAGCCCCACGGCCACCAGGCCCGCGGCCACCGCGACCCCCTTGGCCTTGCGCCGATCGCCCGAGTTGAAGCGGCGGTCGCACCAGCCGACCAGGCGGCCCATCAGGACGGCGGGATGGGGCAGGCGGTCCCAGATCGCCTTCGGCTCGCCGAAGACCGCGTCGAGAAGCATGGAGAGGATCAGGATCATGGCCCGGCTATTCCCGGGGGCGCACCGATTCGCAAGCGGGAGCGGCGGTTTGCCCGGCCAAGGCCGCCATTCTCGGGCCTGCGTCAACCTGGGCGTGTGCAATCTGCAGCTTTCAGGACATGCTCTGTTTACAATTCGCCAATACGCTTGTGACAGCTTGATTTTATCCTGCGGGGCTACAGACTTATCCACATCCTTTCTGCGAGGATCGCCATGCTTGAGTTTCTGCCGAACGAGGTGCGCGAAGGGTTGGAGGCCGCCCGGAAGAAAGACCTGCGTCGCAAGTCGCGGCTGCGGGTGCAGGTGGGCGACGCGGTGTTTCCGGTGCTGCGCTTCTGGGACAACGGCTTTGCGCTGGATGCCGACCTGTCCCCCGGCAAGCTGCGCGGATTGGTGGATGTCTATGACGGCTCGCGGCATGTGTTCCAATGCCTGATCGTCGCCTCTGAAATCGATCGGGGCGAACTGGTCTGCGATTTCAAGCGTGCGACGGCGGTGGCCGACCGGGCCGCGCTGGACTTCTGGCGGGACGAGAACGCGCAGGTGGGTTACCTGCCCAAGGCTTAGGTCCTGCGCCCGTCCCCAGCTCGTGCGACTTCGTCTTCGCGTCGGCAGCCAGAAGTGACGAAGTCATCGACGAGCAGGGCGGTCAGGGATGGATCTCTACCGTCGTTCCGATCGGCGTCACCGCCCAGACCTCGCGCATCTCGGCATTGGTCAGGGCGATGCAGCCTGCGGTCCAGTCGCCCTTCAGCCTGAACCCCTCGGGCACCGCGTTTGGCTGGCCGTGGATGAAGATGTCCCCGCCCGGATCATGGCCCGCGGCTGCGGCGCGCTGCACATCCTCGGGCCGGGGATAGTTCAGCCCGACCGAGAGGTGAAAGGCCGATTGCTGGTTGCGCCGGTCGATCACGAACGTGCCTTCGGGCGTCTTGCCGTCGCCCTGCCGCTGCTTTTCGCCCTCGGGGGTGAAGCCCAGTGCGATCCGGTAGGTCCGCACCACCTGGCCGTCCTGCCAAAGCTGCATCCGTCGCGCGGCCTTTTCGATCACGATCCGCTCCACCGCGCCGCTCAGCGGCGGCGGCGGCGGCAGGTCCACCCGTTCGGGCGGCAGGAACAGCGAGGCCGTCATCAGCCCCAGCGCCGCCGCCAGCGCCGACCAGGCCAGAAGGCGCAGGACCCGCCTCATTGCAGGTCGGCGAAAGCCTTCTGCAACCGGGCCACCGCCTCGGCCACCTGGGCGCGGGGACAGGCCAGGTTGAAGCGCAGGAAGGTCTCACCTCCGAGGCCAAAGGCCGAGCCGTGGTTGGTCGCGATCTTCGCCTGTTTCTCGACCCGCTGGAGGATCTCCTCGGGTGCCATGCCGGTGCCCGAGAAATCGACCCAGGCCAGATAGGTCGCCTGCAAGGGCGTCGAGCGCAGGCCCGGGATTGCCGCGATCCCTTCATCAAAGAGGTGCCGGTTGCCATCCAGATAGCGCATCAGATCATCGACCCAGGCCGCGCCTTCCGGGCTGTAGGCGGCGGTCGCCATATGCATCCCGAAGGAGTTCGGCGAGATCCCCATCGCATTCATCGTGTCGGCAAAGGTCTTGCGCAGCGCCGGGTCGGCGATGATCACGTTGCCAATATGGGCGCCCGCGATGTTGAAGGTCTTGGTCGTGGCCGTCATCATCACCAGACGGTCGGCGATCTGCGGCGCGGCCAGCGGCATGACGGTGTGCTTCTGGCCCGGAAAGACCAGATCGTGGTGGATCTCGTCCGAGACGAGGATCAGGTCGTGCTTCACGCAGAAATCGGCGATCTGGCGCAACTCCTCGACCGTCCAGACCCGCCCGCCGGGATTGTGCGGCGAGCAGAGGATCAGCATCTTCTCGCGCCCGGTCAGCCGGTTTTCCCAGGCCGCGATGTCCAGCCGCGCGACCCCGTCCTCCAGCACCAGCGGACATTCCGTCACCTCGCGCCCGGCGGCTTTGATGACGCGGGCGAAGGCGTGGTAGACCGGGGTCATCAGCACAACCGCATCGCCCGGCTGGGTGTAGCTGTGGACGCACAGCGCCGTGCCGTTCACCAGGCCATGGGTGGTGAAGATCCACTCCGGCTGGACCTCCCAGCCATGGCGGGTGGCCATCCACCAGCGGATTGCCGCCAGATAGGCCCGGTCGTCGCCGAAATAGCCGTAGATGCCATGGGCCAGCATCTTCTCCAGCGCGGTCTGTACGACCTGAGGCGGGCGGAACTCCATGTCCGCGACCCACATCGCCAACCCCTCGTCCGGCGCAATTCCGTAAAGGCTGGGCATCATGTCCCATTTGACGCAATGCGAGCCGATGCGGTCGATGGGGGTGTCGAAGGTCATGTCGGGTTGTCCTTGGCGTGGAATTTTCATCCGATTATCGTTTTATATCAGGGAAGTCATCCCGAAATTATGCCGAAAAATGGAAAACTGATCTACACGATAGTCCATCGTAAGGACATCATCCCGAAGCAAGCGCCGCCCGCGCTTGCTGCCTTTTCCGTGCCTTCCCCTTGCCATGTGGCCCCGGCTTTCGTAGATCGCATCCATGATCCGCCCCATCCTGATCCATCCTGACCCGCGCCTCAAGAAGGTCTGCGACCCGGTCGACGAAATCACGCCCGAGTTGCGGGCGCTGGCCGCCGACATGCTTGAGACGATGTATGACGCGCCGGGCATCGGGCTGGCCGCGCCGCAGGTGGGCGTGACCAAGCGGCTGATCGTCATGGACTGCATCAAGGACGGCCCGCCCGAGCCCATGATCCTCTTCAACCCGCAGGTTGTCTGGTCCTCTGAGGATCTGTCGACCTATGAGGAAGGCTGCCTCTCGATCCCCGACCAATATGCCGACGTGAAGCGCCCGGCCGAGGTGCAGGTGCGCTGGATCGACGAACACGGGGCCCAGCAGGAACGCCAGTTCGCCGGTCTCTGGGCGACCTGCGTGCAGCACGAGATCGACCATCTGGATGGCAAGCTCTTCATCGACTATCTGGGGCCGCTGAAACGCCAGATGATTACCCGCAAGATGGAAAAGCTGAAGCGCGAGCGGGCGCGGGCGGGCTGATCCGGCGAAGGCGTGCGCGTGACTTTCGGCCGGGGGCGCTTTATGCGCCAGGGCTGACACCTGAGGAATTGCCGATGCTCTTGCCGATCCTGCGCTGGCCCGACCCCCGCCTTTCCCAACCTTGCGCGCCTGCCGTGCTGGATGGCGAGCTGCGCGCGCTGGCGGCCGACATGCTTGAAACGATGTACGCCGCCCCCGGCCGGGGCCTTGCCGCGCCGCAGGTCGGGCGGCTGGTGCGGCTGTTCGTGATGGATGTGGCCTGGAAGACAGGCGAACCCGCGCCGATGGTCTTCGTGAATCCTTCGGTCGAGTTGCTGGGGGACCGGGTCAGCGGGCCGGAGGGCTGTCTTTCGATCCCCGGCCCGGTAACCGAGGTCGAACGTGCGGCGCAGGTCCGGGTGCGCTGGACCGACCTGGATGGAGCGGCGCAGGAGGCCGAGTTCGACGGCTTTGCCGCGATCTGCATCCAGCACGAATATGACCATCTGGACGGTATCCTCACGCTGGACCGCCTGCCGCCCGAGGCGCGCGCCAAGGCCGAGGCAGAGGTGCTGGCGTGACCGTCCGCCGCTGCCTGCCCTGGCCCCATCCGGTGCTGCGCACTCCCGCCGCCGATGTGCCCGCGATCACCGACGAGGTCCGCAATCTTTGGGCCGACATGATCGACACGATGGACGCGATGCCGGGCTATGGCCTTGCCGCCGTGCAGATTGGCGTGCCACTGCGGCTGGCAGTCGTCGACTGCTCCGAGGCGCGGGGGCAGGCAGTGCGCATGGCCAACCCCGAGATCCTGCACGCCAGCGTGCAATTGCGCGAACATGAGGAGGCATCGCCCAACCTGCCCGGCGTCTCGGCGGTGATCCAGCGCCCCCGGGCGGTGACGGTGCGGTTCCTGAACACGGACGGTGTGGTGGAAGACCGCGATTTTGTCGGCCTCTGGGCGACCAGCGTGCAGCATCAGATCGACCATCTGGCGGGGAAGATGTATTTTGACCACCTCTCGCCCCTGAAGCGGAAGATGCTGATTTCGCGGGCGCAGAAACTGGGGAAGCGCGGATGAAAGTCGTCTTCATGGGCACGCCAGATTTCAGCGTCCCGGTGCTGGAGGCTCTGCATCAAGTCCATGAAATCGTGGCGGTTTACTGTCAGCCTCCGCGCCCCGCCGGACGTGGCAAGGCCGACCGGCCAAGCCCCGTCCAGGCACGGGCCAAGGCGCTGGGACTGCCGGTCCGCCATCCGGTTTCGCTGCGCAGCGAAGCTGCAGCGAAAGATTTCGCTGCGCTTGGCGCGGACGTGGCCGTCGTCGTCGCCTATGGGCTGATCCTGCCGCAGCCGATCCTCGATGCGCCGCGACTGGGCTGCCTGAACATCCACGCCTCGCTGCTGCCCCGTTGGCGTGGGGCCGCGCCGATCCATCGGGCGATCATGGCGGGGGACCGGAAAACCGGAGTCTGCATCATGCAGATGGAGGCGGGGCTGGATACGGGGCCGGTCCTCTTGCGTGAAGCCCTGACTATCGGGGAGGAGGAAACCACGGCCGAGCTTCACGACCGCCTGTCCGCTCTTGGCGCGCGGCTGATCCTGCAGGCGCTGGACCAGCTGCCCGCCCTTACCCCCGAGCCACAGCCCGAGAACGGCGTCACCTATGCCGCCAAGATCGACAAGGCCGAGGCCCGCATCGACTGGACCCGTCCGGCCGATGAGGTCGACCGTCTGATCCGCGGACTGTCCCCGTTCCCCGGCGCCTGGACCATGGTCGAGGGCGAGCGGGTGAAGCTCCTCCGGTCCCGCCTTGCCGATGGCAGCGGGCGGCCGGGCGAGGTCCTGCGCGGCTTTACCATCGCCTGTGGCACTGGCGCGGTCGAGGTGACCGAGGCGCAGCGCGAGGGCAAGCGCCCGATGCCCTCGGCCGAGGTTTTGCGCGGTCTGACCTTGCCGGAAAACCTGTAGCGAAAACCGCTCTGACCCCCCATATTCGTCCCAGGCGAGGGGGGATGAGATGCCGTTCATCTGGCTTCTGGTCGTGGGCGCTGCGGCAGGCTTTCTGGCCACGCGCATCCTGAAGGTCGATCTCGACACGCCCACCACCATCGCGCTGGGGGTGCTGGGTGCGCTGATCGGCGGGCTGGTGCTACGCGGGCTGACCATGCTGGCCGGAGCCGGGGCGGGCGTTGTCGGCGCGCTGCTGGGCGCGCTGGCGCTGGTCTGGGCCTGGAAGACCTGGTCTAGGTAAGCCGCTTCACCGCGTCCTTCAGCTTGAACGTCGGCTCTCCCGCCGCCGACCAGAGGCTCTGTCCCTGCCAGGCCGCAAAGAGCAGCGCCGCGCTTTCCCGCGCCTTCGGCCCGGCCCCGAGGCGCAGCGCCAGCGCGGTCTCTACCCCCATCCGCCAGCCGTTCGCGCGCACCGCGAGCTTTGGGTCGCGCAGGTCGGCGGCGATGGCGCAGGTGTCGACGGGACCGATCGCCTTCAACAGACCCTGCGGCCCCTTGTCGGGCGTGTTGGCGATAGCCTCTGCGGTGCGATGCTCCAGCTCTTCCCAAGCGGCCAGACGGGCGGCGCGGACCATGGCGTCACGGGTGCCATAGCGCTGGACCAGGGTCGGCGGGGCAAGGCCCGTCGCCCGCGCGACCAGGCCGAAGGAGACCGCCTTGTCACCGCCCGCCTCGCGCAGGCGATGGATTGCGGCAAAGACCTGTTCGTCGGGGATGGTGCGGGGGCGCGGCATGGGGCAAGCGTAAGCGAACAGCCGTTCACCTTGCAAGCCTAGCGTTTCGGCGCCCCCGGCCGTGGCGGCAGGGATTTGTAGACCGGCAGGCGCCAACCCAACGCGATGCTGCCCGCGCGCAGGGTGAAGACCAGCCCGGCGCACAGGATCAGAGCCATGCCCTGACCAAGTCCAGCCCAAAGCCCGACGACAGCCCCCAGCGATCCGGCCAGGGCGCAGGTCGCGTAAAGCTCGCCCTGTTTCAGGACCAGAGGCACCTCGTTGCAGACCACATCGCGCATGAGCCCGCCGAGGCAGCCGGTCACCACCCCCATGACCAGGACGATCGGCCAGGTCTCGGTCTCGGCCAGGGCGACGGCCACTCCGGCTGGGACAGCGACCGACAGGGCGAAGGCGTCGAACCACAGCAGCGCGCGGTAGCGGCTTTCCAGCAGATGCGCGGTGAAGAAGACCGTCACGGCGGCTGCCGTCGCCACGCCCAGAGTCAGCGGATCGGCGACCCAGAAGACTTCGCGGTTCAGGATGGCATCCCGCAGCGTGCCGCCGCCGACGGCGGTCAGGCAGGCGATGAAGATGAAGCCGACGATATCCAGCTGCGACCGGCTGGCGGCCAGCGCCCCGGTCAGGGCGAAGACCAGCACCGAAGTATAGTCGAGCGCGTCGAGCAGCGTCATGCCGGGGCCTTGAACGGGGCCATGCCCGCCCTGGCCAGCGCGTCGGCGCGTTCGTTCTCGGGGTGACCGGCATGGCCCTTGATCCAGCGCCAGGTCACCTTGTGCTGCGCCTGCGCCGCATCAAGCCTTTGCCAAAGCTCGACATTCTTGACCGGAGGTCCCCCTGCCGTGCGCCAGCCCTTGCGCTTCCAGGCGTGGATCCACTCGGTCACGCCGTTCTTCACATAGGCGCTGTCGGTGACGATGGTGATGTCCGAGGGCCGCGACAGCGCCTCAAGCGCCGAAATCGCGGCCATCAGCTCCATCCGGTTGTTGGTGGTCTGCGCCTCGCCGCCCTGCAGCTCGCGCTCCTTGATGACGGACCCGTTCTCGCGCGCCAGCATCAGCACGCCCCAGCCGCCGGGGCCGGGATTGCCCGAGCAGGCGCCGTCGGTATAGGCGAAAAGTTCGGCCATCGGTCAAGCCTGCAAGGGAATGGCGAGGCAGCCAAGGACGACCACGGTCAGCATGACCCGCAGCCGCAGCCACCAGCGCGGGGCAAGGCCCCAGGCGGAATACATCGCGTCCAGAAGCAGAAGGCCCACGAACCCCGCCGCGAGGAAGATGGTCGAGGTCGGGCTGGCATCGGTGACGGTGAAGAACACCCACAGGGCCGGGATCACCGACAGGGCATAGGCCGCCCCTGCCTCGGCGCCCTCGGCCTTGGTGGCAAAGCCCCAGAGGACGCCGGACATGAAGGACAGGATCACCGTGCCATAGGTCAGCCCGACGTAGGCGCCCAGGAACATCGGCGGCAGCCATTGCCCGGCCCAGGCCGAAAGGTCGGGCGACAGGTGCGTGGCGGCGGACCACAGGAAGGGGATCAGCCCGGCAAGGCCAAGGATCAGGGCGGGGCGGGGAATGCGGCGGTCATCGGTCATGCGGTTGATCTAGCCCGGGGCGCGGTGCAAGACCAGCGGTCAGTCTTTCAGGAAACGGTGGAAGCGGGCGGGAATCGCGGCTTCGATCGCCGCAAGTACCGGGGCGATCCGGGCCGCGTCGTCGGGGTGCGGGTCGGACAGCAGGACGACCTTCGCCCCCTCCAGCCAGACCACGCCGCCGGTCATCGAGCCGCCCACCATCGGGGCTTCGGCCTCGCGTGCCGGCTTGTCCGACAGCCCGCTTCCGGCGGCGGCGGCCCTGATCGCCTCCAGCGCCTTGGGGGCGACCTTGGCGCGGCGGGTCTTGCAGGCGGGGCCTTGGGTCTCGTAGCCGGTGCAATACTTCAGCGTCAGCCCGCCGTCGGTCAGGATGGTGACCTCGGTTTCCCAGGCGTATTCGGGCGGCAGGCTGCCCGAGTTGGTCCAGTATTCGGCCAGGACGGGCATGTCCTGGGCGCTGGCCATCGGGGCGAGTGAGAGGAGAAGGGCGGCAAGCAAGGGCAGTCGGATCATGGCGGGTCCCGGGATGTGTTTCCGGCACTGGCGTAGCATGTTCCGGGGGCGCCCCAAGTGGGGAATCCGTTCAGGCCGGTTCGCGCAGGATGCGGGGAACCTTGAACTCGATGTCCTCGACAGCGGTCTCGACCAGCTCGACCGTGACCTGATGGCGGGCGCGGAAGGCGTCGATGACCTCGTTGACCAGCACCTCGGGCGCGCTGGCCCCGGCGGTGAGGCCCACGGCGCGGACGCCCTCCAGGGCGCGCCAGTCGATGTCGGCGGCGCGCTGGATCAGCATGGAATAGGGGCAACCGGCGGCCGCGCCGACCTCGACCAGGCGCTTCGAATTCGAGGAATTGGGGGCGCCGATGACGAGGAGGGCGTCGATCCTGGGGGCGATGGCCTTGACGGCCGCCTGGCGGTTCGTGGTCGCGTAGCAGATGTCGTCGTGGGCCGGGGCGTGGATGAGGGGGAACCGGGCCTTCAGGGCCGCCGCGATCTCGGCGGTGTCGTCGACGGAAAGGGTGGTCTGGGTGATGAAGGCGAGCTTCGCCGGGTCGCGGACTTGCAGGGTAGCCACATCCTCTACCGTCTCGACCAGCAGGACCTCGCCCGGAGGGAGCTGGCCCATGGTCCCCACGGTCTCGGCATGGCCGGCGTGGCCGATGTAGATCATCTGGGTGCCGGCCTCGTGGTGGCGGGCGGCCTCGTTGTGGACCTTGGTCACCAGGGGACAGGTCGCGTCGACGGCGATCATGTTCCGGCGGCTCGCCTCGGCCGGGACGGATTTGGGGACGCCGTGGGCCGAGAAGACGACGGGACGGTCGTCGGGGCAGTCTTCCAGTTCCTCGACGAAGATGGCCCCCTGGGCCTTCAGGGCGTCGACGACGAACTTGTTGTGGACGATTTCGTGCCGGACGTAGACCGGGGCCCCCCATTTCTGCAGGGCCATCTCGACGATCTTGATCGCCCGGTCCACCCCGGCGCAGAAGCCACGGGGGGCGGCGAGGTAGAGGGTCAGGGGGGGCAGGTCGGGCATCGGGATCGCCTTCGGCAAGGGTCGGGACAGGTTTACGGGGCGCGTGGGACCGCGTCCAGTGTCCGCGCGTGGACAGTTTTGCGAGGTTAGGGATTTCAAGGGCTTGGCTGCGGACATTCAGGATGTGTTAACCAAGGGCCTTCTCGTGCGACTTCGCCGTCTAATCGGGAGGGGAGTGCAATGAATGACCGGCGCTCTCGTCCCGCGGCTTTGTTTTCGCGTCGGCCGCGGGCTTCATCGGGTCACAGGGGGCCTTCTCGTGCGGCTTCGCCTTCTCATCGGGACGGGGCGCGCCCGGCGAGACGTGCAGGACCTGCATCGACGAGCGGCGGGGCGGGATTTCTAGCCGAACACCGCCGCGCCGAGGCCGCCGAGCACCAGATAGCGCCCGGTCTTGGCGATGGCGACCAGGAGCAGGAACAGCGGAAAAGGCACCCGCAGCACGCCCGACAGCGCCACGACCAGGTCGCCCATCGGTGCCCAGGAGAGCAGCAGCAGCCAGACCCCCCAGCGCGCCCACCAGCCCTCGGCCCGGGCCATCTGGGCGGGGCGCAGCGGAAACCAGCGGTGGTCGCGCCGGTCGGCCAGCCAGCGTCCCAGCGCATAGGTGACGCAGGAGCCAAGCGTGTTGCCGACCGAGGCCACCAGGATCAGAACCGGCACCTGCCAGCCCGCAGCCATCAGCCCGAGGAACACCACCTCGGACTGGAAGGGCAGCGGCGAGGCGGCCAGCAGCGCGGCGAAAAACAGACCCGAGAGTGCGATCACGGCCGGGGTCCCCGTTCCCCGGCCGCAAGGGCACCCGGTCTCACTTCGCCTCGACCGCGACCTCTTCGTTGACGACGGGGCGCGGTTCGCGCGGCGGGCGGCCGATCACTTCGCGCAGTTCATCCAGCTCGATGAAGTTGTCGGCCTGACGGCGCAGCTCGTCGGCGATCATCGGCGGCTGGCTGCGGATCGTCGAGACGACCGAGACGCGAACCCCCTGACGCTGCAGGCTTTCCACCAGCGGGCGGAAATCCCCGTCGCCCGAGAAGAGCACCACGTGATCCACCCGCGGGGCCAGTTCCATGGCATCGACGCAAAGCTCGATATCCATGTTGCCCTTCACCCTCCGCCGTCCCTGGCTGTCGGTGTATTCCTTCGCGGGTTTCGTGCGCATGGTGAAGCCGTTGTAATGCAGCCAGTCGACCAGCGGACGAATCGGCGAATATTCCTCGTTCTCGAGCAGCGCGGTGTAGTAGAAGGCGCGCAGCAGTTTGCCGCGCCGCATGAATTCCATCCGCAGGAGTTTGTAGTCGATATCGAAGCCCAATGCCTTTGCTGCGGCGTAAAGGTTCGATCCATCTATGAACAGCGCAAGCCGTTCGTCCTTGTAAAACATGTATTGGGTCCCCTCAAACCTGCCGATCCGATCGAACTTCCGTGTCTGGATCACGTGATGTAGGCGAAGCTCGTCTGTCGACGCCTTGTGAATATCAGTGAGAATCGCGGCCCGGCAAGTCAACTGAGGGAAAATTACCAACACTATGCGGAAAACGGACCAGGCCCTGATTGCGCTAGGCGCAAACCTGCCATTTGCGGGAAAAACCGCCGAAAACACCCTGCGCGAGGCGCTGGCGGCGCTGGTCGAGGAAGGGGTGTCGGTGCTGGCGGTCAGCCGGTTCTTTGCCACGCCCTGCTTTCCGGCCGGTGCGGGGCCGGATTACGTCAATGCGGCCGCGGTGATCGACGCGGGCGGGCGCGATCCGGCGGCGCTGCTGGCGCTGCTTCATGGGGTAGAGGCGCGGTTCGGCCGGGAACGCGTGCAACGCTGGGGGATGCGGACGCTGGATCTGGACCTGCTGGCGATGGGTGATTCGGTGCTGCCTGACCCAAGGGCGCAGGACGACTGGCGCGCCCTGCCGCCCGAAGCGCAGATTGGAACCACGCCCGACCGGCTGATCCTGCCGCATCCGCGGATGCAGGACCGGGCCTTTGTGCTGGTGCCTTTGGCGGATGTCGCGCCGGACTGGGTGCATCCCCGGTTGGGCCTGACGGTGCGGCAGATGCTTGAGGCTTTGCCGACCGAGGACCGGGCAGCGGTGAAACCGCTTTGATTTGCGCCGATTCCGCGCTTGTCAAGCCTTGCCAATGCGCCTAAATAGGCCTCTTCCAGCGAAACTTCGGGATTGGAGTTCATCATGGCCCGCGTGACGGTCGAAGATTGCGTTGACAAGGTGCCGAACAGGTTCGAACTGGTGATGTTGGCCGCCCATCGGGCGCGCGAGATCCAGTCCGGCTCTCCGATCACGGTGGACCGCGACAACGACAAGAACCCCGTCGTCGCCCTGCGCGAGATCGCCGAAGAGACCCAGTCGGCCGAGGTCCTGCGCGAGCGGATGATCGAAAGCTATCAGACCCAGATCGAGGTTGACGAGCCGGAAGAGGATCAGATGGCGCTGCTGATGGGCGGCGAGATGGATCGCCCGATGGTCGACGACATGTCGGAAGAGAAGCTGCTGCGCGCGCTGATGGAAGCTCAGGGCGAAGCGTAAGGGTTTGGCCCGGGTGGGGCGGTGATGATCGACGTCGAAGACCTCATCGCCCTGGTTCGGAATTACAATCCGCGTTGCAATGCCGATCTGATCCGCCGGGCCTATGCCTACGGGTTGAAGATGCACGAGGGGCAGGTCCGCAAGTCGGGCGAGCCCTATTTTACCCATCCTGTGGCGGTGGCCGCGATCCTGACCGAACAGCGGCTGGATGACGCCACGATCGTCACCGCGCTGCTGCATGACACGATCGAGGACACGCGGTCGACCTATACCGAAGTGGCCGAGATGTTCGGCGCCGAGGTGGCCGAGCTGGTCGATGGCGTGACGAAACTGACCAATCTGCAGCTGTCCAACGCCGGCAGCCAGCAGGCCGAGAATTTCCGCAAGCTCTTCATGGCCATGTCCCGCGACCTGCGGGTGATCCTGGTCAAGCTGGCCGACCGGCTGCACAACATGCGCACGATCCGGTCGATGAAGCCCGAGAAGCAGGCCCAGAAGGCGCGCGAGACGATGGAGATCTTTGCTCCGCTTGCCGGCCGGATGGGGATGCAGTGGATGCGCGAGGAGCTGGAGGACCTGTCCTTCAAGGTCCTGAACCCCGAGGCGCGGAATTCGATCATCCGCCGCTTCGTGACCTTGCAGCGCGAGACCGGGGATGTGGTCCACAAGATCACCGGCGACATCCGGCACGAGCTGGAGAAGGCGCAGATCGAGGCGGACGTCTATGGCCGCGCGAAGAAGCCCTACAGCGTCTGGCGCAAGATGCAGGAGAAGGACCTGGCGTTCAGCCGGTTGTCGGACATCTACGGCTTCCGGGTGATCTGCGAAAGCGTGGCGGATTGCTACCGGATCCTGGGCGTGATCCACCAGCGTTGGCGCGCGGTGCCGGGGCGGTTCAAGGACTACATCAGCCAGCCGAAGAACAACGGCTATCGCTCGATCCACACCACGGTCAGCGGGCGCGACGGCAAGCGGGTCGAGGTGCAGATCCGCACGCGCGAGATGCATGAGGTCGCCGAGGCCGGGGTCGCGGCGCATTGGTCCTATCGTGAAGGCGTGCGGGTGGCGAACCCCTTCGCGGTGGACCCGGCCAAGTGGATCGCCACGCTGACCGAACGGCTGGACGAAGGCGACACGGACGAATTCCTCGAGAACGTGAAGCTCGAGATGTATTCCGACCAGGTGTTCTGCTTCACGCCGAAGGGCGACGTGGTGCAGCTGCCCAGGGGCGCGACGCCGCTGGATTACGCCTATGCGATCCACACGTGGATCGGGAACTCCTGCGTCTCGGCCAAGGTGGACGGGATCCGCGTGCCGCTGTGGACCCGCCTGAAGAACGGCCAGTCGGTCGAGATCATCACGGCCGAGGGCCAGCGTCCGCAGGCGTCCTGGATCGACATCGTCACCACGGGCCGGGCCAAGGCGGCGATCCGCCGCAGCTTGCGCGAGGATGACCGGGGGCGGTTCGTCAAGCTGGGGCAGGAACTGGCGCGGGCGGCCTTTGACCATGTCGGCAAGAAGGCCACCGACAAGGCGCTGCGGACGGCGGCCAAGATGCTGGGTCTGGCCGATGAGAATGACCTGCTCGCTCGGCTTGGCTCCGCCGAACTGCCCGCGCGGCGGGTGGTCGAGACGCTGTATCCCGAGTTGGCGATGGCCGTCGCCGAAGAGGTCGATTCGAAGCGTCCGGTCGTCGGCCTGACGGCGGACCAGACCTTCCGCCGCGCCAATTGCTGCCAGCCGGTACCGGGCGAGCGGATCGTCGGCATCACCTATCGCGGCCAGGGCGTCGTCGTCCATGCCATCGACTGCCCCGCGCTGGAGGAATTCGAGGATCAGACCGCGCGCTGGGTGGATCTGCACTGGCATTCCGGCCGTCATGCGCCGGTCTTCACGGTGACGTTGGACCTGACCATCTCGAACGACGCGGGCGTGCTGGGCCGGATCTGCACCCTGATCGGCGAGCAGAAGGCCAATATCTCGGACCTGAGGTTCACGGATCGCAAGCCAGACTTTTACAGACTTATCATTGACGTGGACTTGCGGGATGTCGAACATCTGCACATGGTGATGACCGCGCTGGAGGCCGATACGGACGTGGCGCAGATCGAACGGCAGCGGGATCTGTCCCGGCGGCCGTAACGACGGAAGACGGGCCTGGCCCGGGCAAGAGGCGGGAAGTGGTTTTCAAGCGCAGGGAGAAGTTGGGCTGGGGCGCGTGGCTGCGCGAACAGGTCTACCCGCGCGGCGGTTTCAAGCGGGCGATCCGCTATGTCGTCCACCGGATGCGCCGCCTGCCCGACCAACCGCATCGCGTGGCGCGCGGGGTCTTCGCGGGCTCGGTCATCGGCTTTCTGCCGCTGCCGGGGCTGCAGTTCCTGGCGGCCTGGGGCGCGGCGCGCCTGGCGCGCGGCAATGTGCTGGCGGCGCTGCTGGCGACCTTCAACACCAATCCGGTGACGACGCCCTTCTTCGCGGTCCTGGCGATGTCGCTGGGCCACTGGATCATGGGGATCGAGGCGCCGCTGAACGCCGAATATATCGGCAAGGCCTTCGCCAATGCGGGCAGCGACCTGTGGTACAATTTCCTGGCGTTGTTCGGGCCGGAAAAGACCCGCTGGGACGGGTTGATCCAGTTCTGGCACGAGATCTACTGGCCTTACTTCATTGGCGCGCTTGGACCTGCCCTTCTGATCAGCGGCGTGGCCTATTACGTCACGATCCCGCTGGTCGCGGCCTATCAGAAGACCCGCGCCGCCACTGCGCATGAACGGAACGAGCGTCGTCGCGCGATCCGGGCCAAGCTGGCCGAGGCCGCGGGCAAGCTGAAGCGGCGGGGCGAGGACGGTCAGGACCAGGCCGAGGATGACGGGCCGGGGGCCCCGTAAGGAAGGATGAGCATGGCACAGGCGGGCAGGCTTCGGCTGGGGGTCAACATCGACCATGTGGCGACAGTGCGGAACGCGCGCGGCTCGGCTTGGCCCGATCCGCTGCGCGCGGCGCTGCTGGCAGAGGCCTCGGGCGCCGATGGCATCACCGCGCATCTGCGCGAGGATCGTCGCCATATCCGCGATGCGGATATCGAGGCGCTGATGGCGGCGATCTCGATCCCCTTGAACTTCGAATGTGCCGCCACGGCCGAGATGCAGGCGATCATCCTGCGCCACAGGCCCCATGCCGTCTGTCTGGTGCCGGAAAAGCGCGAGGAGCGGACGACCGAGGGTGGTCTGGACGTGGCGGGCGACGTGGCGCGGCTGACCGACTATATCGCGCCGCTGCGCGCGGCCGGGGCCCGCGTCAGCATGTTCATCAGCCACGATCCGCGGCAGATCGAGGCCAGCGCGCAGATCGGCGCGGCGGTGGTGGAACTGCATACCGGGCTTTACTCGGACCTTCTGGCCGAGGGGCATGCGGACCTGGCCGAGCGGGAGCTTGACGCTCTGCGCCGGGGTGCGGAACGGGCGGCGGGGCTGGGGCTGGAGGTCCATGCGGGCCATGGGCTGACCTATGACAATGTGGAACCCATCGCGGCAATCCCGGAAGTGGTGGAACTGAACATCGGTCACTTCCTGGTGGGCGAGGCGATCTTCCGGGGGCTGGGCCCGGCCATCGAGGAAATGCGGCGCCGGATGGACCTGTCGCGCGGTCCGGTGCTGTGACGGCGGAATTCGAACCGAATTCCGGGCCGATTTCCGAATCGGAAATCGTCGTTGCGCGGGGGGCGGGGCGGTGATCCTGGGGATCGGCAGTGATCTGGCGAACATCGAACGGATCGAGGCCGTCCTTGCCCGCCATGGCGACCGTTTCCGCGACCGGGTCTTCACCGAGGCCGAGCAGCGCAAGGCCGAAAGCCGGAAGCGGGCGGTCGCCGCCACCTATGCCAAGCGCTGGGCGGCGAAGGAGGCCTGCTCCAAGGCGCTGGGCACGGGCTTGCGCATGGGGATTTCCTGGAAGGACATGGCCGTCACCAACCTGCGCTCGGGCCAGCCGGTGATGCATGTGACCGGCTGGGCGGCGGACCGGCTGCGCGCGATGACGCCTGCGGGACATGAGGCGGTGATTCATGTGACCTTGACCGATGACCACCCATGGGCGCAGGCTTTCGTGGTGATCGAGGCGCGACCCATAGCCAGCAGGTGATCCATGGCCCAGCCACCGCAGTCTTCGCCCGGGACCGAGGCGATCCTGGCGGCGGTGATTGCGGTGGCCGCGCTTGGCGGGGCGGGGTGGCTTGGCTGGATGATCGGCTGGCCCGAGAGCTTTGACCTTAACGACCCGGAGCTGCTGAACCCGATCTCGGCGATGATCCTGGGGCTCGTGGGGATCGCCGGCTGGTTCGGGGTCAAGGCCACGCGAAACCTGCTGCGCCAACGCGCCTTCGGCGCGGCGAGGCTGGAGCTTGATCCGCCCGGCTATCTGCGGCCCGGCGGGGCGTTCAGCGGACCGCTGAAGACACAGAAGCCGGTCGACGCAACCGGCCCCTACCGGCTGGTCCTGACCTGTTTCGATGTCCAGGAATTCGAGGAGAATGGCCGCTTCAAGACGGTGAACTTTCCGGTCTGGCATGACGAGCGCAGCCTGCCCCCGGACAGCGACGCCACGATGGGCCTGGCCTTCCGCTTTTCGCTGCCCGCCTCGGTCGGACCCGAGCCGGTGCCCAGCGGCATCCTGCCGGGTGTGGCCTCGCGCCACCGCGCCACGGTCCATGTTCCTGGGACGCGGCAGGTCGTGGCCAGCAACACCCCGCCCGTCGCGCGGTTCTGGACGCTGGTCGTCACCGCGCCGACCCCCGGCCCCGACTTTCGCGCCGAGGTCGTGGTGCCGACCGACCGGCCGCGCGGTCACAGCCGCTTGCCTTGACTTCGCCCCGCGCTTGCGCGCAAGAAGCGCGGGACCGGGAAAAGGGCAAGGGGCAGGGCAAAGATGGCGAAGGCGAAGTCCGAGGGCGGCATTGTCGAGACGATCAAGACCGTCTTCTGGGCTTTGGTGATCGCGGGCGTCTTCCGCACGCTGTTCTTCCAGCCGTTCTGGATCCCGTCGGAATCGATGAAGGACACGCTGCTGATCGGCGACTTCCTTTTCGTCAACAAGATGGCCTATGGCTATTCCAAGTACTCCTGCCCCTTCGCGATGTGCCCCTTCGAGGGCCGGATCTTCGCATCCGAGCCCGAGCGGGGCGATGTGGTGGTCTTCCGCCATCCGGTGGCGGGAACCGATTACATCAAGCGGCTGATCGGCCTGCCGGGCGACAAGATCCAGATGCAGGGTGGGGTGGTTTACATCAACGGGGTGGCCGCGCCGCAAGAGCCCGCCGGCACCTTCTCGGAGATCTACGAGCCGCAGGGGCCGATGCGGAACCTCCCGCAATGCGAGAATGGTGCGGTTGGCGCGGGCGGCACCTGCACCAAGTCGCGGTTCATCGAGACCCTGCCCGAAGGGCAGAAGCACAGCGTCCTGAACATCCGCGACAACGGGCCGGGCGACGACACCCAGGTCCTGACGGTGCCCGAGGGGCATTACTTCTTCATGGGCGACAACCGCGACAATTCGACCGACAGCCGCTATGACCCGCGTGCTGGCGGGGTGGGGATGCTGCCGGCGGAATATCTGATCGGCCGGGCGGACCGGGTGATCTTCTCCTCGGCCGGGTCGCGGATGCTGTATTTCTGGACCTGGCGGTCCGACCGCTTCTTCAAGGCGATCGAGTGAGGCTTTCGGCCGAGCTGCTGGCCTTCCAGGGCCGGTTGGGGCACGTCTTCCGCAAGCCCGACCTGCTGGTGCGGGCTGTGACCCATGCCTCGATCGGAACGGCCACGCGGCCGGACAACCAGCGGCTGGAGTTCCTGGGCGACCGGGTGCTGGGCCTCGTGATGGCCGAGGCGCTGCTGGCCGCCGATCCCGAGGCGCGCGAGGGGCAGCTGGCCCCTCGGTTCAACGCCCTGGTTCGCAAGGAAACCTGTGCCGATGTCGCGCGGGGGATCGGGCTCGGCGACGTGCTGAAGCTGGGGCGGTCCGAGATGCTGACCGGGGGGCGCCGGAAAGAGGCGCTCTTGGGCGACGCGATGGAGGCGGTGATCGCCGCGGTCTACCAGGACGCGGGGTTCGAGGCCGCGCGGGCGCTGGTCCTGCGGCTGTGGGGCGGGCGGATCGCTGCGGTCGAACCGGACGCGCGGGACGCGAAGACCAGCCTGCAGGAATGGGCCCAGGCGCGCGGGATGCCGCCGCCGGTCTATGAGGAGGCCGGGCGCTCCGGCCCGGATCATGCGCCGCAGTTCACGGTGCGCGTCACCCTGGCCAGCGGCGAGACGGCCGAAGCCTCGGCCGGGTCGAAGCGGGTCGCGGAACAGGCTGCGGCCCGGCTGCTGTTGGGGCAGATGGGAGCGGGGGGCTGAAGCGCGGCACGCGCTGCCGGAGGAGGGGCTCCGGGCGCTGCGGAATGTCAACTGGCCTTTTTCCACGGTTTCCCCTATGGGACGGGTCAAGGAAAGGTGCACCCACATGACCACACGCGCGGGCTTCGTCGCCCTCATCGGAGAGCCGAACGCCGGCAAGTCCACGCTTCTGAACCGGATGGTCGGGGCGAAGGTCAGTATCGTCACGCACAAGGTGCAGACGACCCGGGCGCGGATCCGGGGGATCGCGATGGCGGGCGAGGCGCAGATCGTCTTTGTCGACACGCCCGGCATCTTCCGGCCCCGGCGGCGGCTGGACCGGAGCATGGTCAAGGCGGCCTGGGGCGGGGCCTCGGATGCGGATGTGATCGTGCTTCTGATCGAGGCGCATCGCGGGCTGACCGAGGGCGCGCGCGCGATCATCGACCGGCTGCGCGACGAGATGCCGAAGGGCAAGCCCGTGGCGCTGGCGATCAACAAGATCGACCGAGTGAAGGCCGAGACGCTGCTTGCGCTGGCCGAAGAGGCGAACAAGGCGTTTCCCTTCGCCAAGACCTTCATGATCAGCGCCGAGCGTGGCCACGGGGTCGAGGATCTGCGCGACTGGCTGGGGGCGGAACTGCCGGAAGGGCCGTGGTTCTATCCCGAGGATCAGATCGCCGACCTGCCGATGCGGATGATCGCGGCCGAGATGACGCGCGAGAAGCTGACGCTGCGGCTGCATGAGGAGCTGCCCTATCAGCTGACGGTCGAGACCGAGAAATGGGAGGACAAGCCCGACGGCTCGACCCGGATCGACCAGGTGATCTATGTCGCGCGGGACGGGCACAAGGGGATCGTGCTGGGCAACCGGGGCGAGACGATCAAGGCCATCGGCCAGGCGGCGCGGGCCGAGATCAGCGAGTTCCTGGGGCGCACGGTGCATCTGTTCCTGCAGGTCAAGGTGCGGCCGAACTGGCTGGAGGAGCCGGAGCGCTATTCGGAGATGGGTCTTGATTTCAAGGAAGGCGATGCCTGAGCGGTCACGAATTTTCTGCGAAAATTCAAACAAATCTTCGCAGAAGATTTGTTGGTCGCGGGCCTGAATGACGCCGCGGCTGGCCTCGGGGGTCTGGGTCTCGGCCTATCTCACCCGGCTGCGGCTGGCGGATATTCCGGCCTATGTCACGGCGAAGGGCGATGCCGAGGCCGGGGCCGTGGTGGTCAAGGTGGCGCTGCTGGACGGGACGGCGCGGGCCTATGAGCGGCGGTCGGATCTGATGACGGGCGCACGGGCCTGGATCCTTTTGGCCGAGGGCGAGGAGCGGGAAGTGGATGCGCTGCTGGCGCGGGCTCGCAGCCGCGACCCCGACCTCTGGGTGATCGAGCTGGAGGACCGGCAGGGGCGGACGCTGCTGGAGGAGCCGGGGCTCAGCGACTAGCGCCCGAGGGTACGGCGCAGGGCGACAAGCGCGATGGCCAGGGCCAGCGCCACGGCAAGCAGTCCCACCAGGTTTGCCGCAATGCCCGGCCAGCCCGAGAGGGTGGGATCGAGAAACGGATAGGGCCAGAAGCCGGTCACGAGACCCCGGGCCAGCATCATGGCGAGATAGGCGGCGGGCCAGGCCAGCCAGGCGGGCAGGTCGGCGAAGCGGGCGGGGTCCGTGCGGCGGGAGAGCCACCAGACAAGAGTCAGCGCGGGGATCACCGAGTGGACGGCGTGGTCGGCCCACCAGGCAATCCCCTCGAACGTCCAGATCCGGGCTAGGACGAGGTGGTAGAGCGTCGCCACGATCAGCATGGCGAGCGCGATGGCTCCGGTCAGGCGGGGGGACAGGCAGCGGCCCAGGGTCTCGGCGGCGAGGGCGGCGATCAGGGCCAGGAGGCTGAGGACGGTGAAATAGCCGGACATGCGCCAGAGCGTCGCGGGGAAGCTGCCGCCAAGCTCGCGATGCGCGACAAGGGTCTGGAGCGCCAGCGTGGCGAGGGCCAGGGCCAGGAAGAGGCGGGAAAACAGGCGGTTGCGGCGGAGCATGAGGCGGGAGCTACGCCAAGGAGCGCGTCGGTGCAACCGGCTTGCGCCGGGCGGGCTGCGGCCGGATAGTCCGGGGATGGACTGGCGCGATGAAGGCATCCTTCTGTCGATGCGGCCGCATGGCGAGACCTCGGCGATCGTCGAGGTGCTGACGGCGGGGCATGGGCGGCACATGGGCGTGGTGCGGGGGGGCGCCTCGCGCAAGATGGCGGCCGTGTTGCAGCCGGGGACGGGGCTCATGCTCGACTGGCGGGCGCGGCTGGACGAGCATATCGGCAGTTTCACGGTCGAGCCGACGAAGAGCCGCGCGCACCTGCTGGGCGACCGGCTGGCGCTGGCGGGACTGCTGGCGATCTGCGCGCTGCTGCATGTGGCGCTGCCCGAGCGCGAGCCGCATCCGGCGCTGTGGCGGCGGACGCTTGGCCTGATGGACCGGCTGGGGCAGGAGGGCTGGACAGCGGATTATGTCCGCTGGGAGCTGTGCCTGCTGGAGGAGATCGGGTTCGGCCTGGACCTGGAGGTCTGCGCGGTGACGGGCGCGCGGGAGGGGCTGGCCTATGTCAGTCCGAAGACGGGTCGCGCGGTGACGGCGAAAGGCGCGGGGGATTGGGCGGACCGGCTTCTCCCCTTGCCGGAGGGGCTGGAGGGCGAGGGGGCGCTGGCGCCCTCGGCCGTGCTGGCCGGTCTGAGGTTGACCGGCTTCTTCCTGGACCGCGAGCTGCGCCCGGTGTTGCACGATCGCCCCCTGCCCGAGGCGCGGGCGCGGCTGCTGGACCTGTTGGGCCGACCGACCTGAAACGACGCCGCATGTCGCGGGTGTGGCAGACGGAACCGGGCTTCGGCGGTCGAAGTCGGGCATGGCCACTCGTTACCTGCCGCTGGCGCTGCGGCACAGCCCCACCCCTCGTATCGAGCATTTCGCACTTCTGGCGGGGCTGGATGCCTCGATCCGGGGGATGCTGATCTCGACCATGCCGCTGGTCGTCTATGACGCGCTGGGCGATGCGCA
>JBKHWC010000030.1:26744-34443 GCA_046569765.1 Alphaproteobacteria bacterium | reverse complement strand
AGGTCTTCCTCTCCGCCGTCGCCCTCGCCGCAACCGTCATCTTCTGGCTATGACGCGAGAACGAGTCCTGACCCTAGTTCTGGGCCGCCAGGGCCTTTTCCAGTTCCGGGATGAAACGGGTTTCGTAATCGGTGCCGATGAGGGGGCCGACGAAACGGAAAAGGACCGTCCCGTCTCCGGCGAGGATGAAGGTCTCGGGCGGGGCGGTGACGCCCCATTCCACCCGGTTGCGGCCCTGCGGATCGGTGGCGATGGCGAGGAAGGGATTCCCCTCCTCGGCCAGGTAGGCGGTGGCTTTGGCGTCGTCGTCCATGATGTTGATCCCGGCGACGCGGATGCCCTTGGCGGCCATGTCCAAAAGGACCGGATGTTCAGCCCGGCAGGGCGGGCACCAGGTAGCCCAGAAGTTGACCACGGTCACCTCGCCCGTGCGCAGGTCGGCGTCGGTCAGGACCGGGGTGCCAGGCAGGCCGGTGGCCGGGACCTTTGGCGCCTCGCGTCCGACAAGGACGGACCGCAGCTCGCCCGGATTGTCGCGGTACATCCCCACATAGAACAGCCCCGCCAGCCCCGCGAACAGGACCGGGGGCAGGATCATCAGCCATCTAGCCATCGGATTTCCCCTGCCGTGCCTCGACCTCGGCCAGCGCGCGCTTGACCCGCGCCGCCTGCCAGAGCGTGAGGCCCACCAACGCGACGATCAGCACCGCCGTGGCCGCATAGGAGCCCAGCACCGCGACGGCGTATTTTCCCAGATCCGGCATCATCCCACCCTCTCGCGCGCCAGAAGCGCCTGTAGCCGCCGCGAGCGGATTTCCGTCCGGGTGCGCATCAGGACCATGGTCACAAAGAGAAGGACGAAACCCGCGATGCAGACCAGAAGCGGGACCCAGAAAACGTCAGAGACGTTCTCCTCCTTATCCAGCGACAGGGATGCGCCCTGGTGCAGGCCCTGGTTCCAGAAGTTGACCGCATAGCGGGACAAGAGCGCGAAGACAGACCCCACCAGGCAGAGGATCGAGGTCAGGTCGGCCGCGGTGTCCGGGTTCTCGATCGCGGACCAAAGCGCGATATAGCCGAAGTAGAACAGCGTCAGGATCAGGAACGAGGTCAGGCGCGGATCCCAGGCCCACCAGGTTCCCCACATCGGCTGACCCCAAAGCGCGCCCGTGACCAGCGCGATCAGGGTGAAGGTCAGGCCGACGGGCGCGGCGGCCTTGGCGGCCAGCGCGCTGACATGGTGGCGGCGGATGATCCAGATCAGCGAGGCGACCAGCATCATCACCCAGGCATTGATCGCCATCATCGCGGCGGGCACATGCAGGTAGATGATCTTGACGGTCGAGCCCTGCTTGTAGTCGTCGGGCGTGAAGAAGAAGCCCCAGACGAGGCCCACCACCAGGCAAAGCACGGTCAGCCCCACGGCCCAGGGCAACATCCAGGCCGAGGTCGCCATGAATTTCTTCGGGTTCGCATATTCCCAGATCGACATGGGTCGCTCCCTATCCTGTTCAGGGGGTTCTCTCAACTCACCATCGCGCGAAGCTCTAGCGCAAATTGACGCGGAGGGCCGCCGCCGCCGCAAAGGGCAGAAGGGCGGCCGCACCAAGGCTGATCGCGGCCAGAAGCGCGAGCGGGGTGGCCAGCGCCATGCCCTCGGCCCCGCGGCGCACGACCTCGGCCCCGAAGATCAGGGTCGGGACGTAGAGCGGCAGGACAAGGAGGCTGAGAAGAAGGCCGCCGCGTCGCAGGCCCACAGTCAAGGCGGCCCCGAAGGCGCCCACCATGGACAGGGTGGGGGTGCCGAGGAGGAGGCTCAGCACCAGCCAGGGATAGGCGGCGGGGGCGAGGTTCAAGAGGACGCCAAGGCCGGGGGCCAGAAGGGTCAGCGGCAGGCCGGTGACCAGCCAATGCGCCAGCGCCTTGACGGCGACCGCGCCTTCCAGCGGCAGGGGCGAGGTGGCCAGAAGGTCCAGCGAGCCGTCCTCATGGTCCAGCGCGAAGATGCGGTCGAGCGACAGCAGGCAGGCCAGCAGCGCGCCGACCCAGAGGATGCCGGGGGCGATGCGGCCAAGCGTGGTGCCCTCGGCCCCGACGCCAAGGGGGACGAGGACCGCGAGGATCAGGAAGAAGGCAAGGCCCAGCCCGAAGCCGCCGCCGGACCGGAAGGCCAGGCGCAGATCGCGGAGGAGGAGCGCGATCATGCGAAGGCCTCGTCAAAGCCGTCGCGGGCGAGGATGCGCGTGCGGTAGGGGTCGAGGTCGAGGACCTGCGCCTCGGGCAGGCCGAGGTCGACATGGGTCGCGATCAGCGCCGCACCTCCGGCCGCGAGATGGTCGCGGACCACCCCGGCGAAGAGGGCGACCGAGGCGACGTCCAGGCTGACCGTGGGCTCGTCCAGAAGCCAGTGCGGGCGGCCGGTGACCAGAAGCCGCGCAAGGCCGAGGCGGCGCTTCTGGCCGGCGGAGAGCTCGCCTGCCCGGCGGCGGGTGAGCTTCGCAAGGTCCATCGCGGCGATGGCATGGTCGATGGCGGGGCCGCCGTAGATCTCGGACCAGAAGGTCAGGTTCTCGGCCACCGTCAAGGTGGATTTCAGCCCGTCGGCATGGGCGGCATAGGCAACGGAATCGGGGTTGAGGTCGATCTGTCCAGCCACGGGCGGTTGCAGGCCCGCGAGCGTACGCAGAAGCGTGGTCTTGCCCGAGCCGTTCGGCCCGCGCAGCACCAGCGCCTGGCCGGGGCGGACAGAGAAGCCCAGGCCCTGCAGGACTGTCACCCCGCCCCGCGCCACGGCCAGATTGCGCACTTCGATCACCATGGCGAAGCCCTATCCGATGCGGGCCTCGGCGAAAAGGGCCATGGTCAAGGGCGGGGCAGCGTCCTATCTCTGGGTGCGGAAGAACAGGAGACCGACCATGCAGAGCATCCCCTTCGGCCGCACCGGCCGCATGACCACGCGGCTGGGCTTTGGCGCCTGGGCCATCGGCGGGACCTGGGGCGAAGTCTCGGTGGAGGACGCCAAGGCCACGCTGCATGCCGCGCTGGATGAAGGCATGACCTTCATCGACACGGCGGATGTCTATGGCGACGGGCGGTCCGAGCGGATCATCCGCGAGGTGCTGTCAGAACGCCCCGGCGAGCGACCCTTTGTCGCGACCAAGGCGGGGCGGCGGCTGACTCCGCATCTGGCCGAGGGCTATACCGGCGCAAATATCGAGGCCTTCATCGACCGTTCGCTGCAGAACCTGGGGGTCGAGCGGCTTGATCTGGTGCAGCTGCACTGCCCGCCGACGCCGGTCTATTCCGACGGCGCGCTTTTCGCGGCGCTGGACGCAATCAAGCGCAAGGGGAAGATCGCCGACTTTGGCGTCTCGGTCGAGACGGTCGAGGAGGCGCGGACCGCGATCCGGCAGCCGGGCGTGGTCTCGGTCCAGATCATCTATAACCTCTTCCGCATGAAACCGGCCGAGGTCTTCTTCCCCGAGGCGAAGGCGGCGAATATCGCCGTGATCGCGCGGGTGCCGCTCGCCTCGGGGCTTCTGACCGGGAAGATGAGCCGCGAGAGCCAGTTCGCGGCCGACGACCATCGCAGCTTCAACCGCAACGGCGAGGCCTTCGACAAGGGCGAGACCTTCTCGGGCGTGCCCTTCGAGGTGGCGCTGGAGGCGGTGGAGGAGCTGCGCCCGCTGGTGCCCGAGGGCGCGACGATGGCGGCCTTTGCCCTGCGCTGGATCCTGATGGAAGAGGCGGTGACGGTGGTGATCCCCGGCGCGAAGTCCCCGGCCCAGGCGCGGGCCAATGCGGCGGCGGCCGGGATGGCTCCGCTCGCGCCGGAGGTGATGCAGGCCGCGCGGGAGGTCTATGACCGCCGGATCAAGGCGCATGTCCACGGGTCGTGGTAAGGGCCAGATTCCTTCGAAGTAATTTGCAGAAGTTTTCGAAAATTGCGCCCATCAGACCGGGAGGAGTGCCACCGCCACCCGCCGCCCCTCGCCCAGAAGCACATTGTAGGTGCGGGCGGCGGTGGGGGAGGCCATGACCTCCACCCCGATGCCCTGCCCTTCCAGTGCGGCGCGGAAGGCCGGGGGCACATGGGCGATGGTCGCCCCGGTGCCGACAAACAAGACGTCGATCTTGTCCAGCAGCGACAGTGGCGCGGCAGTGTCTTCATACCCGCCCCAGGGACCGGCGTCCCAGGGGGTGATCAGGCAGGGGCCGCGCAGGACATGGCCGGCCACGCGGAAGAACCCCGGCCCGTAGCCTTCGATCGCCTTGGCCGTGCCGTAGGTGACCTCGGTCAGCCGCATCAGGCGTCAACGTTGGCGAATTCGGACTTGTCGGTCTTCTTCGGCTTGTCGCCCCGGTCGACCCCCAGCATCAGCACGATGTTCTTGGCCATGTACAGCGTCGAATAGGTCCCGAGGATGACGCCCAGGATCATCGCGAAGACGAAGCCCCGGATCACGTCGCCGCCAAAGATCAGCAGCACGGTGAGCGAGATCAGCGTGGTCGAGGCGGTCATAACCGTCCGCGACAGCGTCTCGTTCGTGGTGAGGTTCATCATCTCGCGCAGGGGCATCTGCTTGTATTTGGCGAGGTTCTCGCGCAGGCGGTCGAAGATCACGACGGTGTCGTTGACCGAATAGCCGAGGATCGTCAGCAGCGCCGCGACGATGGTCAGGTCGAACTTGATCTGGAACAGCGCGAAGATTCCGACGGTCACCAGCACGTCATGGACCAGCGCCGCGACGGTCCCCACGGCAAACTGCCATTCGAAGCGGACCCACACGTAGAACAGGATCCCCGCCGATCCGGCCAGCACTGCAAGCAGCGCCGAGGTGATCAGCTCCTGGCTGACCTTGGGGCCGACCGATTCCACCGCCGGGAAGGTGATGGAGGGGTCGACCGCCTGCAGCGCGGCCTCGACCTCGGCGATGACTTCGGGGGTCACCGACTCTTCGCCCTCGCGGGCCGAGATGCGGATCATCGCGACATGCTGGTCAGGGGCGAAGGCAGGGTCGAAGACCTCGGAGATGGAGACATCGCCCAGATCCAGGACCGACAGCGCCTCGCGGTAAGCGCCGACATCCACCGCCTGGGTCGATTCAGTGCGGATCGTCGTGCCGCCCCGGAAGTCGATGCCAAAGTTCAGCCCCATGGTGAAGATCAGCACCACAGACACGAGCATCGCCGCAATTGACGTGCCGAAGGTGATCCACTGGATCTTGAAGAAGTCGATGTTGGTCTTTTCGGGGACAAGCCGCAGGCGCCAGGCCATTTTCACATTCCTCCGCTCAGACCACGATCGTCTTCGGCTTTTTCACGTCGACATAGGTCTCGACGATCAGCCGGGTGACATAGACGGCGGTGAACATCGACGTCAGGATGCCAAGCCCCAGCGTCACCGCAAAGCCGCGCACAGGGCCCGAGCCCAGCCAGAACATGATCAGCGCGGTCAGAAGGCCCGTCACGTTCGAGTCCATGATCGCCGAGAAGGCACGGTCGAAGCCCTGTTCGATCGCGCGGCGCGGGTTCGCCCCGGCGCGCAATTCCTCGCGCATTCGCTCGAAGATCAGCACGTTGGCGTCGACAGCCATCCCCATGGTCAGGACGATACCGGCGATGCCGGGCAGCGTAAGGGTCGCCCCTATCATCGACAGGACCGCGACGATCAGCGCGATGTTCACTGCCAGTGCGAGGTTCGCGATCAGGCCGAAGGTGCCGTAGCTTGCGATCATGTAGACGGCCACCGCCACCATGCCGACAAGGCCGGCGGTCTTGCCCGCATCGATGGAATCCTGACCCAGTTCCGGGCCGATGGTCCGCTCTTCCAGGAAGGACATCTCGGCCGGAAGGGCGCCTGCGCGCAGCAGGATGGCGAGATTGGTCGATTCCTCGACCGTAAAGCTGCCGGTGATGATGCCCGATCCGCCGGGGATGTGGCTTTGGATCACCGGGGCCGAAATGACCTCGTTGTCCAACACGATGGCGAAGGGCGCGCCGATGTTGGCGGCGGTATAGTCGCCGAACTTGCGCGCGCCGGTCGTGTCGAAGCGGAAGCTGACGGCGGGCCGGTTGTTCTGGTCGAACGAGGGCTGCGCATCCACGAGATCCTCGCCCGAGACGACGGGGGTTTCCTCGACGATGTAGTAGACGCCCTCTTCGTCCATCGACGGCAAAAGCAGGTTGCGGGGACCGGCATTGGCGCCCGGGTCGGTGGTGCGGCTGACCACGGCGTTGAAGGTCAGCTTCGCTGTGGTGCCGATCAGGTCCTTGAGTTCCTGCGCCGAGCCGATTCCAGGCACCTGGATCAGGATGCGATCCTCGCCCTGGCGCTGGATCGTGGGTTCGCGCGTGCCGGCCTGGTCGACGCGGCGGCGGATGATCTCCAGCGACTGTTGCAGGGTGCGTTCATCCGTGGCGCGCTTTTCGGCCTCGGAGAGCTGAACGACGATGTCATTGCCCTCGGCGGCCACATCAATCGTGCTTTGGCCGACGCCGGTCAGGGTGACGACGCTGTCGCCAAGGCCGCGCACGGCGTCCAGCGCGGCGGCCATGCCTTCGGTGTTCTCGATCGTGACACGCAGGACGCCATCGGGCGAAGGCGCGCGGCGGACGTTGCCCACCTGATCGCGCAGGTCGCGCAGCGCGTCCCGCACCTCGGGCCAGAGCGCATCGACGCGCGTCTTGTAGACATCCTCGACCCGAACCTCGGCCAGAAGATGCGCCCCGCCCCGCAGGTCGAGGCCCAGGTTCATCAGCGCCGAGGGCAGGAGGTCAGGCCACTGGGCGCGCGCGGCTTCCTGTTCCGGTGTCGCGGTGCCGCCGGCGGCCTCGATCGCGGCAGCGGCGTCGTTATGGCTTTCGACGCGGGTGTAGAACAGGTTCGGGACTGCCGCCAGGACACCCCAGGCACAGACCAGAAGGATCAGGGCACGCTTCCACAGCGGCATCGACTGCATGGGCTCAGCTCGCGGCCGGTTCGGTCTTGTTGAGAACCTGGCCGATGGTGTGCTTGATGACCTTCACCTTGACCCCATCGGCGATCTCGATCTCGACCATCCCGTCTTCCTGGACCTTGGAGACCTTGCCGACGATCCCGCCTGCGGTGACGACCTGGTCGCCGCGGCGCAGGGCTTCGACCATGGCGCGGTGTTCCTTCATCTTCTTCTGCTGCGGACGGATCAGCAGGAAGTAGAAGATCACGAAGATCAGGATGATCGGCAGGAACTGCGCGAAGGCGGCACCGGCTCCGGGGGCTCCGGCGGCCTGGGCGAAAGCGGGGG
This sequence comes from Alphaproteobacteria bacterium, assembly GCA_046569765.1. Classification (GTDB taxonomy): domain Bacteria; phylum Pseudomonadota; class Alphaproteobacteria; order Rhodobacterales; family Rhodobacteraceae; genus Tabrizicola. The sequence continues at coordinate 27,157 of JBKHWC010000030.1, read as the reverse complement.
TGGCGAACATGGGCATCCTTTCCTGCGGGGCCGAGGGTCAAGCGCCCTCTTCTGCGATTGTCGGCTCATGTAAGGCCTTTCGCGCGGCTTTGCCAGAGGCACCAAGCCGATCCGGCGGCGCGGGCGGGCACCTTCCCCCGGGCCGCGTAATCGGGCATAAGCGCCGGCGTAGTCTTTCGAAGGGTCTTCCCATGCACGACATCCGCTTCATCCGCGAAAATCCCGCCGCTTTCGACCGGGCGCTCTCGCGGCGCGGGCTGGCGCCGATGGCGGCCGAGCTTCTGGCGATGGACGAGGCGCGGCGGGCGAAGATACTGGCGGCCGAGACGGCGGCAGCGGCACAGAATGCGGCCTCGAAAGAGGTGGGCGCGGCGAAGGCGCGCGGCGACAACGCGGAATTCGAGCGGCTCCGG